>CAYTJT010000070.1:0-12468 GCA_964438105.1 uncultured Rhodothermales bacterium | reverse complement strand
TCCCCCGCCTTCACCCGAGACGGAGGATGCATGGGAGTCCGGTTCTACCTCAACAAGCGCAAGAGCACGGGTAACGATCCCGTAGGTGTCGCCCTCGTCGCTCTCCGTGGGGAGACGCAGATCAAGGTGCTGACGTCCGTAAAGGTGAAGCCTTCTGACTGGGCCCCAAAGCAACAGCGTGTCCGCTCCGCCGTGCCTGGCAGCACGGACCTCAACGGCGCGCTCGCTCGGCTGAAGTCCGACGCCGAGCGGATGCTCCTCGACTTCCCCGACGACGAAGGCCTCCGCGAAGCGCTCCGGTCCCGGCTGGGCAAGAAGGCCCAGGAGGCCACACCCAGCGTGCTCGACCTCTTCGAGCGCTTCCTCGAAGGCAAGCGTGCACGCTACCGCGAGAGCACGGTGCAGGTGTACAACACGCTGCAGGGGCACCTCCAGGGGTTCGTCTCGAAGGACGCCAAGCCGGAGGCGATCGGCGCCGGCTGGCTCGACGACTTCGCGGCCTACCTCGTGGGGAAGGGCCTGCAGAACACGACGACGAACAAGCTCCTCACTCGGACGAAGGGGTTCCTCCGGTGGATGGTGGAGCGCGGCGCCCTCGCCACCGTGCCGGCGGCCAAGCCCTTGCCTACGGCCTCCAACTTCGCGCTCTACCTCTCGGCCGAGGAGCTCGCCCGCCTCGCCGCGGTGGACCTCTCCGGCACTGTACCGCGGCGAGGGCACGAAGCTGCCCGCGACCTCTTCGTCTTCGCCGCGGTCACGGGGCAGCGCTTCGCCGACGTGCAGGCGATGGAGTGGGACGACCTCCGGCCGAAGGGGAGCCCGGAGACGTGGTTCCTCTACGTCAAGAAAACGAACACCACGCTCCCCGTGCCCCTCCCCTCCCCGGCTCGCGCCATCATCGAGGGCCGGCGCAGCAAGGCCCGCCCGATGCCGAAGCTATCGAATCAGAAGGCGAACGAGTTCCTCAAAGGGGTTGCCCGTCTCGCCGGCATCGACGAGCCCGTGACCATCCACAGGATGAAGGGGGGCGAGCGCGTGAGCGAGACCAGCCCCAAGCACGAGGCCATCACGACACACGCCGCGCGCAAGACGTTCGTGACGCTGGCCCTGCAATCCGGCCTCAGCATGAACGAACTGCTCGGCTTCACGCACCAGGACCTGAAGAGCCTGAAGGTCTATGCAGGGCAGGACCACAGCCGCCTTCGCGCGGCCCTACACGGTGTGTTCGACGGTCTCACCTCGTCTTCCCTCACCCCTGACGGAAGTGACGGAACCGAGGGAAGCGACGGAAGCGAGGGTAACTGAGAAAAGCAAAGGCAACCACCATGGACTTTCCTAGCAAGGCTCGCGAGATGGGACAGAGGTTCAAGGAGGCGGCGCAACGACGGTGGGAGGCGCTACCTGATAGCGAGAAGCGACTGCGCATCCGGAAGCAGCTGACCGCGGGGAAACTCAGGCGGCTGAACGAGCTGCTCCAGGGGCGCGGTCAAGTGCCGGAGTCCTACCACGCACAGGCGTGGTTCGGCACGCTGGTGTTCCCGCCGAGTATCGGGCAGAACGTCGACGGGTTCGAAGTGGACCGCCTCCGCGCGCTCTACGAGCCGCACCGAGGGGCCGCCGTGGCGGCGCTGGCGGCCGGCGGCCCTCGCCGGGTGCGGGAAGAGATGGAAGACCTCGACAAGGGCATCCTGGAGCTACAGGCAGAGATGCAACGCAACGAGGCGAGGCTACCCGACCTCACGCGTGAGGAGCACCTCCCCGAGGCCGAAGCCTTCTTCGGCCTCGGCACCGGTGCGGCGTACGAAGCGAAGCCGGGACAGGAGGAGGCATACCTCAAGCTGCACGAGCGGCAACGCGACTTGATCGCGCGTCACGACGTGCTGTGGATGCGCCACGGCATCTCCCTCAACGTGTTGAAGCGGGTTGAGCTCGGCCTCCCGAGAGATTTCGAGGCATTGTACGGCTTTCTCACGCCTACGGAGGCCGAGCTCTCGGCGGCTTATGATGCCCATGGCGTCCCGCTCCCTCCCCCGGAAGACCCACCGGAGGATCTACCGGGGCCGCCCCTAGACACGCACGAAAGGGGTTTGTGGGAAGTGAGAGCTGGCGAATGCCACTGGGAGGGAAGCATCACCGAGCTAGCGTATGTCCTTCTCCAACTCCCTTGGGAGGGTGGGGAGTGGCAACACAGAGGCCGTGTAGATCGCTACCAGAGCCGATTCGTTTTGCCAGGGCGGAACAAGTGGAGCTCAGTCCGGAGCATGATGTCGAAGGTGGAACGTGGGGAACGCCTTCAGGACCCAGATCGACGCACCGTACTCGACAAGCATGCTACTAGAATCGCAGGGGCGCTTCATCTAGAGCAAGAAAGGACAGGCTGAGGACATTGTCCGCGCCGAGGGGCCTCGATTCTATGGCAGCGACCGCAATGCAAGACGCGACATTCCCCGCAAGCTGCCCCTCCCGTCGGCACTTGCTCCGAGGGCTCCCGCATGCGGTCGCACGCGCGGGAGCCCTCGCCCGATACCCACCACCGCCCATGTTCGACCTCGACGCCTTCCAGCAGATGCTCCGCGAGACCGTGCGCGACGTCGTGCGCGAGGAGCTCGCCGCGCTGCAGCCGCCGGCGCCGACCGAGGGCGACGGCCTCCTCACGATCGAGGAGGTATGCGAGCGACTCAGCATCAGCAAGACCACCCTGTGGACTCTCCGCCGCAACGGCGAGATCGCAGGCCACACCGTCGGCCGCCGTGTGCTCTTCAAGGCCTCCGACGTCAACGCCCTCGTTGAGGGCTCTTCATAAACGAAGATCGCCGCTCTCAAAGCCCTGCAAAAGCTGAGAGCGGCGATCAGAAACGTCAACGACGACGATGCCCAAGTTAAAGCCACGACCCCTTCAGCGCAACCCCCACCGGTCGGCCGTCCACGGACGCCCCGCCCTCGTCCGCAGCGAGCCCTCAGTCGTGAGCGCCGAGGCATTCCGCTTCTCCCGCTCCCGCGATGAAGTCGCCGACGTGACCCTCGCCGTCGCTGGGCTGCACGTCCGCTGCCTCGTCCGGCACACCCAGCACGGCCCCCGCTTCGTCTGGCCGTCGCTCCGGGGAGCCCCCGCCGTGCTCGACACGGCCGAGCGCGCCCGCCTCCAAAACCTCGCCGCCGAAGCGGCCCAGCAGGTTATCGGCTTCCGGCCGGTGGAGCGTGCGGCATGAGCGAGCGACCGCAAGCCCCCCGCCCCCGATTCGAGAGCATCCCGCCCGCACTCCGGGCGCTCCGTCAATTCGTCCTGTGGATGTACGTGTGGAGCGCGAAGCGCGAGGAGTGGACGAAGATCCCGTTTCAGGCGAGCCGCCGGAAAGCGAAGTCGAACGACCCGGCGACGTGGACGGACTTCGAGACGGCCCGCTCGGCGTACGAGCAGAGCCTCGACACCGACCGCCCCTTCTCCGGCGTCGGGATCGTGGTCGAGACGGACAACGAGCTCGTAGGCGTAGACCTCGACGGCTGCCTCCGAACCGGCAACGGCTCGGCCGATGGGCTGCAGCCCTGGGCTCGCCGCGTGCTCGACGTGCTGCCGGCGACGTACACCGAGGTGACGCCCTCCGGCACCGGCCTCCGCCTCTTCCTGCGTGGCCGCCTGCCCGAAGGCGTCGGCAACCGGAAGTGCCTCGAAGGGCACGTCCCCAGCGTGCCCGGCCCGAAGCGGCCGGAGCTCGAGTGGTACACCGAGGGCCGGTACCTCACCCTCACCGGCCAGGTCTTCGAGCACGCCCCGGCCGAGATCGCGGAGGCCGACGAGGACGCCCTCCGCGGCGTGTGGGAGTACGTCGAGGGCCTCGCCGCGCCGTCGCCCGAATCGATGCCCCGCCCCGCCGCTCCGAGTACACCGAACGGCGACGCCTTCGCCCTCGCCAGCCGCGCGGCCAACGCCGCGAAGTTCCTCCGCCTCTGGGCCGGGGACTCGTCCGATTACGAGGGCGACGTGAGCCGGGGAGACCTCGCCATGCTCTGCATCCTCGCGTTCTACACGCAGGACTCTGCGGAGCTCGACCGGCTCTTCCGAGGCTCCAACCGGATGCGCCCGAAGTGGGACGAGAAGCGCGGCGGATCGACCTGGGGCGCTCAGCAAATCGAGAAGGCCCTCGCCACCGTGTCGGAGTCGTACACCCCGCCCGGCAGGGACGGGCACCGCGTCAACGGACACGTCGTTGCGGAGAAGTCGGACGACTCGCCCGCCGAGGCGCCGGCCACGAACGGCCCGTCGATCCCGGCCTCGGTATACGAGGGGCAGGGGCTGCACGACGAGATCCGCCGCGCCTGCCTGCTGCTCCGGGAGGGGCACGAGCGCGACGTCTTCCTCACCGGCCTGCTCCCGCTGCTCACAGCCTTCGCGCACGGCGTGCGGACGAAGTACGGCCGCGTCTGGAAGGGGCTCAACCTCATGGCCGCCGTCATCGCCCCGGCCGGTAGCGGGAAGAGCGCTATGAGCCTCGCGACGGGCTGCGCGAAGCGCGTAGACGACCGCCTCCGAGAGGAGGCCGAGGGCGAGCGCCAACGCTGGCTTGCGCTCGACAAGGACGAGCGGAGGAACGGGCCCGAGCCGCCATACCGGCAGTTCGTCTTCAGCTCCAACGCGAGTGAGCGAGCTACGACCGACCTCCTGCTCGCCACCGGCGGCAAGGGGTTCATGGTGGATTCGGAGATCATGACACTCTCGACGGCCCAGAAGCAGGATTGGGGCGACAACCGCGCCTTGCTGCTCAAGTCGGACGAGAACGAGCCGCTCAGTCGAGACAGGAAAGGCGAGACCCCCATCCGCATCCCCAAACCCGAGCTAGCCTTCGCACTCAGCGGGACGCCTTCGAGCTACACCGCGTGGACGCGCGGTACTGAGGACGGGCAGTTCTCCCGCGTCCTGCACTACGCCTTCCACACCCCGCCGGTGTTCATCGACCAGTTCGAGGACGAGAGCGACGAAGAGCTAGACGAGGCGCTCGACCGCATCGCCCGCACCGGCGATGCCCTCCACCAGGCGCTCGCCCACCGGACGGTCTACGACGAAGACGGGCGCCCCCGCCCGCTCTTCTTCCGGCTCGACCGGGAGCAACAGGAGTACGTCAACGCCGTGTTCGCCCGCCGCCTGCAGGAGGTGAACCTCGAGGGGCGGCCGGAGCTCTTCGCCAGCGTCAAGCGCGGCGCCTTCCGCGCCGTCCGCACCGCCGGCGCACTCGCTGCGTATCGCCTGCAGGCCGAGGGGGCCGACCTCGCGACGGTGAAGAGCTACGCCCCCACGAACGCCGAGGTAGAGGCGGCGTGTGCAATCGTGCTCTGTTACCTCGAACACGCCGCCGCGCTCGCTACCCTCTTCGCCGAAGACCCCGCCGCGAAGCTGGAGAGCGAGGAGCGCCGCCGCTTCTTCGACGCCCTCCCCGCCACCTTCAAGACGGCTGAGGCGCACGAGGCGGGCAAAGCTCTGGGTATGAGCACGAGTGCCGTCGAGCGCGCCCTGAAGGCGATGCTCGACCGGCACGGCCTCATCACCCGCCTGCGCCGCGGCGAATACGAGAAGACGAGCGCGGCCGAGGTGCCGACGCTTCCGGCCTCGCCTTCGATGCCCGGCGGCGACGGTGTAGCCAGCCCTCCGCCCGCCCTCGCGTGGGACGCCGACGAAGACCTCGGCGCCGGCCTCGACGGCCAACCGGGAGAGGCCCCGTTCTGAGATGGAAGCAGCCGCCACCCCGCGCCAAACCCGCCTCCGTCTCAACAAGATGGAGCGGTGGTTCCGCACCAACACCGACCGCTTCACGCCCGAGGATCAGGTGCTCTTCCGCTACGCCTTCGAGATCGCCGAGAAGCCCACCGACGCCGACACCCTCGCCCAGATGATAAAGAGCGCGCTCGAAGGCCAGGAGGTGCCCGCATGATACTGCAGCATGGACCTGCCCCCTTCGATGCCGAGGCCGCCGCCGAGCGCGCCGCTCGCCGCCTCGCCCTCGTCATCGTGAAGGCCGACGGCCGGATCGAGTACGAGGGCAGCCGCGCGCGCATCGTGGCGAAGGAGGGTCAGGCCCGGAAGGTCATCGGCACGGCCTCCGCCGCCCTCGCCCGCGACGCCGAGCGGATCCTCCACGACTTCGACCCCCAATCCTACCCCGATCCCATGAGCACCCCCACCGCCGCCGAGAGAGTCAACGAACAGATCGACGCGGAGGTCGCCAGCTGGTCCAGCGACCTCCGCGCCTTCGACCCCGGCCCCGGCGACGCCGACGCCCGCCTCGCGTGGGTCGAGAAGAGCCGCCCCCTCGCCAAGCGCCTGGCGACGGGCCGGACCGAGCGCGCAGAGAAGGCCAGGGAGGCATCCGGAGACCCCTGGGCGGGTGGCCGCTACCCGTTCCAGAGCGCGCAGGACGTCCCCTGGAAGGACTGAACCGGGCTCAACTGAACCCCCACCCCGCACCGAATTCCGAAGAGGAACCGCCATGAGCAAGAGCCAGACGGCCGACACCGGCCACGCCCCCACGGACGCAACGCGTGACACGAAGCCTAGCGCGAAGCGCCTGGAAGCCGAGATCGGTGCGCTGCGCCGCCGCCACGATGAGCTGACCGAGGAGGTGGCGGAGGCCGCCGCCGCCCTCCACGATGCGCAGGAGGCCGCCATACAAGGCGGAGACGGCGTCGCCCAGGCCGTGACCGAGGCGCAGGCCCGGCACACCGCCCTCGAGGGCACGCTCGGCCGCGTCGCCGAGCGCCTGGCAACGGCCGAGGCCGCGCTCCGAGAAGCCGAACGCAAGCAGCGCGTCGAGACGCTGCTCGACGAGGCGAAGGAGCAGGCCTCAGCTGCCGGGGCGGCGAAGACGGAACAACGGGCGCTGATCGCCGAGCTCGTCGAGACGTTCGACCGCCTCGTCGCTGAGTCCGTGGCGCGGGGGAAAGCTTACGACCAAGCCCGGCGCGCTGTCGCGCGTCTCGCCCGCCAAGCGGAACGCGAGGGGGCGACGAGCAACGAGTACTGGGGCGCGCTCCGCTCAGGCGAGACGGACCTCGTCGCCGCTGCCGATCTCGGAAGCCAGGCCCTCGGCCTCAGCGGCCCCATCACGTCCACCTGGCCTGCGCCCCCGGCGCCGGCATGGCCGGAAGGCACGCCCGGCGCGCTGAAGGAGGCCGTGAACGTGACCGGCGGCCGCATCGCAAGGGCCGAGCAGCAGGAACGCCAGCGCGAGGAGGCGAAGTCGGCGCGGCTCGCGAGCGAGCGCCAGCTCGAAGCGACCGCTTGAGTGGCTGGCGACGAGACCCCATGCAGGCCCCCTCGAGGGGGATACCCTATGCAGAAGTGCGGAGCGAAGACGAAGAGTGGGAAGCCCTGCAGGCACCCGGCGGGGTTCCGGACGGACCACGTCGGCGAGGGGCGGTGCTACCTCCACGGCGGCCGGACCCCGATCAAGTCCGGCCGCTACAGCAAGGTCAACCGGGAGCGCCTCGGCGGGCTCATCGCCGAGTACGAGGCGGACCCGGACCCGCTCAACGTCCTCCCCGAGCTCGGCGCCGCCCGCGCCCTCTTCGTCGACTTCATCGAGCGCTACGATGAGTGGCGCGAGGCGCTCCTCCTCTGGCACGCCAGCTTCAACACCGACGAGGACGGGAACCCCCTCCCGGCGAAGCCGCGGAAGGTGCTCGACGTCGCCGACGCCTACCGCCTGCTCTCGACGGTGGCCAAGATCGCGCAGGCCGAGAAGCGGCTCCAGCTCGACGGCGCGGTCAGCCGGAAGGACCTCCTCCGCATCCTCACCGAGGTCCGCCGCGTGGTCGAGGCCGAGCTCGACGACACCGACACCCTCAACCGCATCCTCGATGGCTGGAACGGCATCCAACTGGCCTAGGGTGGGCCTCCTCGACGCCTCCCCCCGCCGCGTCTTCGCCGACGTGCGCGCCGAGGCCTTCGGTGCGCCCCGCCGTGCCGAGGTCGACTTCGCCTCCGACCCCGTGGCCATGGTACGCGCGGCGGGGATGGAGCCGGACCCGTGGCAGCGCGCCGTCCTGACCAGCGAGGCGAAGCGCTCGCTCCTCCTCGTCACCCGGCAGGGCGGCAAGAGCACGACCACGGCCGGGAAGGCCCTCCACCGCGCGCTCTACACGGCGGGCGCGCTCGTGCTCCTCCTCAGCCCGAGTCTCCGGCAGTCGCAGGAGCTCTTCGGGAAGGTAATGGGGACGTACGGCGCCCTCGACGGGCTCGGCTACGACCCCCCCGCGATCAAGAAGGCGAGCGCGCTCCGCGTGGAGTTCGTCCACGGCTCGCGGATCCTCGCCCTCCCCGGCACCGAGAAGACCGTCCGCGGGTTCTCGGCCGTCGACCTCCTCGTGATCGACGAGGCCGCCCGCGTGGACGATGCGCTGTACTACTCGATCCGCCCCATGCTCGCCGTCTCGGCCGGCGAGCTCATGGCGCTCACGACGCCTTGGGGCAAGCGCGGGTTCTTCTACCGCGAGTGGACCGAGGGCAGCCCCGACTGGCACCGCGTGCGGATCACGGCCGCCGAGTGCCCGCGCATCCCGTCCGAGTTCCTCGAAGAGGAGCAGCGGACGCTGCCGGCGCAGTGGTTCCGCTCGGAGTACTTCTGCGAGTTCGCCGACACCGTCGACCAGGCGTTCACGACGGAGCAGATCGATGCGGCCTTCTCGGCCGACGTTGCCCCCCTCTTTGGCCCGCCCCCCGAACCGCCTTCGCCGGGAGCGCCTGCGAGCGACGTTTCCGCGGACACGCTCGATGAGCCGATCGCCCCCCTCGCCCTCTGATCCCCCGCCTCCATGCAAACGACCGGCACCCCCTCGTACTTCCTCGGCCTCGACCTCGGCCAAATGCAGGACTACACCGCGCTCGCCGTCGTCGAGCGGGTGCAGCCGGCGCGTCGTCTCCCCCGCGGGCCGCTGCCGGCGACGGTCTACCACCTCCGCCACGTCGAGCGCCCCGACCTCGGCACGCCGTACACCGAGATCGCGGGCCGCGTGGCGGGCGTGCAGCGGACGCCGCCGCTCACGGACGCCAACACTACCGTCGTCGGGGACTTCACCGGCGTCGGTGTCGCCGTCTTCGAGATGCTCGAGGCCTCCGGCGTCGTGAACCTCCACGGCGTCTCTATCCACGGCGGCGAGGCGGTCTCGCAGCAGGGGCGGATCCACCGCGTGCCGAAGCGGGAGCTCGTGAGCACGCTGCAGGTGCTCCTCCAGCAGCGCCGGCTCCGCTTCGCCACGGGGATGCCGCTGGCCGACGTGCTCCGGCGCGAGCTGCGGAGCTTCAAAGCGAAGATCAACCTTGCCACCGGGCACGACACGTACGAGGCGTGGCGGGAGGGGGACCACGACGACGTCGTGCTCGCGCTCGCCATGGCCTGTTGGTTCGCCGAGCGCGGGTTTGGCGCCGGGCGGCAACGGAACTATGCCTTCGAAGACGAACACTGACCCCCCGTGAGCTCCCCCGCCCCACCTCCGTGCCGGACTCGACGCGGAGCGCGTTCGCTCCTGCTCGGGATCGACCCCGGTACGAAGACCGGCCTCGCGCTCTATGATGCCGACGAGGGCCGGCTCACCCGCTGCGGCGCGCTCCCGTTCTGGGAGGCCGCCGAGGCCGTGACCGAGATCGCCGAGGACGTCGCCGGCGTCGTGATCGAGGACGCCCGCAGCGTCGGGCTCTACGCGAAGCGCGGCGAGCGCGGGCGGAAACGGGACCGCGTCGCTCGGAACGTCGGGATGATCGACCGCGACGTGCAGCTGTGGCTCGACCTCTGCGACCGGCTGGGGCTGCCCGTGGCCACGGAGCGGCCGACGCGGAAGAAATGGGACGCCGAGACCTTCCGCAACGTCACCGGCTGGGAGGGACGCACGAACGAGCACGCCCGCGACGCCGGCAGGCTGGTGTTCGGGAGGTCGCCGGCGCAGGTGCGACTCCTGGCAGCGGCGTAATTCGGGGGCGTTGGTGCCCACCGCCTCCGCTGCCTTGTCGCGGGCCTTGCCGGTGTCGGTGACTGTGGAAATATTTCCACAGTCACCCTTGCTCTTGCGCTCGCGCTCTTTCTCGGCAAGCTGCTCCGCCTCGTACTCCTCTATGGCCAGGCCGAGCACGGCGCGCTGGCTGCTCGTGAGGTGGCGACGGTGGAGGTTCAACCCGAGCACGAACGCGAGGGCCTCGTCGTCGCTGCCCTCGGATGGGTGCCCCTCCCCTGACGGGCTCCACACTCGCCCTCAGACGGGTGCGCCCCCTCCCCGGCCCCTCACCCTTGCCGAGACGGTTGCGGCCGTCCTGAGATAAGAATGGACCATAGAGGCCTTAGCCCTGGGCTTCGCCGACCGCGGCCTCACCGCCGAGCACCAGCTCGACGCTCACGCCGAGGCTGGTGAGCGCGTTGACGAGGAAGTCGATGGTGAACCGGCCGATCTTCCCGTTCAGGAGGTCGCTGACGCGGGGCTGGCTGGCACCGATGAGCTCGGCGGCCTCGGTCTGCGTCAGGCCACGCTCTTCGACGGTGCGACGGAACTCGGCCATGAGGCGGGAGCGGAGGCGGAGGTTCGCCGCCTCCTCTGGCCCGAAGCCGAGGTCGCGAAAGACGTTTCCGGAAGACTTCGTGGAGGGGACGTTCATAGCTGCACAGGTTCAGTTGGGGGCCGCCACGCCCTCAGTGAGAGCGCTCTCGGACCAGCTCGCGGTAACGGGCCTTCCCGAGCTCGAGGTCTTTCTTCGGCGTCTTCTGGCTCTTCTTCTCGAAGGCGTGCAGGACGTAGATCGCCTCCTCGAACTTGGCGACGTAGAGCGTCCGGAAGGCCTGTCCTGCCTCGCTGACGCGGATCTCGTAGACGCCGGCGCCGACGGCCTTCATCGGCTTGGCGTCGGTGGGATGCAGGCCGAGCTGGAGCAGGCCGAGCTCGTAACCCGTGTCCCGGCGGGCGCCGACGGGGAAGGCTTTGAGGACCTCGAGGCTGTCGTACAAGAACTCGATCGGCTTCTCGTCTTCGGCCTCGGGCATAGGGTGCGGCGGCTGGTGTGGGTCAAGTATACACTATCTTGTATAGCCGTGTCAACTGCGCATATGCGGGCGGGACGCCCCGCCGATCGCGACCGATCAAGAGACGCCCCGCCGATGCTGCTGGGTTGGCTTGCACTTCGGTCAGGTGATCACGAGGCGTATTCGGCCTGGGCGCCGCGGAGCCGGTAGACGCGCCAGCCGTACCCGGCGGCCTGCGCCTCGAGCGCGGCGGGGATGCCGCTGACCACGACGTTGCAGCCCAGCGTCGGCTTGCCCTCGGTCCCGCCCGTGAGCTGCAGGACGAAGAACCGGAGCTTGCGCGTGGCGAGGAGCGGCCGTACCCAGCCGAGATGCTTGCCCTGGACCTTGCCGAGGATGAGGCCGCCGTAAGAGGCGACGAGCTCGGCGGGGCTGTCGTAGTCCGGGCTCACGTCGAGCTCGGCATACTTGAGACCCGACCGTCCCGGTCCACCGTGGAAGGCCTGCAGGTCCGCGAGGTTGTCCTGAAACTCCTTCGTTCCGACGAGCTTCGTGGGGAGGGCGAACGCCTTCGCGCCGCGATCGGTGGAGAAGGTGAGGGCCTGCTCGGCCTTCTTCTCGACGTCGAAGCGCGAGCGGGGGGTGGCGAACGATTGCCAGGCCGCAGCTTGGGCAGAGAGTGTGCTTAGATTCATGGGTCTGAAAGGCTGTGCCGGGTTCGCTCTCGCCAGAAAGGCCCGGCCGGTTTTGAGGGTGAAGGGCTATCGGTTCGCGCCGGTGGCCCTTCTTTCGTTTATCAATGTACGCTTGTGTCAGGTCAAGCGCAAGGTAGAAGACATGTTTATTTCAGCCCTTGTGTTCTCGTGTCGGGTCAATTACATTACGGGGTGTCCCTACCATCCACGCCCCCTACGATGCTCCCCGAACGATTCAACGCGAAGGAAATAGCCGAAATCCTCGGCGTGCATGAGCGTACCGTCTCCCGCCATATCCGAGACGACAAGCTCCCCGCCTCGAAGCCCGGCCGGTTCTACGTCATTACGCTCGACGACCTCGCGGCCTACCTAGAGAGCCGAGAGCGCGCCGAGGCCGTCGTGAAGGCCTGGACACGCAGGCGGGTTGTGTGATGGTTCGCACAACCTTCGGACAGTTACCCTCGCTTCCGTCGGTTCCCCCGCTTCCGTCACTTCCGTCAGCGGTGACGGGAACGCTCGGGCGGAGCACTTACAGCAATAGAGTAAGTACGTTAGGAAATGCCGTATAGAACACTCCGTGTTGACGCTTCACGCCGTGCTGGAGGGGGTATACAGCAAAGCCCCTTGCGCATACCTTGCGCAAGGGGCTTTAGCCTTGTCTGTAAGTGCCTGTTTGTGCAAACACTTACGCTCCGATCGTGGCGGTCCGGACGGGACTCGAACCCGCGACCTCCGGCGTGACAGGCCGGCGTTCTAACCAACTGAACTACCGGACCGGGTTGCGA
>CAYTJT010000069.1:0-12498 GCA_964438105.1 uncultured Rhodothermales bacterium | reverse complement strand
CGTGAACTGCGGCGAGCCGTTCCACCCCGCCTCGGACCCGGCCGAGACGACGTTGCCACGCGTCTTTTGCAGCTCCGGGAGCGCGGCGCGCGTCATGTGGAACGCCGTGTAGATGTTGTTGTGGATCAGCTTCTCGAAGGCCTCGACCGGGTACTCCTGCAGCTCGGCGAGGTGGGGCAGCACGCCCGCGTTGTTGACGAGCACGTCGAGCTTGCCGAACGCCTCGACGGCGGCGCGGACGCACGCCTCGGCCGTCTCTTGGTCCGACACATCGCCCTCGAACACGGCGACCTCGACCTCGGGGTACTGCTCGCGGAGGTCGGCGGCGACCTCGTCGAGCGGGTCGTTGGGGAGGCCGTTGAGGAGCACGTCGGCGCCTTCGAGCGCGAACTTGTGGGCGATGGCTTCGCCGATGCCGGTGCCGGCGCCGGTGACGATCGTGGCTTTTCCTTCGAGGCGTTTCATGAGGATGGGGGGGAGAGGTGAGAACGAAGAAGGGGCGCAACCTGTGGCCGCGCCCCGGGGGGATGTGTCGGGAAGATGGTGCCGCCGGGGGGAGGTGTGAACGGACGGTGGCAGAGGGGACCCCTTTGATTGGGGAGCCCCGCCTCGGGTTCCCGCCTCACGATTGCTTAACGCCTCACAATTGCCGAGGGCTTCAATGATTTCAGCGCCCGGTGCCGGAACGGCGCGCGCGGCCTCCGGTTCGAATTCGGATTCCGCCGACGGACCCCGCCCCCTCCTCATGGACGACAAGATCATCATTCGCGGCGCGCGCGAGCACAACCTCCGCGACGTCGACCTCGACATCCCCCGCAACGAACTCGTCGTGATCACCGGGCTCAGCGGCTCGGGGAAGTCGTCGCTCGCCTTCGACACGATCTACGCCGAGGGGCAGCGCCGCTACATGGAGTCGCTGAGCGCGTATGCGCGGCAGTTCCTCGGGGTGATGGAGCGGCCCGACATCGACTTCATCGACGGGCTCTCCCCCGTCATCGCGATCGAGCAGAAGACGGTCTCGCGCAACCCGCGCTCGACGGTGGGGACGGTGACGGAGATTTACGACTTCATGCGGCTGCTCTACGCCCGGGCGTCGGACGCGTACTCGTACACCTCCGGCCGCCGGATGCAGCGGCAGAGCGACGACGAGATCATCGACGCGATCGCGGCGTTTCCGGCGGGCGCAAAAGTGATCGTGCTCGCCCCCGTCGTGCGTGGCCGCAAGGGGCACTACCGCGACCTCTTCGAGCAGCTCGCCAAGCAGGGCTTCGAGCGCGTCCGCGTCGACGGCGACCTCCGCGAGATCACCCCGGGAATGAAGGTGGACCGCTATAAAATCCACGACATCGAGGTCGTCGTGGACCGGCTCGTGGTGAAGGACGGCGTGCGCCCGCGCATCGCCCGCGCCGTCGAGCTCGCGCTCGGGATGGGCGGGGGGACGTTGATTGCGCACGTCCTCGGCGACGGTGCGGAGACGCAGCATGCTGCGTCTCTACCGGACGGCGGTCTCGTCGGGGACCACCTCATGAGCCGCCACCTCACCGATCCGGGGGGCGGGCTCTCATACGACGACCCCTCGCCGAACACCTTCAGCTTCAACTCGCCCTACGGCGCGTGCCCCGACTGCAACGGCCTCGGCGTGCGCAAAGAGATCGACCCCGACCTCGTCATCCCGAACCCGAAAAAGTCGATCGCCCAGGGTGGCGTGGCGGCGCTCGGGACGCCGCGCGACATCTGGATCTTCTCCCAGCTCGAGGCCGTCGCCGAGGCGTACAACTTCGACTTCGAGACGCCGCTCAAAGACTTTTCGGAGGAGCAGACGCGCGTGCTGCTCGAAGGCGCGGGCGACGAGCAGTTCGACATCGTGTACTCGTACAAGGGGCGGCAGGTGAAGTACGAGCACCGCTTCGGCGGGGTCTACCAGCACATCGAGCACACGAACGAGAACACGAACTCGTCGAAGCAGCGGCGGTGGGCCGAGGCGTTCATGCGCGTGCGCCCGTGCCGGACGTGCGGCGGCGGCCGGCTCAAGCCCGAGTCGCTGAGCTACCGGCTCGGGAATACGAAGACGTTCGAGGGCGACCAGAGCATCGCCGACCTCGTGCGGCTGGATCTCACCGCGCTCCGCCGGTGGTTCGCCGACCTCGACCTCAAAGGCCGGCAGGCGACGATCGGCGAGCCCATCGTCAAAGAGATCGTCGAGCGGCTGGACTTTTTGCTCAACGTCGGGCTCGACTACCTCACGCTCGACCGCTCGGCGCGGACGCTGTCCGGCGGCGAGTCGCAGCGCATTCGCTTGGCGACGCAGATCGGCACGCAGCTGACGGGTGTGCTCTACGTGCTCGACGAGCCGTCGATCGGCCTCCACCCGCGCGACAACGGCAAGCTGATCGACTCGCTGCGCGACCTCCGCGACCTCGGCAACTCCGTGCTCGTCGTCGAGCACGACCGGGAGATGATCGAGGCGGCGGACTTCGTCGTGGACCTCGGCCCGGGCGCGGGGGCGTACGGTGGCACCGTGCTCGGCGCGGGCACGCCGGAGGAACTGGCGAAGGGCTCGGCCGAGGATAGCTTGACCGTCGCGTACCTCACCGGCGACCGGCAGATCCCGCTCCCGGCGGAGCGCCGGACCGGCAGCGGCGCGTCGATCACGCTGGAGGGCGCGCGCGGGCACAACCTCAAAGACGTGGGCTTCGAGCTTCCGCTCGGGACGTTCACGTGCGTCACCGGCGTCAGCGGGAGCGGTAAGTCGTCGCTCGTCAACCAGACGCTCTACCCGGTTCTCGCGTCGCACTTCCACAACGCCCAACTCGTCCCGCTCCCGTACGACGAGACGCGTGGGCTGGAGCACGTCGACAAGGTCATCGCGATCGACCAGAGCCCGATCGGGCGGACGCCGCGCTCGAACCCGGCGACCTACACCGGCCTCTTCACGAACATCCGCGACCTCTTCGCCCAACTGCCGGAGGCGCAGATCCGCGGATACGAAAAAGGCCGGTTCTCGTTCAACACGAAGGGCGGGCGCTGCGAGACGTGCAAGGGCGCGGGGATCGTGAAGCTGGAGATGAACTTCCTCCCCGACGTCTACGTCGAGTGCGAGACGTGCAAGGGCAAGCGCTACAACCCCGAGACGCTGGAGATCCGGTACAAGGGGAAGACCATCGCCGAGGTGCTCGCGATGTCGGTGAGCGAGGCGCTGGGGTTCTTCGAGGCCGTACCGCGGATCGCGCGGAAGCTCCGCACGCTCGACGCCGTCGGGCTGGGCTACCTCCGTCTCGGGCAGCAGTCGACGACGCTCTCGGGCGGCGAGGCGCAGCGCGTCAAGCTCTCGAAAGAGCTCTCGCGCCCGGGCACCGGTCAGACGGTCTACATCCTCGACGAGCCCACGACGGGGCTCCACTTCGAGGACATCCGCCACCTGCTCCTCGTGCTGCAAGCGCTCGTCGAGAAGGGCAACACCGTGCTCGTGATCGAGCACAACATGGACGTGGCGAAAGTGGCCGACTGGGTCGTCGACCTCGGCCCGACGGGCGGCGAGGGCGGCGGGCAGGTCCTCTTCGCCGGCACGCCCGAGGCCCTCGCAGAGCGGGACACCCCGACGGCGCGGTTCATGGCCGAAGAGCTCGCCCGCAGCGCGCGTGGCGGGACGGTGACGAGCGCGAACGCTCCCGTCGACCTCGACGGCATGGAAGGCGACAGCGAGGACGACGAGCAGGACTTCGACGAGGAGCCGGAAGAGGAGGGCGAGGCGGTGGCGTAGAGGCGCCGTGTGACTTCGGCGGGTGCGCGTGCGGCTAGCGAGTGGAGGCCTTACCGCACCGCCCATCACGCAGCTCCTCTGCTCCATGCCATCCGCGATACATCGCCGACCCGTTCTCGTCCTGTTCACGCTCGGCCTGCTCGCGGCGGGCTGCGTCCCGCTCCAGCCCACGCAGCGCGCCGAGCGCTACCCCCACCGCCCGCCCCTCCGCGCCGAGCGGGTCGCCGTGGACCGCGCCGTGCGGGGGCAGATCGCGCGCGACGCCGACCGCTACGTCCGCCGCCTCGACCGCGCGCTCCGCCTCGACCGCCGGCAGGAGCGGCGTATCAAGCAGATCCTCTCGGAGCGGACGTACGACCGCGTCCGCCGCACGCGGGCACGGGACTGGGAGCGAGCCTACCCCTTCCCCCGCTCCGAGCGCCGCGCCACCCGCGACTGGTGGGACAGGACGGATCGCAAGATCGCCCGCGTCCTCGACCGCCGGCAGCGAGCGCGCTACCGAGCGCTCGTCTACGACCGCTACGACCGCCGAGGGCACCGGCCGCGCGGCAGCGTTCGAGGCGGCCGGGGCGGCTGATCCGCCTTAGCTCGGCGTCCGCTCGCCCGCGCGGACCGGCAGCGACAGCCGGTTCTCGCGGGGCGGGAGGGGGCAGCTGTAGCTCGGGTTGTAGGCGCAGTACGGGCTGTAGGCGTAGTTGAAGTCCAGCACGTAGCGGCCGTCGTCGCTCGGCGGGAGGTCGAGGTAGCGGCCGGCGGCGTACGTGGAGCGCCCGCTCGTGGCGTCGGCGAAGGGGAGGAACAGGCGGCGGTCGGGGTCGCCGGGGACGGGGTTGAGGGGTTGGAAGACGGCGAGGCGGAAGCGCCGCCCGTCATGGGGGAACGAGAACGAGCCGAAGCGGATGTAGTCGCGCGGCTCGCCCGTCGAGGTCGCCATGCGGAGGGTGTCGCGCTGGAGCGTGGGGTCGAGCGTGACGGCGAAGGCGAGCGTCGAGTCGTACGAGAAAAAGGGGAGCCCGCCGAACGCCTCCCGGTCCGGCGGCAGCAGGGGCGAGGCCGGCGACTGGAAGAGGGAGTCCTTCGCCGCGCGCCACGCCTCCCACGCCTCGACCCGCTCGGCGGCGGGCGGGAGCGACGGCGGTTCGGGCGGCGAGCCGCAGGCGCCGAGCACGAGCGCGCTGCCTAGCGCACCGGCGAGCAGGGTGAGGAACGGGCGGCGTGGGGAGAGCGCGATCATCGGGGACCGAACGGCAGGGGGGAGCGTCGAAGCTACGGCTGGAAGGCCCCTCGCTGTTCCGCGCCGAAGCCCGGCGTATTTTGATTATCCGTGCAGACCGAGCCCCGCCACGCGCGTAGCGCGCCCTGCCCGCGCCGTCCCCCCAAGCCAAGCCCATCCGATCATGCGTGTACTCCTCCTCGCGCTCGCCCTCGCCGTTGCGGCGCCCGCCTCCGCCCAGCTCAGCGTCGACGTCGCCTTCCCCAGCCTCACCTTCAGCAGCCCGGTCGGGATCGAGCACGACGGGGACGCGGAGCGGCTCTACGTCGTCGAGCAGGGCGGGGTGATCCGCGTGTTCGACAACGACCCCGACGCGACCTCGGCGGATGCCTTTCTCGACATCACCGACCGGGTGGACGACGGCCCGAGTGAGGCGGGGCTGCTCGGGCTGGCCTTTCATCCGGACTATGCGGATAACGGCTATGTCTTCGTGAGCTACACCATCGACGGGTCGCCGCTGACCTCGCGGGTGTCGCGCTTCACCCGCTCCACCGCCGACCCCATGACGGCCGACCCGACGACGGAACTCGTGCTGCTGGAGATCGACCAGCCCTTCGGCAATCACAACGGCGGCGGCCTCGTGTTCGGCCCCGACGGCTACCTCTACGCGTCGTTCGGCGACGGCGGCTCCGGTGGCGATCCCGAAGAGAACGGCGAGGACCCGACCACGCTCCTCGGCTCCATCCTCCGCCTCGACGTGGACGGCGGCGGGGATGCGCCGGACTGCGGCGGCGAGGGCGCGAACTACACCGTGCCGCCGAACGCGATCGCCGACGGCCCGGGCGGCGCCTGCGACGAGATCTACGCCTGGGGGCTCCGCAACCCCTGGCGCTTCTCCTTCGACCGCGAGACCGGGCAGGGCTGGATCGCCGACGTGGGGCAGAACCAGTGGGAGGAGATCGACCGGATGGAGGACGGGGGGAACTACGGCTGGAATACCTACGAAGGGAACGTCTGCTTCGACGGGCCCTGCGACCCCGAAGGCCTCGTCTTCCCCGAGTGGGTGTACAGCAGCCAAACCGGCTCGCCACACTGCTCCGTCACCGGCGGTTACGTCTACCGGGGCAGCGATGCGCCCGAGCTCGCCGGCAAGTACGTCTACGGGGACTTCTGCTCCGGCCGCCTCTGGGCGTTCGACCCGGTCAGCTTGGCGGATCCCAACGAGCAGCTCCCCGTCGGCACGTTCGGCGGCCTGACCTCGTTCGGCGAGGACGCCGACGGCGAGCTCTACCTCGTCCGGACGAACGGGCGGGTGTACCGCTTCTTCTCGGACTCGAACACGTCGACGGACGACGGCGTCCCGCAGACCGCGGCGCGGCTGAGCGTCTACCCCTCGCCCGCCTCGCACGCCGTGTCGGTCGAGGTGAGCGCCGCTGCGGCCGGGCCGGTGCGCGTGGCGGTCTACGACGTGCTCGGCCGCGAGGTCGCGGTGCTCCACGACGGCCCGGCGCCGGCCGCCGACGAGCCGCTGACGTTCGACGCCGCCGACCTCCCCGCCGGGCTCTACGTCGTCCGGATGGAGTCGGCGCAGGCGACGCTGACGCGGAACGTCGTCGTCGCCCATTGATCTCACCCCGACCCGCCGGGATCTACTCCGACTCACCGAGACACCGTATGCCCCTCCGGCCCGTTTTCCGCTGCGTAGCCCTCGTCCTCATCGTCGCCGCGACGCTGCCCGCCGCGCAGGCGCAGGTCCGCTTCGTCGACGCGTTCCCCGACCTCGCTGACTTCGACCGCCCCGTCGACCTGCAGATCGCGCCGGACGGGGAGCGGTGGTTCGTCGTGGAGCAGGGCGGCGTCGTCACCTCGTTCCCCGACGACGCGGCGGTAAGCACGCGCGACACCGTGCTCGACCTGCGGGAGCGGGTGTTCTCGCTCCCCGGCTCGGAGGGCGCGAGTTGGGAGGAGGGGCTGCTCGGGCTCGCCTTCCACCCGGACTACGCCGACAACGGCTACCTCTACGTCTACTACAACGCGGAGCCCGTGCCCGGTGACGACGACCACCGCTCGGTCATCGCGCGCTTCACCGTCACCTCCGACGATCCGCCGACCGCCGACCCCGCGACAGAACTCGTGTTCCTCGACATCGAGCAACCGCGCGAGTGGCACAACGGCGGCCAGCTCGCCTTCCACCCGCTCGAAGACGGCGCCAACCTCTACGTCTCGTTCGGCGATGGCGGCGGCGGCGGCGACCCGTTCAACTACGCGCAGGACCGCACGACGCTCTTCGGCTCGATCCTCCGCCTCGACGTGGATAACCCGGCCGACGGGCTGAACTACGGCATCCCGGCGGACAACCCGTTCGCGGGCAACGCCGAGGGCTGGCGCGAGGAGATCTGGGCCTACGGCCTCCGCAACCCGTGGCGCTTCTCCATCGACCCCGTCACCGGCCACCTCTGGGTGGGCGACGTGGGGCAGAACGCGTGGGAGGAGGTGACCCGCGTCACCGCGCCCGGCGCCAACCTCGGGTGGGACGTGAAGGAGGCCATCTTCTGCTTCGGAGACGACGACCCCGACGAGCCGCCCTGCGACTCGCCCGACCTCCTCGACCCGGTCTGGTGGTACCCGCGCAGCGAGGGCGCCTCCGTCACGGGGGGGCACGTCTACCGGGGCGCCGACATCCCCGAGATCGCGGGCCGCTACGTCTACGGCGACTTCATCTCGGGCCGCGTCTGGGCCCTCGACGCCTCGGGCGAGGAGCCCGTCAACACCGAACTCGCCCACCTCCCGACGGTGCTCGACGAGCCCACGTTCGTCTCTGCTCTCGGGGTAGATGCCGGGGGTGAACTGTTGGTAGCCACGTTCGACTTCAGCCAACGCTACGGGCGGCTCTACCGAATCGTCCGCGACATCGTGGCGACGGAGCCGGGCACGCCGGCGGCGGCGACCGCGCTCCGGCTCGCCGGGCCGAACCCGTTCCGCGACCGGACGACGTTCACACTACAGACGGCCGCGCCCGGTCCCGCCCGCGTGGCGGTCTACGACGTGCTCGGCCGCGAGGTGGCCGTGCTGCACGACGGACCGGTGGGCACCGACGCGCGCGAGCTGACGCTCGACGCGGCCGACCTGCCGGGCGGGGTCTACCTCGTACGGCTCGTCGCCGGCGATCGCGTGGCGACGCAGCGGGTCACCGTGGTTCGGTAATACGGCGATCTTCCCGGGTTTCTCGCCGAGCGCGGCGGACCCGCCCGCGTAGCTTTCGGGTCCGTCGCACTCAACCTGACCGCGCCCGTGTTCGTCCCGGAATACAACAAGCCCGAGGCCCCCGGCCTCGCGATGAACTTCGACAACACGGTCTCGCTCTACCACATCGTGGGGCCGGACCACACGTTCGAGCGGGCCGCCCAGGACGTCGTGGCGCTGCTGCGCGAGGCGCAGGAGCGCTTCCCCGAGTGGCCCCGCGTGTTCTACGTCGACATCGTCGGGCACGTCGACGAGACGGGCCGCTTCACCGACGCCTTCGTCGAGTTCCAACAGGAGTTCTTCTTCTCGGTCGTCGCGCCGTTCGTCTCGGCGTTCGAGCTGCCGCTGACGGGCGGCCTCGTCAACCCCGATCCGCAGCGGAACGACGTGCCGGACCGCCTCTGCATCGGCGACGGCTGAGGGTATTGACAACGGCGGGTTAGGACTCTAGCTTAGCGCCGTTTCGCCCATCAATCTGCTGCTCCATGCGCCGCCTGCTTCCCGTCCTCTTCGTCTTCGCGGTGCTCGCCGGCTGCGACTCCGGCGACGACCCGGCTCCGTTCACCCCCAACGCCCTCCTGCCCGACGACGCGCTCTACGCGTGGTCCTTCGAGAGCCGCGCCGTGGAGAGCGATTCGCTCCTGTTCGGCGAGAGCGATGAGATACGGGTTCGCACGGTATCGCGGAATGCCTCGGTGCCAGGCTATCAAGGGTTGATCGAGCTGGAGTCGCGGTACGACAGGGCGAACCAGCGCGTGTGGTACGAGCTGACGGACGAGCGGCTGCGAGCGGTCGCGTACACGTCTACCGCTTTCACGCCTCCGGCTTCCCCGCGTGTCGCTGCAGGGGCGCCCGATGTGTTCGGCCTGCCGCGCATCGTGGCGGACCTCGTCGCGCAGCACCGCCCGCTTCGGAGCGGGGGCGAGCGTGACAGCGTGACCGTGCGCGACGATCCGCGCGTCGTCTACGAGCTGCCGCTGGAGGTCGGCGCGTCGTGGGTCTCGTTCACCGATCCGTTCGGGAGCGCGCGCGCCGTCGTCGGCCGGGAGACGGTTACGGTCGAGGCCGGAACGTTCGACTGCCTCGTCATCCGGACCGAGATCGACGTCGTCGACGAGGACGAACGGTTCGAGTGGCTCGACTACGTGTCGGCGGAGCGCGGGCTCGTGCTGCGAAAGACGGAGTGG
Source organism: uncultured Rhodothermales bacterium (assembly GCA_964438105.1). GTDB lineage: Bacteria > Bacteroidota > Rhodothermia > Rhodothermales > JANQRZ01 > JBBSMX01. The sequence goes on along the minus strand of CAYTJT010000069.1, from coordinate 3,095 downwards.
CTCGGGGAGTACCGAGGGCCGGAAAACCTGCCGACCGGCGCGTTCTTCCGGACCGTCGAGCGGTTGGAGCTGATCGCGGGCGGCTGAGCGGCGCGCGCGTATTTTCTGAGCCTCTCCTCGGCTCATTCTCCGTGCGCATGCCCCGATCCCCGTTCGCTCTCGTCCTCCTGCTCCTCGCTGCGCCCGCCCTCGCGCAGCAAGACAAGCGGCCGGCGCTCACCGTCGAGCAGATCACGCAGGACCCCGACGCGTGGATCGGGGCGTGGCCGTCCGACCTCTTCTGGACCGACGCGGGCGACGCGGCCTACTTCTCGTGGAACCCGCAGGGGCGGTTCCCGAGCGACTCGCTCTACAAGATCGTCCCCGGCGAGTTCGAGCCGCAGAAGGTGACGCCCGAGGAGCGGCGCACGCTGCCGCCCCGCTTCCGCGGCTGGCACGCCGACCGGCTCGCGTACGACGCCGACTTCTCGCGCCGCGTGTTCGCCCGCGACGGCGACCTCTGGCTCTACGACCTCCGGAGCGGCGACCTCCGCCGCCTCACCGAGACGCGCGAGCGCGAGGGCGACCCGCGCTTCTCGCCCGACGGCCGCCGCGTCGTGTTCAAGAAGGACGACGACGTGTTCACGCTCGACCTCGCGACGGCGACGGTCCGCCAAGTCACCGACCTCCGCGGCGGCACCGAGCCGAGCGACGACACGCCGAGCGAACAAGACGCCTTCCTCGAACGCCAGCAGCTCGACCTCTTCGACGTGCTGCGCGAGGCGGCGCGGGAGGACTCGCTGCGCGAAGCCGCCGGCGAGCGCGAAGACGCCGCCCGCGATCTCCCGCCGACCTATTACACGGGCGACAAAAACGTCCAGCAGTTGGGGCTCAGCCCCGACGAGCGCTTCGTCACGTTCGTCCTCACCGACGACGCCTCGCCGACGACCACGAGCATGACCGACTACGTCACGCGGTCCGGCTACGCCGAGGAGCTTACGGCGCGGCCCAAAGTCGGCGCGCCGGGCGACAGCTACACGCTCGTCGTGCAGGACCTCGCCCGCGATACGAGCTACACCGTGGACCTCACCACGCTGCCGGGCGCGTTCGACCCGCCCGATTACGCCATCGAGCGCGGCGAGACCGCCGACTCCAGCCGCGTGCTCCTGCCCTTCGGCCCGTCGTGGAGCCCGGACGGACGCTTCGCGGTGCTCGACGTGCGGACGCGCGACAACAAGGACCGCTGGATCGCCCGGCTCGACGCCGAGGCCGGCACCGTCACGAGCCTGGACCGGCAGCGCGACGAGGCGTGGATCGCGGGGCCGGGGATCTCGTGGTGGGGAGGCCCGAGCGCGGGCGGCTGGCTGACGGATAATCAGACCTACTGGTACCAGAGCGAGGCCAGCGGCTACAGCCACCTCCACACCGTCGACGTCGCGACGGGTGAGACGCGGCAGCTCACCGACGGCGACTTCGAGGTCGACGATGTGCAGCTCTCGAAAGAGGGCGACCTCTGGACTTTCGGCAGCAGCGAAGGCTCGCCGTTCGAGTACCACTACTACCGGATGCCGGCGGACGGCGGCGAGCGGGAGCGGCTGACGACCCTCGCCGGCCGCAACGACGCCGCGCTGAGCCCCGACGCGCAGTGGCTCGGCGTGCTCCACAGCCGGAGCAACCGCCCGCCCGAGGTGTACCTGGCGCCGCTCTTCGTCGGGCAGATTCTGGCGGGGCGCGAGCCGGAGTTCCGGCAGATCACGGAGTCGACGACCGAGACGTGGCGGGCGTACCCGTGGCGCGAGGCCGAGATCGTCACGATCCCGGCCAGCGACGGGGCCGAGGTACCCGCGCGGATCTACCGGCCCGAGACGCGCGGCGTCGAGCCCAACGGCGCGGCGGTCTTCTTCGTCCACGGCGCGGGGTACCTCCAGAACGTCCACCGCTGGTGGAGCAGCTACTTCCGCGAGTACCAGTTCCACAACCTCCTCGCCGACCGGGGCTACCTCGTGCTCGACCTCGACTTCCGCGCCTCGGCGGGCTACGGCCGCGACTGGCGGACGGCGGTCTACCGCCACATGGGCGGCCGTGACCTGCAAGACTACGTCGACGCCTCGCGGTGGGTCGGCGAGGAGTTCGGGATCGACGGCGAGCGCGTGGCGATCTACGGCGGCTCGTACGGCGGCTTCCTCACGCTGATGGCGCTCTTCACCGAGCCCGAGTACTTCGGCGGCGGCGCGGCGCTCCGTTCCGTGACCGACTGGGCGCACTACAACCACACCTACACCGCGAACATCCTCAACACGCCCACCGAGGATTCGCTCGCGTTTGCCCGCTCCTCGCCGATCAACTTCGCCGACGGGCTGGAGGACCCGCTCCTTATGACGCACGGGCTCATCGACGACAACGTGCAGCCGCAGGACATCTTCCGCCTCAGCCAGCGACTGATCGAACTCGGCAAGGAGGACTGGGAGCTGGCCATCGCTCCGGTCGAGGGCCACAGCTACGCCGAGCCGTCGAGCTGGGCCGACAAGCTCCGCCGCATCCTCGAGCTCATCGAGTACAGCGTCGGCCCGCTCCGGGCGGCGGGCGAGACCGAAGGCTGACGGACGGGCGGGCGCGAACGCCGACTCGCTCCCCCCGCCCCGCTAGCGGTCGCAGAGGCTACGCCTCCGCTCCCTGCCGCGCGGGGCTGCTACGTTCTCCGGTTTATCTCTCCCTCCCCCTGCTCCGCGGGGGAGGGCCGGGGAGGGGGGCGAATAGGCACCGCCGCGAACTTCAGGCCCCTCCCCCCGGCCCCCTCCCCACTGTGTAGGGAGGGGGAGAAAGGTCCCCAGCTCAGAACGAGTAGCGCACGCCGAGCTGGAGCTGCCAGCGCGAGCCGAGGTCGCTCGTCTGGTAGAGCGACTCGCGGTCGTCGACGATGGCGTCGAGCTCGCCGTCGTCGAACTCGATGACCGGGCGGCCGTCCTCGGTGTAGCCCTCGAAGTCCCAGATCGCCACGTTATCGAACTGCACGAACCGCCGCTGGCCCCAATCGGAGTTGAGGAGGTTGAGCACGTTGAGCACGTTCGCCGTGATCTCGACGCGCTGGCCGCGGACGGTCTGGATCTCCTGGGCGA
>CAYTJT010000068.1:0-12541 GCA_964438105.1 uncultured Rhodothermales bacterium | reverse complement strand
CGGCGAAGGAGGCCGTGCAGTGGCTCTACTTCGGCTACCTCGCCGCCGTCAAAGAGCAGAACGGCGCGGCGATGTCGCTCGGCCGCACCTCGACGTTCCTCGACGTCTACTTCGAGCGCGACCTCGCCGACGGCACGATCACCGAGACCGAGGCGCAGGAGATCATCGACGACTTCGTCATCAAGCTCCGCATCGTGCGGTTCCTGCGGACGAAGGAGTACGACGCGCTCTTCTCCGGCGACCCGACGTGGGTCACCGAAGTCATCGGCGGCGTCGGCCTCGACGGCCGCCCGCTCGTGACGCGGTCGAGCTTCCGCTTCCTCCAGACGCTTCGCACGCTTGGCCCCGCGCCCGAGCCGAACCTGACCGTCTTCTGGGACCCGGCCCTCCCCGACGGCTTCAAGCGCTTCTGCGCCGACCTCTCGATCGAGACGAGCTCGATCCAGTACGAGAGCGACGCGCTCATGCGCCCCACCTACGGCGACGACACGGCGATCGCGTGCTGCGTCTCGGCGATGGAGATGGGCAAGCAGATGCAGTTCTTCGGCGCCCGCGTCAACCTCGCCAAGTGCCTGCTCTACGCCCTCAACGGCGGCCGCGACGAGATCTCGGGCACCCAGGTCGGGCCGGAGCTGGCGCCCGTCGAGGGCGACGTGCTCGACTACGACGAGGTCAAGGCGCGCTTCGACGAGATGATGGACTGGCTCGCCGACGTCTACGTCGGGGCGATGAACGTCATCCACTACATGCACGACAAGTACGCGTACGAGCGCATCGAGATGGCGCTCCACGACTACGACCCGAAGCGGACGATGGCCTTCGGCGTGGCCGGCCTCTCGGTCGTGGCCGACAGCCTCTCGGCCATCAAGCACGCGTGGGTCCGCCCCGTCCGCGACGAGCGCGGGCTCATCGTCGACTTCGAGACCGACGGCGACTTCCCGACGTTCGGCAACAACGACGACCGCGTCGACACGCTCGCCTCGAATGTCCTCGAGTCGTTCATGGAGAAGCTCCGCGCCCGCCCGACCTACCGCGACGCCGAGCACACGCAGTCGGTGCTCACGATCACCTCGAACGTGGTCTACGGCAAGTACACCGGCAACACGCCCGACGGCCGCCGCCAGGGCGAGCCCTTCGCACCCGGCGCGAACCCGATGCACGGCCGCGACGAGCACGGCTTCCTCGCCTCGGCGCTCTCCGTCGCGAAGCTGCCGTACGAGCATGCGCAGGACGGCATCTCGTTCACCGCGAGCGTGGTCCCCAACGGCCTCGGCGCCGACCGTGACGAGCAGGTCACGAACCTGACGAACGTGCTCGACGCCTACTTCACCGAGCAGGGCTTCCACATCAACGTCAACGTGCTCAACCGCGAGACCCTCCTCGACGCGATGGAGCACCCGGAGAAGTACCCGCAGCTCACGATCCGGGTCTCGGGCTACGCCGTCAACTTCATCAAGCTGACGCGCGAGCAGCAGCTCGACGTGGTGAACCGGACGTTCCACGGGCAGATGTAAATCGGAGTCCCCAGCCCCCGGCCGGCACCGCTGGCCGGGGGCTTTTTCCGTACCCCCCGCGAGAACCAGCGCCCCGATGCCTGCCGCCCCGCCCGCCGACTGCCAGCTCCGCGCCGCCGTGAAAGACGACGGCGCGAGCGGCTACGTCCACTCGTTCCAGACGGGCTCCGTCGTGGACGGGCCGGGCGTGCGGTTCGTGCTGTGGACGACGGGCTGCCTCATGCGCTGCCTCTACTGCCACAACCCCGACACGTGGCACATGAAGCACGGCGAGCCGACCTCGGTGGACGAGATGATGGCCGAGATCGGGAAGTACGAGCGCGTGCTGAAGATGATGGGCGGCGGCGTCACGATCAGCGGCGGCGAGCCGCTCGTCCAGGCGCCGTTCGTGACGCGGATCTTCCGCGCGTGCAAGGCACGCGGCCTCCACACCGTGCTCGACACGAACGGCTACCTCGGCCACCGCATCACGGACGAGGAGCTGGAGGACGTCGACCTCGTCCTGCTCGACATCAAGTCGTTCGACCCGGAGACGCACAAACGCACGACGGGCTATCCCGTCGACGACGTGCTCGCGTTCGCGCGGCGGCTCTCCGACCTCGGCAAGCCGACGTGGATCCGCTTCGTGCTCGTCCCCGGGCTGACGGACGACGAGTCCAACGTCGATGGCCTCGCTGCTTTTGTGGCGACCCTCGACAACGTCGAGCGCGTGGAGGTGCTGCCGTTCCACCAGATGGGGCAGGACAAGTGGGAGCGCCTCGGCCGCTCGTACCCGCTCGCCGACACCCCGCCGCCCGACGACGCCCTCGTCGCGCGCGTCGAAGCCCAGTTCCGCGCCTATGGCCTGCCGGTGCGCTAGCGCCCGCGGCTCCAACCCTCCAGCCTCATGGCCCCGAAGAACCGCTGGCTCATCGCCGCCTCCGCCGTCGCGATCCACCTCTCGATCGGCTCGGCGTATGCCTACAGCGTGTTCAAGCGCCCGCTCGCCGACGTGCTCGGCTGGAGCAGCACGGAGACCTCGCTGGCGTTCACGATTGCCATCGTCTTCCTCGGCCTCTCAGCGGCGCTCTTCGGACCGTTCGTCGAGCGGAAAGGGCCGCGCATCTCGGCGCTCGTCGCGGCCGTGCTGTTCTCGGCCGGCCACGTGATCTCCGGGCTGGGCGTCTCGATGGGCAGCCTGCTCGTGTTCTACCTCGGCTACGGCGTCGTCGGCGGGGTGGGGCTCGGGATCGGCTACATCTCGCCGGTGTCGACGCTCGTGAGCTGGTTCCCGGACCGGCGCGGGCTCGCGACCGGCATGGCCGTGCTCGGCTTCGGCGCGGGCGCGCTCGTCGCCAGCCCCGTCGCCGCGCGGCTGATCGTGGCGGTGGGCGTGCCGCAGACGTTCTTCATCCTGGGCGCGGCGTTCCTTGTGCTGATGGCGGCGGGCGCGAGCTACATCGCGAAGCCGCCGGCGGGGTGGAAGCCGGCCGCGCTCGCGGACGGGAAGAAGCCGCGGACGCTCGTGCTCGAAGACCTCGGGCAGCTCACGTCGCGGGAGGCGCTGCGCACGCCGCGGTTCTGGCTGCTGTGGGTGATGATGTTCATCAACATCTCGGCCGGGATCAAGCTGATCTCCGTCGCCTCACCGCTGGCGCAGGATCAGGTGGGGATGACGGCCGTGGCGGCGGCGGCGATCGTGGGGCTGATGGGGCTGTTCAACGGCGGGGGCCGGATCGGCTGGGCCTCGCTCTCCGACTACGTCGGGCGGGCGAACGTCTTCATCCTGTTCTTCGCCGTCCAGCTCGTCGCCTTCCTCCTGCTGCCCCGGACGACCGATCCGCTCCTGTTTCAGATTCTCCTCTTCACCGTGCTGACGATGTACGGCGGGGGCTTCGCGATGCTGCCGGCCTTTATCGGCGACCTCTTCGGCACGCGCCAGCTCGCCGCGATCCACGGCCTCCTACTCACGGCGTGGTCGATGGCGGGGATCGTCGGCCCGATGGTCGTCGCGTTCATCGTAGACCGCACGGGGACGTACGCGCTCTCGTTCTACTTCTTCGCCGGGCTCCTCGGCGTGGCGTTCGTCACGTCGCTCGTGATGGCGGCGAAGATCCGTAGCCTCCGCCGCGCGCCTGCCACGTCCGCGAGCCCCGAGCCCGCGGCGTCTGTGGCCTGACGGCGCGTCGGGCCCGTCGGGTCTGACCCGCACCGTTCACGCGGTGCCGTCATGGGGGCGCTCCGCGCGCTTCGGGTGCGTCGGCGCCGCCCCGTGGTGCGCCGTCATCCCGCCCATCACCAGGCGCATGACGCGGGTTCGGCCCCAGCGCGGCAGGGTCGCGAGGCCGCCCGTGAGCACCTTCGTCAGCAGTCCCGGATAGACCGTTGCGCGCCGTCCGAGCGCGTCGAGCGTCGTCCGGGCTACCTCCTCGGGCCGCACCGTCGCGCCCATCCGCATGTCCGCCCGCTCGGCGAACTCGGTGGCGACGGGGCCGGGCGCACTCGAGACTACGTCGACGCCCTGCGGGGCGAGCTCGACGTGGAGCCCCTCGGCGAGGGTCTGGACGTACGCCTTCGTCGCCGCGTAGTGGGCGGCGAAGGGCGTCCCCTGAAACCCGACGAGGGACCCGAACAGCACGAGGCCGCCGCGCCCACGCCGGGCGAGGCGCCGTCCGAAGTGGTGGGCCTGCCGGACGACGGCGCGCACGTTGAGGTCGACCATCGCCAGCTCGTCGTCGAGGTCGCCGTGGAGGAAACGTCCCGACGTGCCGAACCCGGCCGAGGCGACGAGCAGCCCGACGTCGAGATCGGCCGCGGCGCGCTCGGCAACGTCGAGCCCGGCCGGCGTGGCGAGGTCGGTGGCGACCACGCGCGTACCGATGCCGTGAGCCGCGGCGAGGCGGTCGGCGAGGGCGTCGAGGCGGTCCTCGCGCCGGGCGACGAGCACGAGCGAGAGGCCACGCCGGGCGAGGTCCTCGGCGCAGGCCTGGCCGATGCCTGCCGAGGCGCCGGTGACGACGGCCCACGGGCCGTAGCGATGCTGGAAGGAGGAAGGCATGCCGGGGACGCGGCTAGATGGACGGGCGGAGGGAGCGCCTGGTTCACGCGCGTTGGCGCTGCGGTTCGGGCGTGAGCAGGCGGTAGAGCACGGGCACGACGACGAGCGTGAGGAACGTCGAGGCGGTGAGGCCGCCGATGATCACCCAGCCGAGCGGGCTCCACAGGTCCGAGTTCGTCAGCGTGAGCGGGAGGAGCCCGCCGATCGTCGTGAGCGTGGTGAGCAGGATCGGGGTGAACCGCGTCTGCCCGGCCTCGCGCACGGCCTCGCGCACGGTCGCGCCGCGCGCCACGAGCTGGTTCGCGTAGTCGACGAGGATGATGGAGTTGTTGACGACGATCCCGATCAGGCTCGTGAACCCGATAAAGGCCATGAAGCTGAAGGTGTAGCCCGTGATGAGGAGGGCCGGGAACGCGCCGATCACCGAGAGCGGGATCGCGACGATGATGATGAGCGGCTGGCGGAACGAGCGGAACTGCAGCACGAGCACGGCGAGGATGCCGAGGAGCGCGACGAGGAGCGCGGCGCCGAGGCTGGAGAAGCTCTCCTGCTGCGCCTCCAGCTTGCCGCCGTAGACCACGCGGTAGCCCGGCGGGAGTGCGAGCGCGTCGACCTCCGCCACGACGGCCTGCGTCACGGCGATCTCGTTGAAGCCTCCGGCGAGGTCCACGTCGGATGTGATCGAGACGGCGCGTTCGAGGTCGACGTGGTCGATCCGCGTCGGGACGGGCTCGAACCCGAGCGTGGCGACCTGCCGCAGCGGCACGCGCCCGCCGTGCACCGACGCCACCGCGATCCGGTCGAAGTCGTCGAGGCCCGGGCGGCGCGGCGCGCCGTCGTCGTCGACGAGCGGGAGGCGCACCACGAGGTCGTAGTCCTCGCCCTCGCGGTCGCGGAAGGTGCCCAGCGGGAGCCCGTTCATCGCGGCGAGCACGGTCCGGTCGACCTCGGCAACGGGGACGCCGAGGAGCCCGGCCTTCGCCCGGTCGATGCGCACGGCGAGGTCGGTCTTGGGCTGGGCGAGCGGGTTCGTCACGTTCTCCGTGCCGTCCGTCGTGCGGAGGATCTGCTCGACCCGGCGGGCGAGGCGGTCGAGCGTGACGAGGTCGGGGCCGAGCACTTTGACGGCGATCGGCGCTTCGACGGGCGGGCCGTTCTCGAAGATCTCGAGGTCCACGTCGAGCCCGGGGAGGGCGGCGAAGAGGGGCCGGAGCTCCGCCGCGAGCGGCTCGACCTGCTCGGCGTCGTGCGTCTCGACGAGCAGTTGCGCCACGTTCGCGCGCTCGCGCCGGGGGATCACGTTGTAATAGACGCGGGGGTTGTCGCGCCCGACGTTCGCCGCGACCGAGCGGACCTCGGCGCGCTCGGCGAGGAGCGCCTCGACGGCCCGCGTCATCCGGTCGGTGTAGGCGAAGTTCGAGCCCTCGGGCGTCTCGATGCTGACGAGGAACTGCGGCTTGCCCGCCTTCGGGAAGAGCGACACGCCGATGAGCGGGAACAGCGCCCCGGCCCCGACGAGGGCGACGACGGCGATGACGAGCACGCGCGCGGGCCGCCGCAGCGCCCAGTCGAGCCCGCGGACGTACGACCGGGCCGACAGCGCGTCGAGGAGGCGCTGCAGCGGCGGCCGCTTCGGAGGCCGCTTCGTCGCCGGCTCGGCGTCGCCCGGCGCCGCGCGGAGGAGGCGGCTCGCGAGCATCGGCGTCAGCGTGAGCGAGATGACGAGGGAGGCCACGAGCGCGAACACCACCGTCAGCGGCATCGAGCGGATGAAGTCGCCGGTCCCGCTCTGGATCGAGATCATCGGGACGAAGGCGAGCACGCTCGTCGCCGTCGCCGCGACGATCGGCCACGCCACCTCGCGCGTGCCCTCGACCGCGGCCTCGACGCGCGAGCGCCCGAGCCGGAGGTAGCGCGCGACGTTCTCCGTCACCACGATCGCGTTGTCGACGAGCAGCCCGAGCGCGATCACGAGCCCGACGATCGAGATCTGCTGGAGCCCGAAGTCGGCGAGGTCGAGCCAGTTGATCGCGATGAGGATCGACGACGGGATCGCGAGCATCACGATCGCCGACGCCCGGAACCCGAGCGCGAGCACGACGACGAGGCCGACGAGGAGCACGCCCTGCAGCAGGTTCGCGAAGAACCCGCCCACGCGCCGGTCCACGCTCTCGGACTGGTCGAACGCGACGTGGAGCCCGATCTCGGGCGGCAGCCCATCGCCGAAGGCCGCGAGCTTCTCGCCGAGCCCGGCGCGGACGTCGAAGATGTTCGTCCCCTCGCGCTGGACGATCGTGACGAAGGCGGCGCGCTCGCCGTCGAAGCGCGCGCGGTGCGTGTCGTCGGCGTAGGCGAAGGCCACGTCGGCGAGGTCGCGGAGGTAGAGCGCCTGGTCGCCGGAGGCGCGGATCACGGTCTGCGCCACGGCGTCGAGGCTCTCGTAGTCGCCCGAGGTCTGGATCGAGAACCGCTTCGTGCCGGCGTCGACGGAGCCGCCGGGGAGGTTCTGCGCCTCGGCCTGCACCGTCCGCATCACCTCGCCGAGCGAGACGCCGCGCGCGCGCATCGCTTCGAGGTCGAGGCTGATGCGGACCTCGGGGTCGGGGATGGCCCACACGTCGGCGCGCTGCACGCCCGCGACCTGCTCGAACGCGTCTTCGAGCCGCTCGGCCTCGCGCTTCAGGCTGCGGTACGACGCCGTCTCGCTCGTGAGCGCGACCTGAAAGATCGTCGCGTCGGTCGGCGAGGTTTGGCGGAGGTCGAGCACGGCCAGCCCGGCGGGCAGCGCCGGGCGGACCTGGGCGACGGCCTGCACCACGTCGCTGTGCGTCTCATCGGCGTCGGCGTAGGCCTCGAACTCGACGGCGATCACGGCGAGGCCGTCCTGGATCGTCGTTTCGAGCTTGCTGATGTCCTCCAACTCGTTGATCGCGTCTTCGAGCGGGTCGACGACGAGGCTCTCGATGTCCTCGGGGTTGGCGCCGGGGTAGACCGCCGTCACGCGCGAGGTCGCGATGTCGAACTGCGGGTCCTCGGAGCGCGGCATCGTCAGGAAGCTCTGCACGCCGAGCAGCGTCAGCAGGAGCACCACGACGAGCGTGAACTGGTAGTTCTGGATGGCTAACTGGGGCAGGTTCATGGCGCTGCGTCGAGAGGAGGAGGGGAGGTCCGGAGGGGTTACGGACGGTCGAGGATGCGGACGGGCGTGCCGTCGGCGAGGTAGGAGCCGCCCGTCGTGACGAGGCGTTCGGCTCCGCCGAGCCCCGAGCGCACGGCGAGGTAGTCGCCGGACACGGCGGCGACGTCGACCGTCAGCCGGCGCGCGGTGTGGACGTCGCCCCGCGCCTCAACGCCGAAGACGGTCCCTGTGTCGCCGTCGCCCGCCACGAGGGCGTCGAAGGGGATGAGGGCGTACCGCTCGCCCTGGCTCGGCTGGAGGTCGACCTTCGCCACGAAACCGGACTTCAGCCGCCGCTCGGGGTCGGGCACCGCGATCTCGACCTCGAACGTGCCCGTCGCCGGGTCCGCCGCGCTCGCGAGCTCGGTCACGGTGCCCCGGAATACGGCGCCCGGATAAGCGTCGAACCGCACCTCGGCGGGGTCGCCCGCGGCGAGCCGCACGATGTCGCGGTCGGCGAGGCCGGCCCGGACGACCCACCCCTCGGCGGCGGTGCCGAGGCTGAGGATGGGCTGGCCCGGCTGGACGAGCTCGTCGGGCTCGGCGTGGCGGCGGAGCACGCGCCCCGAGGCCGGCGCCTTGATCGTCGCGAAGCGCTGGTTGAACGCCGCGATGTCGAGTTGGGCCTGCGCCACCTCGACCCCGGTGCGCGCGTCCTGCACCGCTTCGAGCGTGGCGACGGAGTCGGCGAGGAGCTGCTCGGCGCGGGCGAGGTCGCGCTGGGCCTTCGCGAGCCCGCTCTCGGCCTGCAGCACCTGGGCGTCGATCTCGCGCGGGTCGATTCGGGCGAGCACCTGGCCCGCGCGCACCGCATCGCCCTCGTCCACGTTCAGCCGCGCCACGAGCCCTCCGACTTTGAACGAGAGCGTGCGCTCGGACTTCGGAGCCAGCCGCCCGCTCGTCCGGATCGGCAGCGTTCGCTCCGCCGCCTCGATCGTGACGACCTCGACGGGGATGGGCTCGGGCGCGGGGGCGGGCGCATCGGCGGTGGCGTCGCCGCCGCACCCGCTGAGGATGGGGAGGGACACGAGGATGAAGGCGAGGATGCGGACAATCATGGTCGGAGGGGTTGGAGCGGGCGAAAGGCAGAGGGGGCAGCGCTAGTTCGGGAGCGCGCCGCCGACGGCGAACTCGAGGTCGGCGAGGCGGGCGAGGAGGTCGTAGCGTGTCACGTTGAGGTTGAGTTGGGCGCTCGTCAGGACCGTGCGCGCGTCGACGAACGTGACCTGGTTGGCCTGCCCCGAGGCGACGAGGCGCTGCGTGAGGCGGAACCCTTCGCTAGCGGCGGCGAGGCGCTCGGAGGCCGTCGTGAGCGACGCCCGCGCCACGCGGACCGCGTCGAACGCGTCCTGCACCTGGAGCCGGATCTGCAGGGCAGCCTCGTCGCGCTGCGCTCGCGTCCGGGCTACCTCGGCGCGCGCCTCCTGCACGCGCGCCCGGTCGGAGCCGCCGTTGAAGAGCGTCCACGAGAGCACGGCGGAGGCGAGGTAAAACGGGGCCTCACCGTCGAACCCGTAGCTCTCCCCCTGAATCCCGGCCTCGAGCGCCACCGCGAGGCCGGGGAGGTAGGCCGCCCGGCCCAGCGCCACGCCCGCTTCGCCGGCCCGGATCGCCGCGTCGAGTTGGTCGAGTTCGAGGCGCCGGGACACGGCGGCGTCCTGCATCGCGGCGAGGGCTTCGTCGAACGCCGGGTCGCCGGGCGCCTGCTCGGCCGTTCCCGCGATGGGCTGCGTGGTGGGCGGCACCCACGACTCGGGCTGAGGCAGCGGCCACGCGTCGTCGTCCACCGCGTCGAGCGGCGTGTCGAGCGGGCGGTTGAGCAGGAAGTTGACGTAGGCCCGGGCCCGGTCCCGGTCGCGGACCGCCTCGGCCGCCTGCTGCTCCACCGCATAGGTCTCGGCCCGGGCGCGGACCACGTCGACGGCGAGCGCACGGTCGCTGGCCCGCAGGCGCTCCGCCACGCGCAGGTTTTCGGCCACGAGGTCCGCCGAGGCCTCGAAAATCACCGTCGCCCGGTCGGCCTGGAGGTACGCGAAGTAAGCCGTCTTCACGTCGCGGACGAGCGCCCGCCGGAACGCCTCCACCTCGGCCTCCTTCGAGGCGACGAGGTGCCGGTTCAGCCGTACCGCCGCGTGGAGGCGCGGCTGGTAGACCGGCTGGACGAGGCGCACGCGCGTGTCCTGCTCCTGGCTCCGGAGAAACGCAATGTCCTCATTCGCGAGCATGGGGAACGCCGGGTCGCCGCCCTGCGCGACGAGGAGGTCGTTGAGCGTTCCGTAGACCGGGTTGAGCAGGTCGCCGAGCGGCAGGTCAATCGTGCGTCCCCCACCGGCCCGCGTGAACCGGGCCTCGACGGAGAAGGCCGGGAGGAACTGCCGCCGGGCCGCGTCGAGCGCGTGGCGGCTCGCGTCCAGGCTCAGCGCCTGCTGGCGGAGCGCGAGGTTGCTCGCGAGCGCTCGGTCCACGTACGCGTCGAGGAGGGCGCGGCCGTCGGGCACGGGCTGCGCGGAGACGGCGGACGACACGCCGAGGGCCACGAGAATTACCGCGACGATCCGGCGGGCCACGCTCCGGACCGGCCGCGAGTGGAGAGGGGGGAGGGAGTACGTCGTGAGTATGAACATTGTCGTATCGTCGGAAATTGACGTTTTGTCAACGGGTGAACATAAGGAGATCATTCTTCGGCGAGCGCGAGGTCGGCCATCTCGAACGCGTGGTCCATCAGCGCGTCCATGTCGAAACCAAACTGCTGCTCCAGCATCGCCCCTTTCATGGATCCGACCTGGATCATCCCGTGGATGAAGCCCCACAGCGTCACGGCCGTCTTAGGCAGATCGAGCGTAGGACGGATCGAGCCGTCGGCCTGCCCCTGCGCGATCGCGGCGAGCATGAGGTTCATGGTGCCGTGGCTGGCGCCGAGCATGGCGGCCGCGTGGTGCTCCGCCTCGGCAGGGTCGAGCTCGCGCGTCTCGAACCGTGCGAGCGCCTCGAACAGTACGGGCCGCTCGTGCGCGAACCGCACGTAGGCCCGACCGATCGCGCGGATCTGATCGAGCCCGCGCTCGTGTGCATCGGCGGCGGACTGAAAGCGGGCGGTGATCTCAGTCTGCGCCCGGAAGGCGAGCGCGTTCAACAAGTCCACCTTATCCTGGAAGTAGACGTACACGAGCCCGCGGCTCAACCGGGCTTCTTCCGCCACGTCGCCCATCGTGAGCGCGTCGAACCCCTTGCGGGCGAGGACGCGCTCCGTCGCATCCAGCATGGACTGGCGGCGGAGTTCCTTCTCCTCGGCGCGGCGCTGCGCGGTGACGGAGGGCTGAGTCATGAAGGACTGAAGGGGATGGGCGCGGACGACTTTTTTTGGATGATAGTCATTGATTGACATAATGTCAATAAGCTTCTATAACTGTATATGCGATTCGCGCAGCTTCCGCGACGGCGGCAGGAAAGAAGCAGTCGTGTGGGGGATAACCGTGAGGTAACGTGAGGATAACGGAGGCGTAACGCGTCCGTCATGCCGCCAAGGGTAGCCTCAGCCCTCACCACGAACCACAGCAGGCTCCACCGAGGCAAGCGATGAGGCGGCTCCATCCCAGATTGGCTTCGACGCTGTTGGTGGCCGCTGCGCTGGCCTCCGGGACGTATGCGCAAGCGCCCGAGCACGTCTACCTCACGTGGCGCGGCTCGACGGCGACGACGATCACGGTCAACGCGCAGACCGATTCCACGGTCCAGTTGGCGACGGTCTACTACGACACCGAGCCGCGCGGCGGAGACGTCGAGGCGTACCGCTACCGCGCCGACGCGAGCGCCCACCGGATCGACGGGCTCGCCGACGGCCGCTGGATCCACTGGGCCGATCTCGACGGGCTCGACCCCGGCCGGCCTTACTACTTCGTCGTCGGCTCGCCCGAGCGCGGCGTCAGCGAGGAGCGCGCCTTCCGCACCGTCCCCGCCGACGCGACGCCCGTCCGGTTCGTCGCGGGGGGCGACCTCGGGGTGAGCGACGAGATGCGGGCGCTCCTCCGGCACGCGGCCGCGCGCGAGCCGCAGTTCGCCGTCATCGGCGGCGACATCGCCTACGTCGACGGCGACCTCGACTACGTGGCGACGTGGGACGCGTGGCTCGACGCGTGGGGCCGGGAGATGGTCACGCCCGAGGGGTTCACCGTGCCCATGGTCCTGGCCGTCGGCAATCACGAGGTCCGCGGGGGCTACGACGGCGGGCCCGAGCGCGCCCCGTTCTACATGCGCTTTTTCGCCCAGCCCGGCACGCCGAGCTACTTCCGCCAGACGTTCGGCGACCACACCGTCCTCTACGCGCTCGACACCGGCCACATCGTCCACCACCGGGAGCAGGTCGGCTGGCTGGAGCGGCACTTCGCCGCCGACCAGTCGATTCCGAACCGGTTCGCGACGTACCACATCCCGCTCTACCCGAGCCACCGCGCCTACGACGGCGACTACTCGCAGCGCGGCCGGACGCACTGGGCGCCCCTCTTCGATCGGTACGGGCTGACGACGGCGTTCGAGAACCACGACCACACGTTCAAGCGCAGCAAGCGGCTCCGCGCCGGCGCTACGGCCGACGGCGGCACGCTCTACCTCGGCGACGGCGCGTGGGGACGCGGCGGCCGGACGATCGACCTCACGACGCGGTGGTACCTCGACAAGGCGGGCGCGACGCGGCACGTCTGGGTCGTCGATGCGGGGCCGGAGGCGGTGACCTACCGCGCGTTCGACGCGGCGGGCCGGGTGTTCGACGTGTACCCGCGCGACACGCCGGGCGCGGACGAGGCCGACGCCTATTTC
>CAYTJT010000067.1:0-12771 GCA_964438105.1 uncultured Rhodothermales bacterium | reverse complement strand
CTCGTAGCGGAGGCGGTACATCATCGCCTTCTCGCGGCTCGTCTGCTCGATGGGCACGCCCCACGCGGTCTTCGGGACCTCCCAGTGGCCGTCCGGCCCCCACTCCGCGATCACGTACGGGCCGTCCCAGCCCGCGCGCCGGAGGTTCGTGCCGACGTCCTGGCCGGCGTATCCGTAGGAGCGGAGGCGCTGGGTGCCACCGACGAGCTCGCCGTAGGTGTTGATGCCGTAGACGTCGATCGCCGGGGCGCGCTCTTTGATGAGCTGCACCTCCGCCACGTCGAGCCCGGCCGTCACGTGCATCACCGGGTGGTGGGGGTCCTCCTCTTGGATCATCTCCGCGATGTCGCCCAGCGCGTCCCAGACCTTGAAGTCCGAGTAGAAGAGGTCGTTCTCGTTGCCGAGCCCCCACATCAGAATCGCCGGGTGGTCCTTGTAGGTGCGGACGACCTCGCGGAAGCGCGCCAGCTGCGCCTCGACGGCGCGGCCGTCGTTGTAGTCGAAGCCCTGCCGCTCCTGCCCGGCCCAGAGGCCGAAGACGACGCTGAGCCCCTTCTCGTGCGCCTCGTCGAGCACGCCGATGGCCTCGCCGGCCCCCCACGTTCGGATCGAGTTGGCCCCGTACTCGACCGCCCGGTCGAGGTACTGCTGCCCGCCGACGCCGCGGATGTAGTAGGGCTCGCCGCCGCGGTACAGCGTCCAGCCGCCGTCCTCGTTCTGCCGCAGCTCGACGGGAATCGCGCCCTCGCTGACGCTCGACGCTTCGACGACGCCCGACGTGCCGGGGCGCTCGGTCACGGACCGGTCTTCACCGACTTGCGCTTGTGCGGCCCCGATCCCGGTGAGAAAAAGTACGGCGAGGAGGATGCAGGCAGAGACTCTCATAACGGATCGGTCGAAAGAACGGTAGGGCTTGCGAACGCGATGGGGTCAGTAAACGCGGTGGGGTCAGTAGGAGTCCACGAGGCGGATGTTGTCGACGAACGCCTCACCGGACTCGTCCATAAACACGATCATCTGCTTGATGTTCGTCATATCGGCCCCGACCCGAGGCGGAGCGACCTCGCCCCCGACGGTCGCCGGAGCCGCGGCCAGGTCGCGCTGTCCGGCCTGGAGCTCGTTGAGGGGGATCGTCACCGTCTGCCACTCCGAGGTGAACTGGCCCGAGGGCACGAGGCGGCCGTCGAGCGTGGCGCCCGAGAACTGCCGGCTGTAGTCTTCGAGCCCGACGCGGACCGGCAGGCTATCGGCCGTGCCGGACGGGAGGCGCACGTCGAGTTGGATGGCGGCACGCTGCTCGATCGGCGTGACGTCGACCGGGTACCACTTGTCCCAGCTCACCCCCATCGCCGCCTCGTAGCAGTCGTCGGGGCTCAGGTCCCACCGCAGGTGGAGCGCCGTCGTGCCGGTGGAGGGGTTCGTCGCCGTCGGCTCGATGGACTGGCAGTCGTCCGTGACGAGCCCCCAGCCGTTGCTGTTGATGAACGCGTCGTCGAAGAGCTGGACGGGGAGGTCGGTCGGGTTCGGGCGCGGCGCCTCGACGAGCCACGGCTCCTGCTCCGGGGCCTCGTAGTAGATCAGCTGGATGTCGTCGACGTAGATGCTCCCGCTCCCCTGCAGCTCGAACATGATCTGCTTCACGTTCGTCGCGTCGAGGTTCTCCACCTCCAGGTCGAACACCGAGAGGGGCACGGTCACCGTCTGCCACTCCTCGTCGATGAACGTGCGCTCGAAGTACTTGTTGTCGGTGTAGGCGAACCCCATCCCGCCCGAGTAGTCCTCCAGCGTCATCACGATCGGCAGGCCGTACATCGTGCCCTCTTTGGAGCGCACGTGCATCTGGATGGCGGCGTACGGGAGGATCTCCGAGAGGTCCTTCCCCGACCAGCCGTCCCAGCCCACGCCGAACCCGGCCCACTCGCAGCCCTCCGCGCCCCGGTCCCACGACACCTCGACGGCCCGCTCCCCCTCGTAGACGACCTCGTCCGTGACGCGGCCCTGCGTGCAGTTGGCGTCCTCTTGGAACCAGATCGTGTCGTCGTTCTGGTCCTCGTAGATCACCGGCTCGACGGCGAGCGACAGCTTGCGCGGCCGCTCCGGCACCGGGGCCGGCTCGACGCCGGAGTAGAGCACGGCCGGCTGGAACTGCACGCACCCCGGCGCCGAGAGCACGACGGCGAGGATGAGCGCGAGGGGAACGAGCGACGAAGAAAGGAAGCGTCGGGCGACCATGGGAGGAGCGGGTCTGGAGCGTGCGGGGCAGCGGTTACAGCTCTAACGGACCACCGGCGGTAAATGTGATGTAGTCGATGCCGAAGTCGACGGGCTCGCGCGGCGTGGGCTGCGTGTTGTTGTCCGAGATGAGGACGGGCCGTATCGCGACGATCCGCTCCGCCTGCTCCTGCGTCAGCCCGAACTCGGCGACGGAGCGGGAGAAGGGGATCCATCCCGGCTCCTCCAGGATGATGTCGCCCGACCCGAAGGTCAGGTCCGTCCCATCGTCGAAGTCCCCGTTGTCGTTGGCGTCGACCACGATCTCCAGGATGGCGATCGTGCTCTCGGAGCCGAAGTTGTAGAGGAACGCGTTGAAGAACAGGTTCTCGGGCACGGTCGTCGGAACGGCGAAGTACCCGTCATCGCTCGTCGACGTGATCTCGGCGAGCCCGACGAAGAAGTTGTCCACGACGGTGTCGGTGCCACGCAGGAGGAAGAAGGCGTTCTCCTCGGCGGCCGGCACCTCCGTGCTCCGCCCCGACGCGGGGTCGAGCTCGAACTCGAAGTCCCGGACGGTGACGTTGGCCTCGTCGTCGTCCTCGAAGCCGGTGACGACGTCGCCGGGGTACTCCCGCGGGGTCACCACCTCGAGGCTCGTCCGCAGCGTGTCCGCGCCCGGGTCGTCGATGAGGAGCGCCACGCTGACGGGCTCGCTCCTGAAGAGCGGCAGGTCGGTGGTGCCGCCCTGCCAGCGGGCGTTCTCCGCCGTCAGCTCGTTCGAGAACCCCTCGATGCGCTTCACGGCCCCGCTCGAATCCCCCGTGATCTCGACGACCCAGTCCACCCGCTTGTTGAACCGCGCCGTGAAGACGACCGACTCCCCGGCCGGGAAGTCGACCGCCTCCCGGTTCGCCGCCAGGGAATCGACCAGGGAGAACTCGCCGAACCGGTCGATCAGGCTCGGGCCCGCGGGCTCGGTGACGTGGTCGCAGCCGGTGAGCGAGAGGCCCGTCAACACGACGAGCGTTGCGGCGAACCACGTCCGGGACTTCGTTGCAATCATGGGAGCGCCTTTCTGACGGTTAGAAGGACATGCTGTAGAGGGCGAAGACTTGCCCGAGGGTGTAGTCGTCGTCCGGGGTGGCGTCGTCGCTGTAGCTGAAGTGCTGGTACTGCACGGTGAGGTAGATCCCCTCGGTGAAGCGGTAGCGGAGCCCGGTCCCGAGGAGCACCTCCTGGTCGTCGGTGATGAACGGCTCGCGGAAGTCGCGGATGTCGTTGAAGTTCTCGATCACCGGGACGTAATCGCGGCCGTCGGAGACGCGGACCTTCGTCCCGAGCAGCACGTCGAGCCGGTCGTAGACCTCGACGGAGACGCCCGCCTCGACGAGGGTCGAGGTGAGGTCCACCACTTCGACGCCCTCGCCGCCGCGGCTGGTGTTCTCGTACTGCACACCGAGCGTGAATCCCAGATTCCGGTCCCAATCGATCACTCGGGCGATGTCCACGTCGGCCTCGGCGCGGAGCAGGAGGAAGTCCTTCAGCTCGTCCGTGCCCTCGCCCCGGATCTCGCGGAGCACGGCCGTCATGAGCCCGGCCTCGACCGGCACGTCGTCCTGGGCGTAGGCCGCCTCCAGCCGCACGCCCCGCCGGTTGGGCGTCGCCCGCCCGTAGGGCAGGGCGTTGTTGTAGCGGGGGTCGTACTGCAGCAGCTCATCGGCGATCCGGAACGTGTAAACCGCAGGGTCCCGCGTGAGGTCGAAGAGGGTCACCGGCCGGAGGGCGCGGTCGTTGCCGATGCGGTTGTAGAAGCTGCGCGGGCGCGTGTAGTCGATCCGCTTGCTCTGGGCCGCGCTGCTGTAGAACTCGGGGCCGACGTCGACGAACAGGGCCGAGAGGCCCAGCCCGAGGTTTTTCAGCTCGCCCGCGAGCCCGATCTCGATAAAGGTGTCGTCCTCTTCGATCAGCGTCTCCGTTCGCGTGGTGACGTCCACGACCTCGGTCGGCGGCTCGTCTTCCGGCATCTCACCGCCCGGCATCTCACCGCCCGGCATCTCGCCGCCCGGCATCTCGCCGTTCGGGTCCTCGTCGGCCGGGCCTTCGGTGACCTCCTCGATGACGTTCTGCAGCTTCACGACGGACCACCCCCCTTCGCCGACGAGGCTCAGGGCGTAGGCGTCCCGGTCGATCACCGTCAGGTCGCCGTCGCCCGAGACCACGGTGTTGCGGATGCCCGTGTTCGCATTCCCGGAGTCGAGGTCGTCCCACGTGTGGGCGAGGTTGACGCCGAGCCCAGCCCGCGACTGGTACGGCCCGAAGGGCGAGGAGGTCGCCCCGACGCGGCCACCGGCGATGAACCGGCTCGGCGTGGTCTCGAAGTCGGTCGTCCGGAGCCGCGCCGCGAAGACACGGGCGTCGAGCGCGTCGAGCCCCTGCTCGAACTCCAGCCCGAAGTCCAGCCTGCCGCCCTGGAGGCGGCGCGTGTTGAAGCCGGTGTAGAACTCCTCGTAGTAGATCAATTCCTTCTGCGGGACGAACACCTCCGGCTCGTTGACCGAGCCGTCGGCTTCGGAGAGGAAGAGGGTGTACGGCGTCAGCGCCACGTCCATGTCGCCCACGCGGTAGCGCAGCACGTCGGCGACGATCCCCCGCGCCCACAGCTCGCGCACCTCGACGTTCACGCCCGCGCCGAAGAACCCGCCGAACTCGTTGCGGAACCGGATGACGGCCTGCACCTCGGTGACGTCGTTGGGCTGGCCGTTGACGGCGAGGTCGAGGAGGAACTCCCCGTCGGTGAGGCTCTCCACGCTCGTCGTGTCGGTGTCGAGGAGGTCACCCCCGAGGTCGACCTGCCGGATGAGGGTCCGGCCGAGGCCGTTGAACCGGATGCCCGGCCCTTCTTCCTCCGCCTCGGGCGCCCCCTGCGCGTGGGCGGGGGCCGGCGGGAGCGCGAGGGCGAAGACGGAGAGGAGCAGGGCTGCTCGTAGGACTGCTCGAAGGAGTGGCCTCATGCCGCTGGCGGTTAGATGAATATCTTGAGCTCGACGGTCAGCTCGCGGCCGTCGTAGGTGTCGATCTCGAAGCTCCGGTCCTCGAAGTGCATCCACCGGTGGCGGACGTAGAGGCCGACGGTCGGGGCGATCGTCCAGTCGAAGCCGAGCCCGAGGCCCGTCCCGCGCTGGTCGCGCGGCTCGCCGCTCTCGTCGCCGAGCACGGTGAAGCGCCCGCCCTGCGCGTTCTCGTAGCCGAAGTAGCCGGCGAGGATGAAGCCCTCCAGGAGCTCGTAGTACACGTCGAACTCGTGGTACTGCACGAAGAGGTAGGTGTCGTCGTCGTGCGGGACGACGGTGAAGTCGCGGTTGGCCGAGCCGAAGCTGCCGAGGTAGAAGACGTAGAGCGGGCGGTCGAGCACGCGCGCCCTGAGCTTCGCCTGGAGGTCGACCGCGTGGTAGTACTTCCGGTTCGTCGCGATGCCCGAGACCGGGTCCACGTCGGTCACGGGCACGCGCTCGAAGTAGCCGCGGAAGAACGAGTACTTCCGGCCGAGCGGGCCGAAGTTCGTCGCGCAGATGGCCTCGGCCGGGAAGGGGTTGTAGATGCGCGAGACGGCGAGCCCGTTGATCCGGTGGATGTAGGAGAGCTCTGTGGTCGTCGGGGCGAGCTCGTGCGCGAGCCCCCACCCGACGCCGAGCTTGGCCGGGCCGCCCTCCCACGCCGTGTTGAAGTTGACCCCGCGGCGGTTGTGCGCGAGCTGGTTGACCTGGGTGATGAGCCCGCCCGCCGAGCCCGCGCCGGAGACGACGTCGCACCGCGGGTCGGCCACGATCTCCGGGTTGTTGCCCGTGGCGATCTCGCCGTTCTCGTTGAAGAAGTGCCGCCCGACCTGGTACAGCTGGAGGTCGAGCGGGAGGACCGTCTGCTCGGGGGTGGTGCGCGCGCGGACCATCAGCGCCTCGCCCCACGGCGGCGACACCTCGGGGCTCTCGAACTTGCTCGCGCCGAACTCGCCGCTGAGGTTGACGTCGCCGACGAACGTGTCGAACGACACGGTGTGGACCTGGTACTCGCGCCGCCGGTCCGTGTTGAGGCTGTCGAGCGCGCGGTAGCTGTAGAGCCCGTTGTACCCGACGAGGTTGTTGTCGCCGAAGGCCTTCTGCAGCCGGCCGCCGGAGATGAAGCTGGGCAGCGCTTCCGCCTCGCCGCTGAAGCCGAGGTAGGTGGGCACGTCCCCGGCTTCCCCATCGTTCGCGACCGTCTCGCTCGGGTCCGTGAGCGCGTTGGGTAGGCCGCCGTTGGGCTGCGTCTTCCCCCAGAACACGTCGAAGCCGACGCCGCCGGGCAGCTCGCGCCCGTCGAGGATGAGCCCCTGGAAGGCCTGGAAGTTCCAGCGCTGGTCGCCGGGGTTGGCCTGCCCCGTCTCGTAGTAGCTGCTGTACTTCTCGATCCCGTTCACCCCCTCCCACGGCGTCCGGTCGAAGATCGTGAAGCGGTCGAGCACCTGGTAGACGCCGATCGTGAACGGGCTCAGGTTGTACCAGTGGATCCCACCCGCACGCACGCCGAAGTTGCCGACCTCCGTCCGGAAGTTGCCGTAGAAGTTGACCCCGAGGTTGAGCGAGAGCGTGTTGCTCTCGAAGTCCTCGAGCCCCTGGTACGGGGTGAAGATGAACAGCTCGGTGCCGAAGCTCGTCCGGCCGCTCGGCCGCCCCAGCACGTTCAACGAGAGCATCGGCTCGCGGTACCCGTCGCCGACGCTGTACGTACGCTCGAAGGGCTCGAGGTTGGGGTACGGATCGGTCATGTTGCGGTAGTACAGGAACAGCCGGTAGTACCCGAAGACGGTGAGCGGCTGGGGCCGCTCGCGGAGCGCCGCCGTGGTGTCGCCGGCCGGGTAGTCCCGGTACGTCGTGTCGGGGTCGACGAGCCCCACCGGCGCCAGCGGACGGGGCCGCATGACGAAGCCCTCCGCGCTCGCAAGCGCTTCCGGGGTGCCCGGGGTCGCGCCGCGTTCGGAGGCCGGACGCGGCTCCGGGTTCTCGCCGCGCGCATCGGACGGGGCAACGGACGGTGCTCGCTCCGCAGCGAACCCCGCGATGTCTTGCGCCACCGCGGGGCTAAAGAGGCCGTTGGCCAGGCTGAGTACCAGGGCGAGCGCCGCTGCCGCCCCTGTGCCCCGGCGGGCGACAGCCCGGAGGCTGCCGCCCGACGAGGCGGGTCGGGCACGACGCCGGGGACGGCGTGGAGGCTGAGTCGCCATGGGAGACTCCAGGGGTTGGTTATTTAACCAGAACGAGGCTGCGCGTCTCCGCGAAGGTCTCGCCGGAGACGCGGTAGAAGTACATCCCGCTCGGCCACGCCCGACCGTCGATCGCGAACGTGTGCGGGGTCTGCGCCGCCAGCGTGCCCTCGTGGAGCACGTCGACGCGGCGGCCGAGCACGTCGAACACCTCGACCGTGACCGACTGCATGCGCTCCAGCTCGATCTCGAACTGCGCCTGCGAGGCGAACGGGTTGGGGTACGCGCTGCCGAGCGCGAGTGCGCCGGGCGCGCCGGACGGCTCGTTCGAGACGGACATCGCGGTGCTGAAGCCGACCTCGTCGAAGAGGAGGGTGAACTCGGGGCCGGCCGGGATCCCCCCGATCGCGTAGACCACGTTGAGCACCTCCGAGAAGGCGAACCCGTCGTCGGAGCCGGGGTTCACCGAGTTGTCGTCGGTGAACGACGCCAGCGGGATCTGCACGAGCTGGTACGCCGACCCCGCGTCGAGCACGTACTCCGCCTGGTACTCGTCCTCGGTCGCGCCGTCGTACGCCCCGTCGCCGTCGGCGTCCTCCTGGAGGTTGACCTCGAGCACGAGCGGGAGGTTCGTCGCGTCCACGCCCGCCGTGGAGAGGAAGAACGTGAGGAACTCCGAGGAGCTCGCGTCGACGCCGGCCTCGCCCATGATGGCCGCCCCGGCGAAGCCGCCGCCGGCCCCGGGGTTCACCCCGACCGAGAGCCCGGTGTCCTCGCCGCCGGTGCCGACGCCGGGCCCGGCCCCGGCCCCGATGCCGTCGGCCCCGCCCGCGAAGGCCGAGACGTTGTCGACGTTCCCGTCGTCGAACGTGTCAAAGGCGGTGAACGCGCCTGGAACTACCTGGGCCTCTTCGTAAAAGATCAGGTCGTCGAAGAGGAGGGTGAACTCGGGGCCGGCCGGGATCCCCCCGATCGCGTAGACCACGTTGAGCACCTCCGAGAAGGCGAACCCGTCGTCGGAGCCGGGGTTCACCGAGTTGTCGTCGGTGAACGACGCCAGCGGGATCTGCACGAGCTGGTACGCCGACCCCGCGTCGAGCACGTACTCCGCCTGGTACTCGTCCTCGGTCGCGCCGTCGTACGCCCCGTCGCCGTCGGCGTCCTCCTGGAGGTTGACCTCGAGCACGAGCGGGAGGTTCGTCGCGTCCACGCCCGCCGTGGAGAGGAAGAACGTGAGGAACTCCGAGGAGCTCGCGTCGACGCCGGCCTCGCCCATGATGGCCGCCCCGGCGAAGCCGCCGCCGGCCCCGGGGTTCACCCCGACCGAGAGCCCGGTGTCCTCGCCGCCGGTGCCGACGCCGGGCCCGGCCCCGGCCCCGATGCCGTCGGCCCCGCCCGCGAAGGCCGAGACGTTGTCGACGTTCCCGTCGTCGAACGTGTCGAAGGTGGTCTGCGCCTGCGCGCTCGGGGCGAAGGCCGTTGCGGCTAGAAGGGCGAGCGTGACGACGGCAGCGGCTCCTCCCTTTAGCTCTGTCATGAAGTGCTGTAGCAGATGTGTCATAGCAGAAGTGGGTTTTGAGGTGTAAAAAGCTAAAAACGGTGCAGGTAGCACGCGTCTTAAAACTAAGGTAGCACTGAAAGCCTTTTCAAGTAAACCGGCGACACGCCCCCAACAACAATCCTCCTCGCGGCCCCGCGAGTGCCACGGACGCCCGAACACCGAGTGCGTTTTCAGTTACAGCCCATAGTCAAAATAGCTTTCGCCTTTCGACGGGGCCGCCGTCGACCCCCGAACCACGAGCTCGACGGGCAGCACCTCGTGCTGGAAGGCGTCTCCGCTAACCGTGCCGTTCAACCGCGCCACGAGACGGCGGAACGCCTGGTAGCCGACCTCGCGCACGGGCGCCCGCATCGTGGTGAGCGGGGGCAGCGTGTACTGGCTGCTCGTGACGCCGTCGAACCCCGTGACGGCCATCTCGGCCGGGATCGCGACCCCACGCTCGTTCAGCGCGCTGAGGACGCCGGACGCGCAGTAGTCGTTCGCGGCCACGATCGCCGTCGGGCGCGGGTTCGTGTCGAGGACGGCCTTCGCCGCCTCGACCCCTGCGGCCTGCGTGTAGTCCCCGCCGAACTCCAGCGCCGAGGTGTCAGGAAGCCCCGCCTCCGCCATGGCCGCCCGGTAGCCCCGCACCCGCTCCTCGGCGTCCCCCGCCCCCGCAGGACCCCTGACGATCGCGATCCGGCGGTGGCCGAGGCCCAAGAGGTGCTGCGTCAGGGCGTGGCTCCCCCCGTAGTTGTCGAAGTTGAACACGTCGGCGCGCAAGCCCTCGACGTGGGTGTTGATGAACGACACCGGCGTCCTGGACGCCACGATCGACTCGATCCCCGGCGCCTCCATCTCGGGGGCCATGACGATGAGGCCATCGACGCGCCGGTCCATGGCGTGGATCGCCGCGTTGAACTCGTCCACGTGCCCGTGGGAGGTCGAGACGACGAGGAAGACGCCCTCTTCCTGCGCGGCCTCGTCGAGCCCGTTCAGGAGCTCGGCGAAGAACTCGCCGCTGACGTAGGGGAGCAGCACGCCGAGGCCGCCCGTCTTCTTCCCCAGCAGGCTCCGCGCCGCCGGGTTGGGCCGGTAGCCGAGCGCCTGCGCGGCCTCGACCACCGAGCGGCGCTTGTCCTCCCCGACGGGGCACGTGTCGTTGAGCACGCGCGATACGGTGGAGATGGAGACGCCCGCGCGACGCGCGACGTCGCGGATGGTGACACTCATGACGGAGATCGTGGCTTCTGAAACACGCGCGTGGAAGGTCAGCGAGCGGAGAGTACGAGCGGCTCACCGCCGCCGAGCGTGAACGACGCGGTCTGGTCGGCGACGCGGAGCGAGAACCGGCCGGGCTCGACGAGCCGCCGCCCCGCCTCGTCGACGAACGAGAGCGCGCGGGCGTCGAGCCGGAACGAGAGCGCGCGGCGCTCGCCGGGCTCGAGGTAGACCTTCGCGAAGCGGACGAGCCGCTCCACCGGCGGGGCGACGCGCGCCACCTCGTCCGAGAGGTAGAGCAGCACGACCTCGTGCCCCGCCACCGGCCCGGTGTTCTCGACCATCACCGACACGGGGACGCCGTCGTCGAGACCGCTCATCGCCGCCTGCGGCGGAACCGTGAGCGCGGACGTGGCGAAGGTCGTGTAGCTCAGCCCGTCGCCGAAGCGCGCGAGCGGCTGGAAGCCCTCGAGGCCGTAGCTCGTGTCCTGATCGTCGGAGAGCGTGCGGTCGTAGGCGATGAGGAAGTTCGGCCCCGAGGGGTAGGTAAACGGGAGCCGCCCGCTCGGGTTGACGCGGCCGAACAACACCTCGGCAATCGCCTGCCCGCCAGCGTTGCTCGGGTTGTAGGCCACCACGATCGCGTCGGCCGCGTCGGCGTGGCCGCCGAGCACGCGCGGGCGGCCCTCGACGAGCACGAGCACGACCGGCGTGCCCGTCGCCGCGACGGCGTCGAGCAGGTCGAGCTGGGCGTCGGGGAGGGTCATGTCGATGATCGAGCCCGGCACCTCGGCGTAGCTGCTCTCGCCGAGCACGACCACGGCGACGTCCGCTTCGGCCGCCGCCGTCGCCGCCGCGCCGATGTCGACGGGCGTCTCGAAGTCGGCGCCCGGCGCGTACGTGACGTGCTCGTCGCCCGCGATCGCGCGGATCTGGTCGAGTACCGTCCGGCCCTCGGGGAAGAACAACTCGGCGCGGCCGTCGCCCTGCCACGTGTACGTCCAGCCGTTGTTGAGCGCGCGCATCGAGGCGGCGGCGGGGCCGGTGACGAGCACGCGTGTGCCCTCGGCGAGCGGGAGGATCGGCGCGCCGCCCACGTCGCGGTTGCGGAGGAGCGTGATGGACTCGCGCGCGGCCTGCAGCGCGGTGCGGTGCGCGTGTTCGTTCCCCACCGCCTCGGGCACCGAGCCCTCCACGGCCGGCGCGTCGAAGAGGCCGAGGCGGGCCTTGACGCGGAGGATCCGGCGGACCGCCTCGTCGATCCGCTCGACGGGCACCTCGCCATCGCGGACGAGGCTGAGGAGGTGGTCGTAGAACGAGAAGTCGTTCGGCACCATGCTCATGTCCACGCCCGCGAGCACGGCGATCTTCGTCGCCTCGCGCTCGCTGCGGGCGATGCGGTGGATGAGCTCGAGCTTTTTGATGTCCTCCCAGTCGCTCACGGTGAAGCCGTCGAAGCCCATCTCGTCGCGGAGCACCTCCGTCAGCAGGCGGTGGCTGGCGTGGACGGGCCGCCCGTTGACGTCGCCGGAGTTGATCATCACGGAGTGCACGCCCGCGTCGACGGCGGCCTGGTACGGCGGGAGGTAGAGCTCGCGGAGCTCGCGCTCGGTGATGAACGCGCTGGAGCGGTCGCGGCCCGTGCGCGGCCCGCTGTAGCCGACGTAGTGCTTGGCCGTCGCGGCGGCGCTCGTGCCCGCGTCGAGGCGGGCGCCTTCGAGCCCGCGCACCTGCGCCACGCCCATCACGCTCACGACGTGGGGGTCCTCGCCGAAGGTCTCGTAGAAGCGCGACCACGCGAGGTGGCGGCCGATGTCGAGCACGGGCGCGAAGTCCCACGGGATGCCGCCGGCGCGGATGGCGCGGGCCGTGAGGGCCGCGGCCTCCTGCACGAGCGCCGGGTTGAAGGTGGCCGCGAGGCCGATGTTCTGCGGGAAGAGCGCGGCCTCGGCCGTATAGTTCGCGCCGTGCACCGCGTCGACGCCGTAGAGCACGGGGATGCCGAGCCGGCTGCCGCGCGAGGCGGCGTCGATGGCGCCGGTGATCGCCCGCCACTGCTCGACGGTGTACGCCTCGTCGACGACGTTGAGCACGCTGCCGATGTCGGCGATCACTTCGAGGGTGATCTGGGTCATCTGCCCGACCTTCTCTTCGAGCGTCATCTCCGCGAGGAGGGCGTCGGCGCGGGCGTCGGCGTCGGCGGGGACGGCGCTCGGGGTGCTCGCCGCGCGCAGGAACGCCTCGGAGTCGAGCAGGTCCGCGTCGACCGGCCCGCGCTCGGCGTCGCGCAACGCCTCCAGCCGCGACGCGTCGACGGGCACGGGCGGCAGGTAGCCCGCGACGGCGCTCACCGGCACGTTCCCGGCCCCGACGGCGCTCTGGATCTGGGCCGGCCCCTCGTCCACGCCGACGGTATCGGCGGCGTGGCTCGTCGCGCGCTCATCGGGCGCCGAGTTGGGTACCCCGGTCCCGCAGCCTGCAGACCAGAGCGTGACGAGGGCGAGGGCGAGCGGGAGATGGCGGGGCATGGTTCCGGGCGAGAGGCGATGGGCAACGGGTT
>CAYTJT010000066.1:0-12836 GCA_964438105.1 uncultured Rhodothermales bacterium | reverse complement strand
GGGACAGGGGACAGGGGACAGGGGACAGGGGACAGAGGGCAGCCAGGGTGATAAATCTACGATGGCGTCGCCGTGGGCGTCCGTAAGGGCGCGCCGCGCCGCGCCCGGGTCGGCACCGGCACGACGGCGAGCGGGCGAAAACGGTGCGAGGACGCCGCGCCGACACGCCGCTGTCAGCGGGCTGCGCGTACCTTCGGCCAACCCCCACCCCGATGCGCCGCGCCGATCTCCACACCCACACGACCGCCTCCGACGGGCGGCTCTCACCGCCCGGCCTCGTGCAGAAGGCCCACCTCCGCGGCCTCGCCGCGCTCTCCATCACCGACCACGACTCGGTCGCGGCCTACCCGACGGCCACCCTCGCCGCCGAGCAGTGCGGCATCGAGCTGATCCCGGGCGTCGAGCTCAGCGCGAACGTGCGGGGCGGCGACGTCCACCTCCTCGGCTACGGGTTCGACCTGGGCGACGCGGGACTGCGAGGGCATCTCACGCGGTACCGGCAGGAGCGGCTCGACCGGGCGCGCGAGATCGTGGCGAAGATGGCGGCGCTCGGGCGGCCCGTGTCGATGGAGCGGGTGCTGGCGCACGCGGGCGGCGGGACGGTCGGGCGGCCCCACCTCGCACGCGCGATCGTGGAGGCCGGCCACGCGGAGACGGTGCAGGGGGCGTTCGTCCGGTACATCGGCGACGGCGCGCCCGCGTTCGTCCCGAAAGGGTCAGCCTCGCCGGAGGACCTGATCGGCCTCGTCCACGCGGCGGGCGGCGTCTGTGTGCTCGCCCACCCCGCGACGTTCGTCCGGGTCGCGCTCGTGGAGCGCCTCGCCGAGGCCGGGCTCGACGGCATCGAGACGGTCCACCCGATGCACGACGCCGACCTCCGCGCGTATTGGGAGCGCGTCGCCCACCGCTTCGGCCTGATCCAAACCGGCGGCTCGGATTACCACGGCTTCGGCGCGCGCGACGACGAGCGCTTTGGGGCCTACACCGTTCCCGCCTCGCGCGTCGACCGGCTGCGGCCTGCGGCGTGAGGGCACGCGCAAGGGCCTGTCGAAACGGCGCAGTGTGCGTATACTCTAGCCGCCTCAGCGAGGGCGCTGCCGAAGCGCGGCGGCACGGGCCGAGGCACGCAGGTCGTCACCCCCTACGCTTTTCGCTCCACCCATGCCCAACTTCATCGAAGGGACGCTCGTGGCTTCCGACGCCCGGTTCGCGATCGTCGCCAGCCGGTTCAACGAGTTCATCACGCGGCCGCTGCTCGACGGCGCGCTCGACGCGCTCGGGCGCCACGGGGCCGACGCGGACGCCGTGGACGTGGCGTGGTGCCCCGGCGCGTTCGAGGTCCCGCTCGTGGCGAAGAAGATGGCCGCGTCGGGGAGCTACGACGCCGTGATCTGCCTCGGGGCGGTCATCCGCGGCGCGACCTCGCACTACGACTACGTGGCCGGCGGCGTCGCGAGCGGCATCGCCGAGGCGTCGATGAGCACGGGCGTGCCCGTGATGTTCGGCGTGCTCACGGTCGATACGATCGAGCAGGCGATCGAGCGGGCCGGCACGAAGGCGGGCAACAAGGGCGCCGAGGCCGCCGTGGGCGCGGTGGAAATGGTCAACCTGCTCCGGCAACTCTAACGCTCGCCGCTGCCTATCGAACCCTTCGTTACGCCCCAGATGATGTTCCCCGCGCGGTGGCCCCCGCTCGCCGCGTTCTCTCGACGATCCACCCTGGAGCTTTTCGATGCGTTCGACCGTGCTGACCCTCTTCGCCGTGCTTTTCCTCGGCGTGCTCTCCGACGCTGCCGCCCAAGACGCGCGCTGGCAAGCCTACCCCTCCTTCCGAAACGTCCAGGCCCTCGGCGTCTCCGGGGACGCGCTGTGGGCGGGGACCGAGGGGGGCGTGTTCCGCTACGCCCCCGCCTCCGGCGAGATCGAGCGCTTCACGCCCGTTCAGGGCCTCAGCAGCGTCGATGCACAGGCGATCGCTTACGACGCGGCGCGCGATGCCGTTTGGATCGGCTACACCGACGGCGTCATCGACCGGCTGGACGTGGCGACGGGCGAGGTCACGTCGTTTTTCGACATCGCGCAGGCCGACCGCTTCAACACGCGCAGCATCAACCGCATCGAGGTCGCGGCCGACTCGCTGCTGATCGCGACGGGCTTCGGCGTGGTTGTGTTCGACGCGGCGCGGAACGAGGTGAGCGACACGTACGAGCGCTTCGGCACCTTGCCCGCCGGGACCTCCGTGGAGGACGTGTTGACGGCCCCGCTGCCGGACGGCACGCCCGGCCTCTGGGTCGGGACGCGGGCGGGCGTCGCTTACGCGCCGCTCGACACGCCCAACTTCCGCGAGCCCTCGGCGTGGACGGTCGACCCCGAGGCGCCGACGGACGTGCTCAGCCTCGCGTTCTTCGATGACACGATTTTCGCTGGCGTCGAGCGAGTAGATGACGAGGAGGGCGACGTGCGGGCACGTGACGCCGGGGGTGCATGGGATCGGCTCCGTTATTCAAATTGGTCTGTCCCGGACCTCCTCGTGGGGGACGGGGCACTCATCGCTGTGTCCAGCTTCAAACTCACCGTACGGACGCTCGCCGGCACAGCGGAGGACTACGACGCCGCAGGCCGCTCTATCTTTAAATCGGGCGCGTTCGGCCCCGAAGGCAACGTATGGGTCGGGGACGAACTCGGCGGTCTCATAGCCTTCCCAGATTTCAATACGGTGGAAGAGGGGGATGTGGAGCCTGAGCAGATCATTCGTCCTGACGGTCCCCTTTCTAACACCATCCTCTCGCTGGACGTCGCGGAGGACGGGGCAGTCTGGGTAGGCTTCGAAGCCTCCTCCCCTCGCATCAACGGCTTCGCTCGATTCGACGGGACGACGTGGACGAACTTCTCAGCCGCTGACGGCACACTGCCCGCGTGGTCCGCCGTCTCTACCACCCACGTCGACGACCGAGGAAACGTGTGGCTGGGGACGGGCGACACCAGCCGCGGGACGGGCGTGTTCCAGTACACCGCCGAGGGCGAAATCATCCAGTACACGCCCGAGAGCTCGTCCCTCCTGCCGTCCGACCCCAGGGACCCCAACTACGTCGTGACGGCGGGGCTCACGACCGACGACGCGGGCCGGCTGTGGGTGACGAATCGGTTCGCGGCTACGCCTTTGCACGTGCGGACCCCGGAGGGGGAGTGGCAGGGGATCGACCGGCCAAGCGGCGTTCCCTCGACCGTCAGCTACGACCGGGTCTTCATCGACTCGTTCGGGCAGAAGTGGATCACGGGCTACCAGGACGACGGCTTCCTCGTGCTCGATACCGGGGCCGATCCGCTCGACGCCTCCGACGACCGGGCCGTGTTCACGCGAAGGGTAGGGTCGAGCGCCGAGGGGACGGGCCTCCCCAACGCCGAGGTGAACGCGATCGTGGAGGACCGGAGCGGCCGGATGTGGCTGGGCACGGAGCGCGGTCTCGCCACGATCTTCTCACCCGGCTCCGCCTTCGCCGGCAACATCGACTCGCAAATCACGTGGGCACGGGTACCAGACGGTACGGACTACTTCCTTCGGGACCTCCGCATCTTCGACATCGCCGTGGACCCGGCCGACCGCAAGTGGCTGGCCTCCAGCAGCGGGGTCTGGCTCATCGACGCGGAGGGCACGGAGGTCATCGCCAACTTTACGACGGAGAACTCCCCGCTTCCCTCGGACGTCGTCGTGGCCGTGGCCGTGGACGAGCAGAGCGGGACCGTGCACTTCGCCACGAGCGGCGGGCTGTACAGCTACCGCGGCGATGCCGTCGCACCGTCGCGGGCGGCCGAGGACCTGTTCGTCTACCCGAACCCCGTGCGCGGCAACGGCGGGGCGCTCCCGGAGATCGCGATCGAGGGCCTCGTCGACGACGCCGATGTGCGCGTGCTGACCGTGGACGGGCAACTCGTGGCCTCGTTCCAGACGCGCGGCGGGAGCGTCCGATGGGACGGGCGCGACCAGCGCACGGGGGAGTTCGTGCCGTCGGGCGTCTACATCGTGGCGGCTGCGGGGCAGGACGGTGAGGGCACGGCGTACGGCAAGGTCGCCGTGATCCGCTGACGAGCCGCCGGGTCCGGCGGTGCCTTGAACGAATTTTCGCGCAGCGACGGCTCTCCGCGGTTGAACTCGGCGGTGCGACGCATGTATCTTGCTCTTCTCACGCTCGACGTGTGAGACCTCTGGTGGCAGTAGCTCAGCTGGTTAGAGCGCCGGATTGTGGTTCCGGAGGTCGCGGGTTCAAGTCCCGTTTGCCACCCTGCTCGGCCGGTGCCCCCCGCTCGGTGCGATCCGTCGCACCGCCGGCCGAGCCCTTGCCGCGTTCGTCTAGGGGTTTAGGACGCCGCCCTTTCACGGCGGTAACACGGGTTCAAATCCCGTACGCGGTACCGGCCCCGGGCGCTGAAGGTCAGCGCCCGGGGCTTTTTTTGCGGGCCGCCGCTTCCGCCGCCGTGCTACCGCAGGCCTGGGAGGCGGCGTACCAGCCTCAGCGTCTTCGTGAACGCGTCGGCGAACTGCGCGGCGGTGAGGCCGAGCGCCGAGGGCGACAGCGACACGCCGTACTGGACGGCGACGGTCTGAGCCTCGGTGTACTTGTGGATGCCCTCCGGCCCGTGCCGGCGGCCCACGCCCGACTGCTTGAACCCGCCCATCGGGGCGTCCGTCGAGCCCCACGTCGCGAAAAACGCGTCGTTGACGCTGACCGTCCCGCACTCGATCTGCTCGGCGACTCGGCGGCCCGTGCGGGTGTCGCGCGTCCACACGCTCGCGTTGAGCCCGTACGTGCTGTCGTTGGCGTGGGCGATCGCCTCGGCGTCGCTTCGGAAGGGGTAGAGCGCGACGACCGGGCCGAACGTCTCCTCGCGGTAAACGAGCATCCCTTGCTTGACGCCGGTGAGGACGGTCGGGGCGTAGAACAGCGGGCCGAGCTCCGGGATCTGACGCCCCCCCGTCACCACCGTCGCGCCCTTTGCGACGGCGTCGCGGACGTGCTCGGTGACTTTGTCGAGCTGCTCCTCGGAGACGAGCGAGCCCATGTGGGCCGAGAAGTCGTAGCGGCCGTTGACCTCGAGTGCCTCGGCCGCCGCCGCGAAGCGGGCGACGAACGCGTCGAAGATCGACTCGTGAACGTAGATCCGCTCGGCCGAGATGCAGAGCTGGCCGGCCGATGAGAACGCCGCCTGAATCACGCCCTGCACGGTCCGTTCGAGGTCCGCGTCGTGGCGCACGATGAGCGGGTTCTTCCCGCCGAGCTCGAGCGAGAAGTCCGTGAGCTGCTGCCCGGCCTGCTCGCCCACGATCCGCCCGACCTCCGTGCTCCCGGTGAAGTGGACGTAGTCGACGGCGTCGATGAGCGCGCTGCCGATGTCCTTCCCTCGGCCGGTGACGACGTGCAGCACCTCGGGCGGGAGGCCCGCTTCGTAGAGCAGCTGCGCGGCCCAGAGCGCGGTGAACGGCGTCTGCTCCGCCGGCTTGATCACGACGGCGTTGCCCGCGAGGAGGGCGGGGATCGCGTCCGTAATCGCCATCGAGAGCGGGTAGTTCCACGGCGCGATGATGCCCACGACGCCCTTCGGCTGACGGAGCACTTCGGCCCTCGTGAGCAGCGGGACGAGCCCGGCACGGCGCTCGGGACGGAGATGGTCCGGGCCGTGGTACGCGTAGTACCGGCTCACAATCGCGACGTCGGAGACCTCGGTGTAGGCGTCGAGCCGGCTTTTCCCGCTCTCCATCTGGACGATGTCCATGCCTTCCTGCTGCCGTTCCAAGACAAGGTCGTGGTAACGCTTGAGCACGTCGGCCCGCTCGGCGACGGGGCGCTCGGCCCACGGCGGCTGGGCTCTCCGCGCCCGCTCGACGGCGTAGCGCACGTCGTCGGCCGTGCCCATCAGCACGGAGCCGACGGGCTGGCCGGTGAAGGGGGCGACGACGGCGTGGCTCTCGTGGTCGCCGCCCAACAGGCTGGCCCTGGAGGCGAGGCCGTCGAGCGAGGCGGGCGTGATGCGCGGGGGGAGGGTGCGCGCCGTGTCGGGCGTGGCGAGCGAGTGCGCGAGGTCGGGATCGAGGACTTGCATGGAAGCGGGGTTCAGAGAGAAGAGAGGGTTTCAGGCTGACGCCGTGCCGCGCGGGTTCCGGCGCGGACGCCGAGGAGCAGCACGAGGGGGAGCGCGGCGGGGGGGAGCGCCTGCGGGAGGGCGGACCACGCGAGAAGGGTGACGAGCGCGACGGCGGAAGTCAGCGCCCAATAAACCCACATAGCCCCCCTCAGGTTGCGCCGCGCGAGCACGATCGCGGCGGCGAGGTGCGTCGGCCACGCCCAGAGGAGGTTCGCGTTCGGCCCGGTGACGGCGTGCTCCGTCCCGAGCCACAGCCACAGGATGACGGCCCCCGCGAGCCCGACGACGCCGAAGAGCGCGACGTCGAACCGCCGGAGGCCGCGCGACGGCCCGCGGTGCCACATCGCCGCAGTCCAGGCGATGCCGAGTGCGGCGAGGAGCCACGCGAGGAGCGTCGGCCAGTCGAACGCCGCATCGGGCATCCCGGCGCCGTCGATCCAGAAGAGCGTGTCGCGGCTGGCGACGAGCGGCTGCCCGTCGAACGAGGCCGCGTCGAAGGCGCGCATCAGTTCGAGCGGGAGGAACATCGCCTCGCGGTCCGTGGCCTCCCGGTCCGTCGGCGCGCCGAGGCCGAGGTCGATGCCGAGGTCGGTGAGGGGGGCGGCTTCGAGGTAGGGCTGGAGGAGGTCGCGGAAGGTCGTCCCGGCGGGCTCGTAGCCGCCGTAGTCGAGCCGCCGGCCGAGGGCGCGTTCGAGGGCGTCGCGCGGCCGCGTCGAGCAGTTGTCGAAAAAGAAGTCGTAGCGGTAGGCGCGGCGCTGGGGGAGGTAGTTCGTCTCCAAGAACTGGAAGAGGTCCTGCCGCGCGTCGGCCGGGAGGGCGAGCCGCTGCTCGATGATCGGCCGCTCGAGAAAGCGGTACTCGGCGACGGTCCGCTCCATCGGCGCGACGGAGAGCTGGTAGTCGAGGAGGCCGCGGGCGAAGCGGGCGATGAAGTACGGCTGGTCGAAGTCGAACGTGCCGTAGTTGTACGTCCGGTCGAGGCCGAGGCCGAGGGCGGGGTCGCGGACGCGGAACGCCGTGTGGCCGAAGAGCGCGTACACCTCGTCGCCGGGCAGCATCGTCAGCAGCGAGACCTCGGCCGCGGGCGAGAGGGTGGGGACCGAGGCCTCGGGAGAAAGCGGGGCGCCGGGCTGAGCGAGCGCAGCAGAGGCGAAGAGAACTAGGACGAGCATCCGAGCGATCATGCCGCGAAAGATAGCGCGTCGTTCGGGCGGCGAAGCGTCCTTCGGGAGGCGAAGAGTCGGGGAAACGGAGAACCGATGTCGGGGTCGGCCATACCTTCGGCTCGTCTCTTCATCGGCCCCTCGATTCCCGAAACGTGAACCGCACCGACCGCGCCCGCATCGCCCTCGACCGCCTCCGCGACCGTATCCCCGCGCCCGAAACCGAGCTGCGGTACCGCACCGAGTTCGAGTTGCTCGTGGCCGTGATCCTCTCGGCGCAGTGCACCGACGCCCGCGTCAACCTCGTCACGCCCGACCTCTTCGCCGCGTATCCGACGCCCGAGGCGATGGCCGAGGCGTCGGCCGAGGAGATCTTCCCGTACATCCGCTCGGTGTCGTACCCCAACAACAAAGCCACCGCGCTCGCCGTCACGGCGCGGAAGCTCGTGGACGACTTCGGCGGTGAGGTGCCGCAGACGCACAAGGAGCTGATGACGCTGCGCGGCGTTGGGCGGAAGACGGCGAACGTGATCGTCGCCGTGGCCTTCGACGAGCCGGCGATCGCGGTCGATACGCACGTCTTCCGCGTGGCGAACCGGATCGGCATCGTCGAGGATGCCGGGACGCCGCGCGCCGTCGAGGACGGCCTCCGCCGCGTGATCCCGAAGGCGGCGTGGGGCGAGGCGCACCACCTCCTCATCCTGCACGGCCGCTACACCTGCACGGCCCGGAGCCCGAAGTGCGACGCCTGCCCGCTCACGGACGTCTGCCGGTATTACGCCAGGCTCCAGAAGCTGCCCGCCCCGGTCCCCGGCCTCGACCCGAAGCGGGGGGCCTATTTCTGCAAAACGAACGGCCGCTACTTCGACGAGCCCGCGACGAAGGTGGACCGCTACGGCGTCGAGCAGATCGCGGACCCGGCGTCGGGCTCGATGAACGTGTTCGCTACGAAGACCGGCGAGACGACGAAGCGGGTCAAGGACTACCGGATCGGCTGAGGTGCGGCACGGCCGGCCGGCCCATCGTACTTTCGACTCTCCCGTCTCCTCTCCTCGCCCCCGCCCCCGTGTCTGTCCTCTCGGAGTTCCGGAAGTTCGCCATGCGCGGCAACCTCGTGGACCTCGCCATCGGCTTCACCGTCGGCGCGGCGTTCTCGACGGTGGCGAAGTCGCTCGTGGACGACCTCATCATGCCGCCGCTCGGGCTGCTCCTCGGCCGGACCGACTTCTCCGACGCGTTCGTCCTGCTGAGGGCGGGGGAGGGGGCGCCGCCGCCCTACGCCTCGCTCGAGGCCGCACAGGCGGCGGGCGCGACGACGCTCAACTACGGGCAGTTCCTCACGAACGTCGTCACCCTCTTCCTCATCGCCCTCGCGATGTTCGTCGTCATCCGCGCCGTCAACCGCGTGAGCGAGCGGCTCAGCGACGAGTTCGGCTCGAACGACGAGACGCCGAAGGAGCAGCCGGACACGAAGAAGTGCGCCTACTGCCGGGAGGTCGTGCCGTACCAGGCCAGCCGGTGCGCGCACTGCACGTCGTTCCTCGGCACCGAGGGCGGCCCGCTCAACCCCGACACCCGTATCACCCCCGCGACCTGACCATGCCCCACCGCCACCTCCTCCTCATCCTCGACGGCTTCGGCATCGCCGACGACCCGTCCGTCTCCGCCATCGACCACGCCGAGAAGCCGTTTCTCGACGGCCTCTTCGAGCAGCACCCGCACTCGACGCTGGAGGCGTCGGGGCTGCCGGTCGGGCTGCCGGAGGGGCAGATGGGCAACTCCGAGGTCGGGCACATGAACCTCGGCGCCGGGCGCGTGGTCTACCAGGAGATCACGCGGATCGACAAGGACATCGAGGAGGGCGGGTTCTACGAGAACGCCGTGCTCCGCGAGGCCGTCGCGCACGCGATGGCGAACGACGCGCGGCTGCACGTGATGGGGCTGTTCTCCGACGGCGGCGTCCACTCCCACCTCCGCCACCTCTATGCGCTTCTCGAACTGGCGAAGCGCGAGGGGCTCGGCCGCGACGACGTCGTCGTGCACGCCTTCACCGACGGGCGCGACACCGACCCGAAAGGCGGCGCCCAGTACGTCCGCGCGTTCCAGGACAAGGCCGACGAGATCGGCGTTGGAATCGTCGGCACGATCGTCGGGCGCTACTACGCGATGGACCGCGACCACCGCTGGGAGCGGACGAAGGCGGCGTACTGCCTCCTCACGGCCTCGTGCAAGAGCGACTTCGCGAGCGACGTGTTCGAGGACCCGGCCGAGGCCCTCGAAGCCAGTTATGAGAAAGGCGTCACCGACGAGTTCGTCGAGCCGATCCGCATCAAAGGCACGCCGCCGATTCAGGACGGCGACGCCGTGGTGTTCTTCAACTTCCGCGCCGACCGCGCCCGCCAGCTCGTCCGCGCCCTCACCGACCCCGACTTCGACGCGTTCGAGCGCGGCACGAAGCCTGCCCCCGCGAACGCGGGGGGCAACCGCCCGCTCGACCTCCACCTCGTGCAGTTCACCCCGTACGACGCCGAGTTCGACCTGCCCGTCGCGTTCCCCAAAGTCAACCTCGACGACACGCTCGGCGCCGTGATCGAGAAGGCCGGGCTGACGCAGCTCCGGGCGGCGGAGACGGAGAAGTACCCCCACGTGACGTACTTCTTCTCGGGCGGGCGCGAGGACCCGTTCGAGGACGAGGAGCGCATCCTCATCCCGAGCCCGAAGGTGGCGACCTACGACCTCCAGCCCGAGATGAGCGCCGCCCCGCTCGCCGACGCCGTGGCCGAGGCGATCCGCGAGCGGCACCCCGACCTCATCATCCTCAACTTCGCGAACCCCGACATGGTCGGGCACACGGGCGTGTTCGAGGCGGCGGTACAGGCGATCGAGGCCGTCGACGCGGCGTCGAAGGTCGTCGTCGAGGCCGCGCGGGAGGAGGGCTACACCGTCGAGATCATCGCCGACCACGGCAACTCGGACAAGATGAAGAACCCCGACGGGAGCCCGCACACGGCGCACACGACCGTCCTCGTCCCGCACCTCATCCTCCGCGTCGACCCCGAAACAGGAGCGGCCTTCGACGGGCCGATCCGCCCCGGCAAGCTCGGCGACGTCGCCCCGACGATCCTGACGCTGATGGGCGTGGACATCCCGGAGGCGATGACGGGCGACGTGCTGGTGTAGAGGGGTATCATGGGGATGGGTTGAGTCACCGTTCGCGCTCGAAATCATACCGAACCGCTGTGGTTTTCTCCCTGCTCCTCCTCGCTGCCACCCTGCTGTGCGGCCTCACCGCGGGGCTGGTCTTCGCCTTCGCCGTCGTTACGATGCCCGGCATCGGCGCGCTGCCCGACCGAGAGTTCCTCAACGCGTTCAAAGCGATGGACCGCGTCATCCAGAATAACCACCCGCTGTTCGGGCTCGTCTGGGTCGGGTCGGCGTTGCTGCTGATCGGCGCGGCGGTGCTCGGGTTCGGACGGCTGGAGGGGCTCGACCGGGGGCTGTTGCTCGGCGCTACCGTCGTGTACCTCGTCGGCGTGCAGGTGCCCACGGTCGTGGTCAATATCCCGCTGAACAACCGGCTGCAGGCGCACGACGTGGACGGGATGGACGAGGGCGAGCGGCGGGCGGCACGCGCGGCGTTCGAGGCGCGCTGGAACCGCTGGAACCGGCTGCGGACCGTTTGGGCGAGCGCGGCGACGGCGCTACTTCTCTGGCTGCTCCTCCGGCTCTAGCGCGGCGACGGCACGGGGCGGGCCCTGCGGATAGGGCACTCCGGCGTAACCTTCGGGCCGTGCGGTGCGGCTACCCCGGCACACACTCACCGGAGGCTCCGATGCCCACGCTCCCGATCGCCATTCTCGCCGCCGCCTTCCTTCTTGCCTCGGCCGCAGGCTGCTCGTCGGCCGAGGTCGATCCGCCCGACTCGGCGGCGGCGGCGCTTCCGCTCCTCGCGCCGGGTTTCACCCTCGGCACGACGCTCTACGGCTCGGCCGACCTCGGGGAGGTGGGCGCGGCCGAACGCGCGCTGCTCGACGACGCCGTCGCCCGCGGGCTCGGCGGGTTCACCTACTACGTCGACTGGGAAGACCTTGAGCCCGAGCCGGGCCGCTACACGCTCGACGCGTTCGTCGCGACGCTCGACGGGCTCCGGGCGCTCGGCGTCGCGCCGTTCGTCAACATCACGATTGGCGATTCGGGGTCGTACAACCTCCCCGACGGGATCGGCGACGGCGCGGGCGGCATCGCCGACGGCGTCGCGCTCGACGACGCGGCCGTGGTCGAGCGGTTCGGCGCCCTCGTCGAACGCGTGGCCCCGCTCGTCGTCGAGCGCGGCGGGTTCTTCCTCGGCCTCGGCAACGAGATGGGGGAGTACCTCGACCCGAGCCGCGACGACCGCGAGGCGTACGTCCGACTGTTCGAGGCGGCCCGAGACCGGATACGAGCGGTAGAGCCGCGCCTCGCCGTCGGCGTGGCGCTCACGAACCACGCCGTCCGCGAGCGGACCCCGACGTTCCGCGCCTTCCGGGCCGTCGCCGACGTGGTCGCGTTCAACCACGCGCCGATCCGGCCGGACTTCCTCGTGCGCGACGTGGACGACGTGCGCAGCGACCTCCGCGAGGTGGTAACGGCCTACGGCGACGGGCCGATCCTCCTCCAGGAGCTGACGTGCCCGAGCCCGGAGACGATGGGCGCGTCCGAGGCGTGGCAGCGGGCCTGCTTCGAGGCCCTCTTCGCCGAGGTCGCCGCGACGCCGCGCATCCGCTTCGCTTCGGTGTTCACGTTCCAGGACTTCGACGAGCCGACGTGCGAGATCATCAGCGACGCGTTGCTCGGGAGCGAGTTGGACGACCTCCCCGAGGAGATCGCGCAGCGGCTCCGGGACTACTTTTGCTTCCTCGGCGTCGTCGCGCCGGACGGGACCCCGAAGCCGGCGTGGGGTGCCGTGCTCGCCGCCGCCGAGTCCATCGCCGAATAGCTCTCCACCCACCCTCGCACTGTGGCCATCGAACTCCCCGACGAGACGCGAAAGCGACTCGTCCAGCACATCAAGCATTACTTCGCCGAAGAGCAGGGCGAGGAGATCGGCGACCTGCGGGCGTCGTTCTTTCTCGACTTCGCGCTCGAAACGGTGGGGCCGAGCGTCTACAACCAGGCGATCCTCGACGCGCAGGCCCGGCTGCAGGTCGTCGTGGGCGACCTCGATCTCACGCTCCACGAGCCGGAGGCCGGCGCGCGTTAGCGGATCTGTACGTCGGTGAGGAGGCGGGCCTGCGGCGTCGCGTGGAGCGTTGCGGCTTCGCGGAGGAGCGCGGCCTGTCGCTGGAAGACGTCCTCGGCAGGCGAGCGGAGGCGGTGCTGCAACGCAGTGGCAACGGCGGGGCCGAGGCCACCTCCGAGGAGTTCGAACAGGCCTTCCGCCTCGGGGAGCGTGCGGATGCGGTAATCATCGGGTGCGAGCCCGGCCCGCTCGGCCGCGATCGCCACCGCGTCGTCGAGCGTGCCGAGCACGTCGACGAGGCCGACGGCGCGGGCGCG
>CAYTJT010000065.1:0-12868 GCA_964438105.1 uncultured Rhodothermales bacterium | reverse complement strand
GGGGCCACCGTCAAGGCCCAGCTCATGGACGCGGCCGACCTCGACCGCACGCTCAGTCGGCTGGCGCGGCAGATCGTCGAGCACCTCGACGACGAGGCCGAGCCCGCCGAACGCCTCGCCCTCGTCGGGATGCAGACGCGCGGGGTGCACCTCGCGCGCCGCCTCCGCGACAAGATCGCCGCGTTCGAAGGGGTCAAGCTGCCCTTCGGCGTGCTCGACGCGACGATGTACCGCGACGACGTCCGCCGCCGCTTCCGTCAGCCCATCGTTCACCCCACCGACATCCCGTTCGACGTGGACGACCGCCGCCTCGTGCTCGTCGACGACGTGGTCTACACCGGCCGCACGACGCGCGCCGCGCTCGACGCCTTGATGGACCTCGGCCGCCCCGCCAGCGTCCGCTTCCTCGCCCTCATCGACCGCGGCCTCCGCGAGCTCCCCGTCCGCCCCGACTTCGTCGGCCGCACCGTCCCGACGACGCCCGGCGAGGAGGTCCGCGTCCGCCTCGCCGAAGCCGACGGCCTCGACGGGGTCTGGCTGGTGGGAGCTACGAATGACGAACGACGAACGACGAATGGGTAGTTCTCCGGACCGAACCAGCACAGCGATGACCGAGGAAACACTCGAAACTCGTAGCTCGTCGCTCGTCGCTCTCCATCACCGCCACCTCCTCGGCCTCGCGACGTACAGCGCCGAGGAGATCCGCCTCATCCTCCGCACCGCGCGCGAGTTCCGCGACGTGCTCGACCGGCCCATCAAACGCGTGCCGTCGCTCCGTGGCGTCACCGTCGTCAACCTCTTTTTCGAGGCGAGCACGCGGACCCGGCTCTCGTTCGAGCTCGCCGAAAAGCGCCTCTCGGCCGACGTCGTCAACTTCTCCGCCAGCGGGTCGTCGGTGTCGAAGGGGGAGACGCTGAAGGACACGGCGCGGAACATCGAGGCGATGAAGATCGACATGGTCGTCATCCGCCACTCGTCGCCGGGGGCGGCGCACTTCCTCACGCGCTGCATCGACTCGGTCGTGCTGAACGCGGGCGACGGCGCGCACGAGCACCCGACGCAGGCGCTCCTCGACATCCTCACGCTCTCCAATCTCGACCTCCCGCGCTTCCCCGGCGACCAACTCCACCGGGGCGACTTCGACGGGCTCAACGTCGCCATCATCGGGGACATCACGCACAGCCGCGTCGCGCGCTCGAACATCTTCGGGCTCCAGGCCCTCGGCGCGAACGTCACGCTCTGCGGCCCGCGCACGATGATGCCGCGCGACGTGGAGGCGATGGGCGTCCGCGTCGTGGACCGGCTCGACGCCGCGCTCGACGGCTGCGACGTGGCG
Organism: uncultured Rhodothermales bacterium; assembly: GCA_964438105.1. Classification (GTDB taxonomy): domain Bacteria; phylum Bacteroidota; class Rhodothermia; order Rhodothermales; family JANQRZ01; genus JBBSMX01. The sequence goes on along the minus strand of CAYTJT010000065.1, from coordinate 11,532 downwards.
ATGGCGCTCCGCATCCAGCTCGAACGGCAGAAGGGCGGCCTCTTCCCGTCGCTGCGCGAGTACCACGAGCGCTACGGAATCAAAGAATCGCACCTCGCCCGGTACCCCGAGCTGCGGATCATGCACCCCGGCCCCGTCAACCGCGGCGTCGAGCTCGCGAGCGAGGTCGTGGACTCGGACCGCTCCGTCATCCTGAATCAGGTCACGAACGGCGTCGCGGTGCGGATGGCGTGTCTGTACCTGCTCTCCGGCGGCACCGTCGCCCGCGAGGGCGCATGAGGCAAAGCCACCCAAGCATCATTGTGGGCTGGCGCGAGTGGGTGGCGCTGCCGGAGCTCGGCCTGCCCGCCGTGAAGGCGAAGGTCGATACCGGCGCGAAGACCTCGTCGCTGCACGCGTTCGACCTCGAAACCTTCCGCGAGGGTGGGCGCGAGCGCGTCCGCTTCGGCGTGCACCCGCTACAGCAGAACGAGCGGCTGACGGTCTGGGCCGAGGCCGACGTGGTGGACGAGCGGCACGTGACGAGCTCGAGCGGGCACGAGGAACTGCGCGTGGTGATCTGCACGCCGCTGCGGCTCGGCGACCTCACGTGGCCCGTCGAGATCACGCTGACCGACCGGCGCTCGATGCGGCTGCGGATGCTGCTCGGACGCGAAGCCCTGGGCGGGCACTTGCTCGTCGATGCGAGCGCGTCGTTCCTCCACGGCCGCCGCCCGCGCGCCGCGCAGCTCTACCGATAGCCCCTCTTTCCCGCTCGTCTTTCGTCCCGCCGCTCTGTGGCGGGCCTGCCCGGTGCCCTTATGAACATCGCCATCCTCTCGCGCAACCCAGACCTCTACTCGACGCGTCGGCTCGTCGAGGCCGCCGAGGAGCGGGGGCACGCCGCCCGTGTGCTCGATACGCTGCAATGCACGATCCACCTCGGCGCGGGCGGGCCGGAGGTGCACGTGGATGGCCAGAAGGTCGAGGCCATCGACGCCGTCGTCCCGCGCATCGGCGCGTCGATCACGTTCTACGGGCTCGCCGTCGTGCGGCAGTTCGAGGCGATGGGGGTGTACTGCCTCAACGGGTCGGTCGGGATCACGCGCTCGCGCGACAAGCTCCGCGCGCACCAACTGCTGGCGAAGGCGGGCATCGGGCTGCCCGTCACCGCGTTCGCGCACGGCGCCGACGCCGCCGACGACCTGATCCGCGCCGTCGGCGGGGCGCCGCTGATCGTGAAGCTGCTCGAAGGGACGCAGGGCGTCGGCGTCGTCCTCTGCGAGACGAAGAAGGCGGCGCAGAGCGTGATCCAGGCGTTCCGCGGGCTCAAGGCGTACTTGCTCGTGCAGGAGTACATAAAAGAGGCCGGCGGGAGCGACCTCCGCTGCCTTGTCGTCGGCGACAAAGTGGTGGCGGCGATGGAGCGGAAGGGCGCCGAGGGCGAGTTCCGCTCGAACCTCCACCGCGGCGGGTCGGCGAGCCTCGCGAAGATCACCCCGACCGAGCGCAAGACGGCCGTGCAGGCGGCGAAGGCGCTCGGATTGAGGGCGGCGGGCGTGGACATCCTCCGCTCGGACCGCGGCCCGCTCGTGCTCGAGGTCAACTCGTCGCCGGGGCTGGAAGGGATCGAGAGGGCGACCGGCAAGAACGTCGCGGGGCTGATCGTCCAGTACATCGAGAAGAACGCGAAGCTGAGGGCGTGACGTCAAGGGCGGCTCGGGTGGCAGCGGTCGAGGTGCCAGCGGGGCGGGTTGTCGCGGACGTACCGCCGGGCGATGCGGAGTTCGCGTTCGTCGCGGATCACCCGTTCCCAATAATTCCGTTGCCACACCGCACCGCCGGGCGTCCCGCGCGCCGCGTTGATGCGTCGCGTGACGGCGGCCTTGAACGTGCCGACGACGGTTGGTAACGACCCCGCCACCGGTTCGCCGAACCGCCGCGTAGGGGCACGATGCATCGTGCCCCCACGGTCGTGCACCGCGCCGTCGTTCGGGTTCGCGCCGTCGTTCGGGTTCGCGCCGTCAACGACCCCGATGATCCCGTGGACGTGATTCGGCATCACCACGAACGCGTCCAACGTCACCTCGGGGCGGATCTCCGCGGTCCGTGCCCACTCCGCCCATACGATGCGGCCCGCCGCGTTTGGGATCATCACCCCGCCCGTGATTTCGCCGAAGAGGGACGCGCGTTCGTGCGTGCAGATCGTGACGAAATAAATGCTGCCTGTGTAGTCGTGGTAGGGCAGCCGGACGGAGCGGCGGCGGTAGCGGCGCGGGTCGTAGCGGGGGGCGGGGTCGGCGATAAACATGGCGGCCGGTTTGGTCCGAAGCCCCCGGCCGTCGGGGGGCGTAACCCGCGCGGCGGCGTCAGGCCTCCCGCAGCGCGGCGAAGTCCACGGCCTCGACTTCCGGCGTCTCGGCGTCGAGCACGCGGCGGGCGTAGGCGAGGGCGCGGTCCGTCTCCTCCGGGTCGACGGACGCGACGGCGTCGGACGGGATGACGAGGCGGAGGTCGCGCATGTAGGCGTCGATCGCGGTGGCGAGCACGCAGATGTCGCCCGTGAACCCGGCGAGGACGAGGGACTCCACGCCGAGGTGGCCGAGGAGGGGCTCCAGCGTCGTCGCGAAAAAGGCCGAGTGCTTCGGCTTGAGGACGAAGTAGTCGTCGTCCGCGGGGCGCAACCGCTCGACCACGTCGCCCCCCGGCGAGTCGTCGCGCAGGCAGTGGCTCACGACGGCGGCGAAGTCGTCGCGCCAGCGGCCGAAGTTGTCGTTGGCGTAGATGACGGGCACGCCGGCCGCATGGGCGTTCCGTTTCAGCACGGCGATGCGCTCGCTCGCGGGGCGGGCCTGCCGGAGGAGGGCCTCGGCGTCGTCGAAGTCGAAGTCGTTGATGACGTCGATGAGGACGAGGGCGACGGGAGAGGGGTCGGGGGCGTGACCATGGTCGGACGTGCGTGGCGGCATGACGGAGCAGAGGGGCGAAGAGCGAGGGGGCCGGAAGTTAGCCCGCCGAGCGCAGCACCTCCAACGGGGGGCGGCGCAGCACGCCTCGGCTGCCCGCCAGCCCGATCGCGACGGTGAGCGCGGGGACGACGATGAGCGCCACGGCGATCGCGCCCCACGCCGGGACGAACGGCACGTCGAACACGAACGCCGAGAGCAGCCATCCGCCGATGAGCGCGAGCCCCGCGCCGACGACGGCCGCGAGGAGGCCGAGCAGCAGGTATTCGGCGAACAGGATCCGCCCCACTTGCGGACGGCTCGCGCCGAGCGTTCGGAGCAACACGCTCTCTTCGATGCGTTGGAGCTTGGAGATCAGCACCGCGCCCGCGAGCACGACGAGGCCGGTCAGGATCGAGAAGAGGGCCATGAACTGCAGCACGAACGCGACGCGCCCGAGCACGCCCTCGACGAGCCCGAGCACGAGCCGCACGTCGACGATCGACACGTTCGGATATGCGCGTACGACGGCCTGCTGCAGCCGCGCCGACGTTTCGGTGTCCACGTCGCCCGTGAGCACGATGTCGAACTGCGGCGCGGCGTCGAGCGGGCCTTCGGGGAATACGACGAAGAAATTCGGTTGCACGCGCGTCCAGTCCACGTCGCGCAGGCTCGCCACGACGGTCTCGACGGGCACGCCCTGCACGTTCCACGTCAACCGGTCGCCCACGCCGATGCCGAGGTCGTTCGCGAGGTCGGTCTCGAACGATACCGGCACGAGCGCGGTGTCGGCGGGCACGCGGCCGACGAAATCGCCGCCGGCAAGCACTTCCGAGTCGACGAGCGCGTCGCGGTAGGTCGAGCGGTACTCGCGGCGGAGCGCCCAGCCCGGCAGGTCGCGCGTCGTGTCCTGGCGGAGCGCGTCGGTGTCCTGCCCGTTGATCGCCGATAGGGACATCGTCACGACGGGGTAGCGGGCGAGCACGGGTTCGCCCTCGTCGGCCAGGAGTTGCTGGAGCCCGTCGCGCTGGTCGGGCTGCACGTCGAAGAGGATGAGGCCGGGCCGCTCTCCCCCGCTCGTGATCGCGACCTGGTCGAGGAGGGAGGTCTGGACGAGGTAGAGCGTGGTGATGAGGAACGTGCCGAGGCCGAGCGTGAGCATCAGCACGAGCGTCTGGTTGCCCGGCCGGTAGAGGTTCGCGAGGCCCTGCCGCGCGGTGTACGGCCAGCTGTTCGGGCGCCACCGCCGGAGCGCCGCCATCACGCCGCGCGCCACGAGCGCCAGCAGCCCGAGCACGGCGCCGACGCCGAGCGGGAAGGCAACCGCCGCGCGCCAGTCGCCGGTCTGCGCCCACGCGAACGCGGCGACGCCGAGCGCGAGCACGGCGGCGATGAGGAGGCGCAGCCCGTCGCGACCGCCCTCGCTCTCGGCGCCGGGGCGGATCGCGCGGAGCGGCGGAATCCGACGGATGCGGACGAGCGGCAAGAGCGCGAAGACGAGCGCCACGGCGAGGCCGAGCGCTACGCCCTGTGCCACGGCGCCCCACGAGATCGCGAACGCGACTTCGACCGGCAGGAACGGCCCGAGCACGCGCGGCAACAGGGTTTGCACCGCGACGCCGAGGACGGCGCCCAGGAGTGCCCCGGCGAGCCCGAGGGCAGCGGCCTGTAGGACGTACGCCCGGAGCGTCTGTCCCGCCGTCGCACCGAGGCAGCGAAGCGTCGCGATCGTGTCGGCTTTCTGGCGGACATAGACCGTGATTGCGCTCGCCACGCCGATCCCACCGAGCAGGAGCGCGACGAATCCGACGAGCGAGAGGAAGCGGCTGAGGTTGCCGAGCGCGTCGTTCCAGTCCTCCTGCGTTTCGGCCGGCGTATCAGCGCGAAGCGCGAGCGCCGACAGTTGGGGCTCGATCTGGGCGCGGACGACCTCGGGATCGGCCGTGTCGAACTGGAAGTGGCGGCGGTACTCGACGCGGCTGCCGAATCCGATGAGGGTCGTGTCGAGCGATGCGAGCGGAACGTACACGCGCGGCCCGACGAACGCGCCGACGCCGGTCTGCCCCGCGATCTCCTCGATGCCACCCGCGATCCGATACGTCTGCTGCCCGACGCGGACGGAGTCGCCGGGCTCGACGTCGTATTGGAGCAGGAGGGAGGCGTCGACGAGCGCCTCGCCGCGCTGCTGGTACGTCGCCGCCGCGTCGGTGGGCGTCGTCGTGATCGTGCCGTAGAACGGGTAGCCGCCGTCGAGCGCGCGGATCTCCGTCAGCCGTGCGCCGCCCGTCTTCGGGAAATACGCCATCGACGCGAAGGCGTACTCTTGCGCCTGATCGCCGGGGTGCGCCTGCGCGAGCGAGTCGAACAGAACAGCCGTTTCGTCGGTGAAGCCGCGCCGCGTCTCGATCGTGAGGTCGGCGCCGGTGAGCGTACGGGCCTGCTCGGCGACCTCGGCTTCGAGGCTGTCGGCGAACGAGCGGATCGCCACGAGCGCGGCCACGCCGAGCGCGGCGGAGGCGACGAAGAGGAGCAGGCGGCGGCGCGCGGTGCGGCTGTCACGCCAGGCGAAGCGGGGGGAGAACATGGGCGGGAGGGGAGGGCGTGGAGGGAAAGGAAGGGGCTAGCTGGAGAGGGTTCGTGCCGATCTCTCCTCTCCCTCCATGCTCTCCATCCCTTCCTTTCTGCTGGCCCGCCCGTTGCCGACGCCGGCCTCGTCCGACACGAGTCGGCCACCTCGCAGCCGTAGCACCCGGTGCGTCCGCTGCGCGAGGTCGAGGTCGTGCGTGACGACGACGAGCGCGGTGCCGGCCTCGGCGTTGAGTTCGAAGATGAGGTCCTCGACGGTCTCGCTCGTCTCGGTGTCGAGGTTGCCGGTGGGCTCGTCGGCGAAGAGGATGCGGGGGCGGTTGATGAAGGCCCGCGCGAGCGCCACGCGCTGCTGCTCGCCGCCGGAGAGCTGCGTCGGGTAGTGGTCGGTCCGGTCGCCCAGCCCGACGCGTTCCAATAGAGCACGCCCCGCGTCGTCGCCGCGCTCGCCGCGCAATTCGAGCGGGACGGTGACGTTCTCGAGCGCCGTCAGCGTGGGGATGAGGCGGAACTGCTGGAAGATGAAGCCGACGGAGCGGCCCCGAGTCAGCGCGCGGGCGTCCTCGTCGAGGGTTTCGAGCGCCTCGCCGCAGAGCGTGACGGAGCCGGACGTCGGCCGGTCGAGCCCGGCGCAGAGGCCGAGGAGCGTGGTCTTCCCGCTCCCGCTCGGCCCGACGACCGCGCACGTCGCGCCGTCTTCGAGGTCGAACGAGACGTCGTCGAGCACGGTGAGGCGGCGGCTGCCGCTCTCGAACGTTTTGGTGAGGTGGCGGGCGGAGAGGGCGAGGGACACGGCGCGGGTCGGCTGGCTGAAGAGGGCGGGTGGTACGACCGGGCGCTTCGTCTGTTGCAACAGGTGTTCGTGAAGGCGCGCCGTGGTCTGGAGCGGCGGCGGCTCGGAGCGGCGGCGGCTCGGAACAGCCCCCAGCGCGTCGGGTTTGCCTGCCACCGCTCGCCAACCCCCGCACCTCATGGCCCGCCCCTTCGTCCTCATGCTGCTGCTCGCCGCGCTCCCCGCCTGCTCGGACTCCGCCGCGCCCGCTCCCGAGCCGGCCTCCGAACCGGCCGCCGTGGCGTCGGGCGACGGGGACGACGGCGCGCTCACGATCGTCTACCTCGGCGACTCGCTCACGGCGGGCTACGGGCTGCCGCGCACCGAAGAGCAGGCGTTCCCTGCCCTGATCGATGCAAAAGCCGACTCGCTCGGGATCGACCTCAACACGGTCAACGCGGGGCTCAGCGGCGACACGTCGGCGGGCGGGCTGCGGCGGTTCGAGTGGCTCGCGAGCCGGCAGCCTATCGACGTGCTCGTGCTCGCCCTCGGCGCGAACGACGGCCTGCGCGGGCTCCCCGTCGACGCGCTCCAGCAGAACCTCGAAGCGATCATCGAGAAGGCCCGCGCGTCGAACCCGGACGTGCGGATCGTCCTCGCCGGGATGATGGTGCCGACGAACATGGGCGGCGCCTACGGCGAGCGCTTCGCGGCGGTCTATCCCGAGGTCGCCGCCGAGAAGGATGTCGCGCTCATCCCGTTCCTCCTCGACGGCGTCGGCGGCGTCCGCGCCCTCAACCAGCCCGACGGCGTCCACCCGACGGCCGAGGGGCAGCGCGTGATGGCCGAGACGGTGTGGCAGACGCTCCGCCCGGTACTCGAAGCGTCCGGGGAGGAATCGAGCTAAAACGAAACCGCCCCCGCTGCGGCGATGCAACGGGGGCGGATGGTTCGGGGGAGGGGTCGGTCAGCCGGCCTTCTTGCCGACGCGGCTCTCCGTCCCGTGCAGCAACCGGCTGATGTTCGCCCGGTGCGTGTACAGGATCAGGAACGGGACGATCGCGCAGAACCACATCGTCGGGGCTGACACGTCGACGCCGAAGACCCACTCGCGCATCAGCTGCGTCAGCGGGAGGGAGGCCGCCGCCGCCATCGACGCGAGCGAGACGTAGCGCGTCGTCCACACGATGAGCACGAAGAGGCCCGCGCCGACGAGCACCGGCACCGGCGCGAGCGCGGCGACCACGCCCGCGCCCGTCGCGACGCCCTTGCCGCCCTTGAACCCGGCGTAGAGCGTGTAGATGTGGCCGAGCACGGCGGCGCCGCCGGCCGCCACCATCAGCCAGCCGTCACCGTTGGGGTACATGAACTCGGGCGGATCGCCCCCGGCGATGCGCAGCCGCGCGATCACGCCGACGGCGAAGACGCCCTTCAGCAGGTCGAACAGCATCACCGCTGCCCCGGGCCCCTTGCCGAGCACGCGGAAGACGTTCGTCGCGCCGGCGTTGCCGCTGCCGTGCTGCCGGATGTCGATCCCGCGCAGCCAGCGCGCGGCGAGGATGCTCGTCGGGATCGAGCCGACGAGATAGCTCAGGAGGAGGATGACGATAAACGAGGTCATGGGCGTTACCCCTCAGGTGACACTCAGCGGAGGATGGTCAGAGACCGGGTCTGGGGCGGGCCCGCGCCGTCGGCCTCTAACCTGTAGAAATACGCCCCGGAGGGCAAGTTGCTCCCGTCGAACCGCACCGAGTGCGGACCGGCGTTACGAAACGCATCCGTGAGCACGGCCACTTCGCGCCCGAGGACGTCGAAGAGCACGATCCGCACCCGGGCGTCCTCGGCGAGCAAAAACGGGACCGTGAGCGCGCCCGTCGTCGGGTTCGGGTAGGCCGCGTCGAGCGTAGAGCCCGAGACGGGGGTCGCGTTCGGCTCCGAGGCGACCGGGGCTTTGCCGAGGCGGAGGACGTAGAGGCCGCTCTGCATGTCCGAAGCGATGATCTTGCCCGAGGGGAGGTACGGGTAGACCGTCCAGGTCCCGTAGAAGCCGGTCCGAGAGCCGAGGTACGTGTCGTAGTGCGCCGTCGCGACGGGCGCCTCGGGGTCGGCGACGTCGTAGACCCGGACGCCATCGACGTAGCTGGCGATGTAGAGGAGGTCGTCCTCCACGTAGCAGTTGTGCACGGGCTGGCTGGGGTCCTCGTTGACGACGATCGTCGCCACCTGCTCCACGTCGAAGGGGTCGCGCACGTCGAAGACGCGGGTGTGCCGCGCGCTCCCGATCTCGTCGCCGACGAACACGTACGCGCCGTCGTCCGTCGAGCAGACGTTGTGCGCGCCCATGTCGACGGCGGCGTAGATGAACGTCGAGATCAGCGACGGGGCGGACTTGTCGGACACGTCGACGATGTCTACTCCCTGGTTGTAGATGGCGGCGCCGTAGAGGGTGTCGTTGCGGACCTCGACATCGTGGTAGTACTTGGCGGGGTCCCCTACGAACAGCGAGCCGACGGAGTCCGGGGCCACGGGGTCGGTGAGGTCGTAGATCCGGAGGCCGTCGGCATCGCCACCGACGACGTAGAGGTAGTCGCCCTCGACGAGGACGTTGTGCGAGCCGCCGTCATCGCCGCCCGTGTCGAGCGTGCCGACCTGCACGGGGTCTGCCGGGTCGCTGAGGTCGATGATCTGAACGGGGGCGTCCTCGTTGACGAGGTAGGCGTAATGGCCGTACGTCTTCACGTCCTTCGAGTCGGCGACGCCCGGCACGGACCCCACCTCGACCGGGGTGTCGTCGGTGACGTCGATCACGTAGAGCCGAGGGGGATTGCTCGTATCACCACGCGCCGTGAGGAGGGCGTATTCGCGGCCGGTGTCTGAATCGACGTACCCCCAGACGTCGCCGTACCGCGAGGCCGGGTCGAGCGTGCCGACGAGGGTCATGCCGAAGGCCGAGACGGGGTCTGCTCGGATTTCGACGCTCACGTCGATCGCGTTCCCGCCGGCGTCGAGGGCTTCGACGCGGTAGTAATACCGGGCTGCCGGATCGAGCACCGAGGCGGTGTAGGACGTGGTGCTCGGATCGACGATGTCGAGCGCCTCGGCGGCGGGGGAGTCGAGGCCGCGGTAGATCACGAGGCGGTCGGCCTCGGGCGGGGCGTCGTAGGCCCACGTCAGCGTCACCTCGGCGTTGCCCGGGACCGCCGTGAGGTCGGTGATCCGGGCGAGGTCGATGGAGAGCGTCGCCGGGTCGCTCTCGAAATAGCTGCGGCCCGGTTCGAGGCGGCCCTCCCACACGTAGAGGATGTCGAGGTCGTCGGCGTCTTGGGCGAGGCTGACGTCGGCGTACGACGTGCCCGTGCCGTCGTAATCGCTGTTCATGATCCAGAGGTACTCGTAGTTGCCGTCCTCCGAGTCGTCCGGGTCCCAGGTCATGTTCGCGGGGGCCTCCTCGCCGTCTTCGGATATCGCGACGTTGAGGCGGCGGGGGTTGTCGGGGTCGGAGACGTCGTAGACGGCCCCGGGGAACGTCCCGACGCCGGCAGCCGACCACCCCTCGTCGCGCCGGAAGAACTGCGCCAGCGTCGTTTCTTCTTCGGAGAGCACGATGTCGATCGACACGTCGCCGTCCGGCCCGATCGTGGAACCGGCGAACTTGTGGCCCCGCACGATGGAGCCGAAGAAGACCTCGCCGCTGGAGAACTCGCGGCCCCGCATCCAGCGTGGGTCGCCGTCCCAGCTCCAGACGAGGTCCGCTTCCGCGCCGCTGCGGGCCGAGGATGCCGTAAGCGCTGCGGACGGGGTGAACTCCGCGCGCACGCGCTGCGGGGCCTCGGTGAGAGCGGGGTCGAGTTGAGCGTAGGCAGAACCGCTGACAGACGCGAGAGCGAATACGAGGAGAAGGGCAGAGGGTCCGGGCATAAAAGCGAAGGCGGTGAGAAGGGTGAAGAAGAGAAAATATAACGCAGCGCGACGAGCAATCCCGGCGCTTTCGCACACCCGGGGGGGCAATCAGGCATACAAAAGTGATGGCGCTCGCGGGTCGCCCAACGATAGCGGGGACGCGGGACGCCTCCGCCGCCCACTATTCAATCGATACTTGAGGTCACTCTGGCTAAGCGCTTGCAGCGCAGGAGTCGGCACCGTCGATAGGCGTTGGAATCGGTGCGTTCGTGCGCTACCTTGTGGGGGTCCCCTCCAGTCTCCGACCGATCCCATGGTGCTGCACCGGCTCTTTTTCGCGTTCGCCCTCGTTGCCGGGGGCGCTGCTGGGTCTGCCTCGGCCCAATCCGCCGCCTCCGCCCGATCCGCCGAGATCGTGGAGACCGAGCCGGGCCACGCCGTTCGGTACGACCCCGGCGCGACCGGGCAGGCGACCGCGAGCGGCGAGCCCTACAACCCCGAGCGGATGACGGTCGCCCACCCGACGCTGCCCTTCGGCACGCTCGTCGAGCTCGTCAACGACGCCAACGGGCAGCGCGTCACCGCCCGCGTCAACGACCGTATGCCCGACCTCGGCACGCTCCGCATCCGCGTCTCGGCTCGCACCGCCGACCAACTCGGCCTGGGCGCGCGCGGCGGGGCCGTGACGGTGCGCCTCGACGAGGACGAGGTCGCGTTCCTGCGCGTGCGTGCGATGCGAGAGAAAGAGCGCGCCCTCGCGGCGCGTCCGAGAGGGACGGCCACGGCGGTCGAGGGGCGGGGCTTCACCGTACAGATCGCGTCGTTCTCGGACGAGGCCCGCGCCACCGCCCGCGCCGACGAGCTGCGCGGGGCGTGGGTGCTGCCCGTCGAGATCGGGCCGGGCGTGGTGTACCGCGTGTGCTACGGCGTCTTCCCCACCTCGGAGCGGGCCGCGATCAGCGAAGCCAGCCTGCGCCGCCGCGGCATCGAGGGCTTCGTCAAGTCGCTCGACGCGCCGCCGATGCGGACGACCACGCTCGGCAGCGAGTAGCGCCGTCAGTCGAGCTCGATCTTCATCGAGATGTCGAGCGCACGGATAGAATGCGTGAGCGCGCCGGACGAGATGAAGTCCACGCCCGTCGCCGCGATCGCGGGCACCGTCGCGAGCGTGACGTTGCCGGACGCCTCCGTCTCGAACCGGCCGGCGAGGCGGCGGACGGCCTCGGCGAGCATCGACACGTCGACGCCCCCACCCTCGCCCACGGCGACCATGTTGTCGAGGAGGACGCGGTCCACGCCGCCCACGTCGAGCACGGCCTCCACCTCGCCCATCGTCCGCGTTTCGATCTC
>CAYTJT010000064.1:2859-12926 GCA_964438105.1 uncultured Rhodothermales bacterium | reverse complement strand
GTACGACGCCACGGCTCTGCGCCATCGCGGCCGAGGCCTCGGGCGTCGCTGGGCTCGAAGGGGTAGGCTGGTCCATCGTCGCTAGAGGTCCGCGAGGACACGTTCGAACTGCTGCACGGCTCGGTGGAGCCCGTCCACGAGCGCGCGCGGGTCGGCGGTGCCCGGCGGCGTCACCCGTCCATTCGTCGCGACGAGCGGGGCGAGCAGGCGGCGCGACTTCGCCGCCGCCGCCGCGTCGAAGTAGGGCGTCTGGCGCGGGCTCGGGCCGAAGCGGTCGAGCACGGCGTCGTAGAACGCCTGATTCGTCAGCCCGAGGCCGAGGTCGCGGAGTATGCCTGTCCCGCGCACGGTAAAGGCGCCCTGTCCGTTCGTCTCCCACGCCACCTCGTGCGGCTGGCAAGCGGCGAACGTCACGTCGCGCATCGCGGCGGGCGTGGCGGCCGTGCGGCTCGTGCCACGCTCGGCCTTCAGTCTCTGGTGGAACGCGCGCATTGCCGGCGTCGGGCGGATCATGCGCCGCCGCTCGTCGAGGCCGGGCGTGGGGGCGAGCCGCGTGATCGAGCCGGAGTGGCAGCAGTCGATAAAGCAGGTGAGGTTCACGCCGTCGCGGAGCCCCGCGAAGATCTCGCGCACCTCGTCGTCGAGCACGACGGCGCCGGCGTCGAGGTCGATGGGGCAGAACGCCTCGTCGCGGCCGTCGTCCTCATCGCGGCTCGCGTCGTCGAAGTACGTCCCGTGCCCGGCGAACTGGAACACGAGCACGTCGCCGGGCTGCCCGCTGCCGACGAACGAGCGGAGGCGGTCGAGGAACGCCGCGCGCGTGGCCGCGCCGTCGAGCAGCATCTCCGTTTCGAACCCGTGCTCGCCGAGGGCGGCGGCCCACGCGCGGGCGTCGTTGACGCACCCGGCGAGCGGCTGCGTCGGGTACGCGTCGATGCCCACGCAGAGCGCGCGCCGATGGGGCGACGATACGCCGATCACAGCAGGCGGATCGATAGGTTGCGCGGGCGGGAGCGGCGTCGGTGGCCGAGGCGGGATCGGTTCGGGCGCGGACCATCCGCCGAAGTACACGACGACCTCAGGCGGGGGGGGCTCCGAGATTGCCCACGGATCGCCACGCTGCGCCTCCTGCGGGAACGAAGCGACGAGCTCGCCGGGCTCGGCGTCGAGGACGCGGCGGAGCACGCTCTGCATCGTCGGCGCGTCGTTGTCGAAGCCGCCGTGCGTCGTGGCCGTCGTGGCGCGGCGGCCGGAGATCGTGTCGGTCTTCGAGAAGATCACCTCGGCACGGTCCGAGTCGGCGCCGCCGAGCCCGAACAGATCGGCCGTGGCGTCGTCGGCGCGGAGGCTCTCTTCGAGCCCGAGGATCGGCGTTCGCTTGTCGCGCTCGAGCGCGTGGTAGATGAGGTAGAGCAGCGACTTGCGGTAAATGCCCGCGCACGTGTCGTCGCGCTCCAATTCGCGCCGCATCGTGAAAAGGGCGAGGTGGTCGATGCCGTTGCCGAGGAGCGGGGCGAGGCGGTCGTGGAACGTGTCGACGCGGATCGCCGGGGCGAGGAAGTGCAGCGTCTCGAAGCCGGGCACGCCCGCGACGAGCGCCGCCGGGAGGAAGTGGGCGTGGAAGATCGAGCCAGCGCTGTGGCCCACGCCGTGCAGCCGGACCTCGCCCTCGCCGAACGCTTTGTGATAGCGCCCGGCGAAGTCGGCGAGCTTGTCGGCGAGGTAGCGCGCGCCGCCGCCCTCGGCCGAGGCGCTCGCCGCGCTCAGCTTCATCCGCGACCACGCCCACGGCGCGAGCCGGCTGTACCGCACGGCCGCCTCGACGATCCCGTCGGTGAACGCCCGCGCGCCCTCGGGTGCGACGGATCGCCCGTGTCCGCGCAGCGCCTGCCCGATCGTCTCGAACAGCCCGGTCTCCCACACGAAGCAGATCGGGTAGACGTTCGGGTGCTGCTTCCACCAATTGACGTGCGAGTACGCCGACTCGAGCGCGCCGCCTTCGCTCACGAGCCCGCCGTGCGCGTAGAAGACGACGTGCAGCGGCTCGCCGAGTTTGCGCGCCCGCTTGAGTGCGGCGGGGAGGTGCTCGCCGAAGATTGCGTCCACGTCGCCCGGGTCAGTCTGGACGCGGCCGGTGCGGGAGAAGTGGCCTTCGGTGAGGTTGACGAGGTGCGGCCGGAGCTCGGCGAGCATCTCGGCCGTGAGGCGGCCCCGGCTGGACGCGGCGCCGCGCGCGTCGTCCGTGCCGTCGCCGCCGAAGAGGAGGAAGATCTGCTCGCGCGACATTCGCTGCTCGGGCAGCTCGGCGTCACCGTCGTCGCCGGCGCGGGGCACGGCGAGCGCGTTCTCGAGCGCGACGAGGTCGTTCAGCACGTCGTGCGTGACGAGCGTCTCCGGCCCGAACGGCTCGATCGCCGCGATCGGTGCGCTCGTCTCGGCGGGCGGCCTCGTGGCGAGTTCTTCGTGCAGCGCCCGTACGGCCTCGACGACCTCGGCTTTGTCGATGCCGGTGCCCGGGCACGACTTCGGCGACATCTCGTTGTGGAAGCGGAGCGCCTCCGGCGGGAGGGCGAACCGCCGCTGCACCGACGCGATCACGCGGAGCACGGCGTCGCGCTGCGCGCCCTCGAACGGGTCCTTCCCCTCGTCGAAGTCGCCGACGATCTCGAACATGAACGGCCCGGCGCTGCGGTTGCCGTTGTGCCCCCCGGCCGAGGCGGGTGGGCTGTTCCAGTCGCGCCCGGTCCAGATCCGCCCCTGGCTGTCGATCGTGACGTGCTGCGCGATGTCGCTCCAGCCCATCGTCTGGGTGTGGAAGCGCCACATCGCCACGACCGAGTCGTGCCCGCGGTCCTGGGCGTGGTTGGGCCGCCACGTGTGGTGCATGTGGACGGCGTTGACGCGGCGGGTGAACGGGTACTGGTCGAGCAGGGCGGCGAACTCGTCGACGGTGAGGGGGTGGAACGGCTGCGGCATGGCGGGCCTCGCTGGTGCGGCGAAACAGGGAACTGGCGTCGGGGCTATGTGCAGTATAGACAACGAGTAGGAAAGCGGCGCAACTATGTCCCCACGCGTTCCCGCACGGACCCGCGAAGCCGACGCGACGGTCGGTTATCCGAGCCGGTTCGGCCGTAGCCGACGGGCGGGAGGGGCGGGCCGCATCGCCGAGGCACCACCAGAGCGCCGGTAGAAGCGTAGCGCGCTACGCTTCTACCGGCGCTGCTCTCAGGCCCCCCTGCTCCGCAAGCAGAAGGGGGGAGACGGCCTCCTAGCAGGCGCCGAGCAGCCAGAAGAGCAGGATGAAGACGAGCACCGTCGAGAAGCAGCCGCCGCCGAGCTTTTTGGCGCCGTAGCCGGCGATGAGCGTGCGGATGATGTTGTTCATCGGAAGCATGGCAGAAAGGGCGAAGGGAAAAGGGGGTGGGGTGGTAGTATAGGGAGAAGTGCCCATGCCTGTTGCACCCAACGCGCCTATCCCCGACGCCATGTCCGTCCACCGCGCCACCGTCCGCTGGCACCGCACCACGGATTCCTCCTCGTACGACGCTTACGGCCGCGCCCACACGTGGCACTTCCCCGGCGGCAGCGTCGTCGAGGCCTCGGCGGCCCCGGCCTTCCGCGGCGACGCCGACCTCGTCGATCCGGAGGAAGCGTTCGTCGCGTCGCTCGCGAGTTGCCACCTGCTCACGTTCCTCGCGCTCGCCGCCCGCGCCGGGCTCACCGTCGACGGCTACGACGACGAGGCCGAGGGCGTGCTGGCCAAAAACGCCGACGGGCGGTTCGCCGTCACGCGTGTCGTGCTGCGCCCGAGCGTCACGTTCGGCGGCGCGCCACCGGACCCGGCAGAGATCGCGCGACTCCACGAGCGCGCCCACGCCGACTGCTTCATCGCCAACTCCGTGCGGACCGAGGTCGCCGTCGAGCCGCGCTGAGACGGTATCGCTGCGGGCGTGGCTGCATGAAACAAAGCGGCAGCCACAAATTCCGGAATCTCCCGGTCCTCGCGGCTGCCGCTCTGACTTCCCACCACTGGCTAACTTCCGTAAAAGGAGGGCTGAAAAGTGTAGGGGAATGTTTGATGGTGCCCTGGGGATTTCCACGCTTGATACATCGGTAGTGCTCCCGACCTCGGCACGAGAGCGACCGAAAGGCGCCGCCGCCCGTACCTTTCCGTGACTCCGTTCACCAGCTCATTTCCTACCATGCCTACTCCACCTCTCCGCCGAACGATCCGCCGATGCGGGAGCCTCGGCGCGATGCTCCTCGTCTTCGCCGCCACCGCGTTCGCGCAGTCCGACGTGCTGACGCCCTACGACATCGCCCGCATCCAAACGATCGGGAACGTGTCCGTCTCGCCGGACGGCGACCTCGTGGCCTACACCGTCAGCGTCCCGCGCGACCCGTTCGAGGCGAACGCGACGCCGCACTCCGAGCTCCACCTCTACGATGTCAGCGCCGGCGAGTCGCGCGGGCTCCGCACCGGCGCCGTCTCGCACAGCCGCGTGCAGTGGACGCCCGACGGCGAGCTCTCCTTCCTCACGCGGGCCGCCGATGGCGACTCCCGCCCCGCGCTCTACGTGATGGACCCGGCCTCCGGTGAGATGGAGCCCGCCCTCCGCTTCGATACGTCGATCGGCCCCTACGCCTGGTCGCCCGACGGCGAGCGGGTCGCGTTCGTCGCCGCGATCCCGGCGCCCGAGCGGGACGACGTGCTCCCGTACCAGCCTGAGGTCTACGAGGAGGAAACGCCCGACCGTAAGCTCTGGATCGCCGCGCCGTCGTCCGACGACGACCCCCGCATGATGGACCTCGAAGGGACGGTCTACGACCTCGCGTGGAGCCCCGACGGCGACCGCATCGCCGTGTCCGTCGCCCCGACGCCGTTCGTGGACGACTCGTACATGAGCAAGCGCATCCGCGTGCTCGACGCGGAGACGGGCGCCGTCGAGGCCCGCATCGAGAACCCCGGCAAGCTCGGGATGATGGCGTGGAGCCCGAGCGGGGACCACCTCGCGTTCGTCTCCGCCGCCGACGTGAACGACCCCAAGGAAGGCCGGCTGATGGTCGCCGACGCCGCGACGGGCGAGTTCGAGGACGTCCTCCCCGGTTTCGAAGGCCACGTTGAGTACGTCGCGTGGGAGGACGAGGACACGATCCGCTACGCCGCCGACCAGGGCGTCGAGAGCATGATCATGCGCGTGAGCCGCACGGGCGGCACGCCCGAGACCGTCGTCCCCGGGGGGCTCGCGGCCTTCAACGGCTTCTCGATGTCCGGCGACGTGACGGCGATGGCCGCCGCCACACCCGAGCACCCGAACGAGCTGTACGTGGCGGCCGGCGGCGCGCCCGAGCGCGTGACCGACTCGAACCCGTGGCTCGCCGACAAGCGCCTCGCGCCGCAGGAGGTGATCGAGTACGAGGCCCGCGACGGCCTCGTGATCGAGGGCCTGCTGATCCGCCCGCTCGACCATGAGGAGGGCACGCGCGTGCCGCTGATCCTGACCGTCCACGGCGGGCCCGAGGCCCACTACAGCAACACGTGGCTCACGGGCTACTCCCTCCTCGGGCAGATGGCCGCTGCGAAGGGCTACGCCGTGTTCTACCCCAACTACCGTGGCTCCACCGGCCGCGGCGTCGCCTTCTCGAAGACGAGCCAGGCCGAGCCCGCCGGGGCCGAGTTCGACGACCTCGTCGACGGCGTCGAGCACCTCGTCGAAATCGGGCTCGTCGACGAGGACCGCGTCGGGGTGACGGGCGGCTCGTACGGCGGCTACGCCACAGGGTGGCTCTCCACGCGCTACTCCGAGCAGTTCGCCGCCGGGGTGATGTTCGTCGGCATCTCGAACAAGGTGTCGAAGGTCGGCACGACGGACATCCCGAACGAGGAGTACCTCGTCCACGCGCGCAAGCGGCCGTGGGACGACTGGCAATTCTTCCTCGAGCGCAGCCCGATCTACTACGCCGATCAGAGCGTGACGCCGCTGCTGATCATGCACGGCGCCGAGGACCCGCGCGTCCACCCGACGCAGTCGCAGGAGCTCTACCGCCACCTCAGGCTGCGCGGGCAGGCGCCCGTCCGCCTCGTCTACTACCCCGGCGAGGGCCACGGCAACCGCAACGCCACGGCGCGCTTCGACTACACCCTCCGCGCGATGCGGTGGTTCGACCACTACCTCATGGGCCCCGGCGGCGACCCGCCCCCCATCGGGATCGACGCGCTCGCCGAGCAGGAGAAGGCGATGATGGGGACGATGATGGACGACGCCGGCTCGAACTAGCACGGCGCCTCCCTCCGCCGCGCTCGTGGTCGCTCCCCCCGCCACGCTCGCGGTCGTTCGCTCTGGGATACGTCCCTTCGCTCACTCCCAGCTTCGCGCGGCTGTCCCCCTCAGCGAGGGGGACAGCTCCGTGAGCGCTGAGCGCGTGAGCGCGATGCGAACGGAGCGGGGGGAGCGCACCCCCCACCTCCCAACCCAACCCCGCATGACCCCCATCACATTCGGCACCGACGGCTGGCGCGCCGTCATCGCAGACGGCTTCACGTTCGCCAACCTCGAGCGCGTCGCCCGCGCGACGGCGCAGTGGCTCCACCACACTTCCAGACAGGGCGCGGACGGCGAGTCATCGGCCGTGATCGGCTACGACACGCGGTTTCAGGGCGAGGCCTTCGCCCGCCACGTCGCGCGCGTGTTCGCCTCGGCGGGCGTCCGCGTCCAGCTCGCCGACTCGTTCGTCACGACGCCGAGCGTGAGCTGGGCCACCCGGGAGTACGGCCACGACGCGGGCGTCGTCATCACCGCGAGCCACAACCCGCCCGCCTACAGCGGCTTCAAGATCAAAGCGAGCTTCGGCGGTCCCGCCTTCCCCGAGCAGGTCGCCGAGGTCGAGGCCGAGCTCGACCGGCTCAATGACGGCTTCGATCTGAAATCGTTCGACGCGCTGCACGACGCGGGGCGGATCGAGACGATCAACCTCCGCGAGGCGTACCGCCACGTGCTCCGCGACCGGCTCGACATCGACGGCATCCGCCGCTCCGGGCTCAAGGTCGGCTGCGACCCGATGTGGGGGGCGGGGCAGGGCACCGTCACCGACCTCCTCGGCTACGACAACGTCGTCGAGGTCCACGACGAGCATAACCCCGGCATGCACGGGCAGCCGCCCGAGCCCATCGAGCGCAACCTCGCCTACCTCTCGCGCCTCGTCGTCGAGGAGCGCTGCGACGTCGGGCTCGCCTTCGACGGCGACGCCGACCGCATCGGGATGATGGACGAGGAGGGCCGCTTCGTAGACTCGCACAAGATCCTCGCGCTCCTCGTCAAGTACCTCCACGAAGAGAAGGGGCTCGACGGCACGGTCGTCAAAACCTTTTCCACCTCCGACATGCTCGACCGGATGGGCCACAAATATGGGCTAACGGTCGAGACGACGCCCGTCGGGTTCAAGTACATCGCGCCGAAGATCGTCGAGGGCGACGTGCTCGTCGGCGGCGAGGAGTCGGGCGGGATCGCGGTTAAGGGGCACGTGCCCGAGCGCGACGGCATCTACATCGGGCTCACCGTCGTCGAGATGATGATGGCGCGCGACCGAAAACTCTCCGAGCTCGTCGAGGAGCTGCAGGACGCGTTCGGCCCGCTCTACTACGCGCGGCGCGACCTCCACACGACGCAGCAGAAAAAGGAGGCGTTCCTCGACCGGCTCGCGCATCGCCGCCCCGACGCGATCGGCGGCGACGCGGTGACCTCGGTCGAAGACCTCGACGGAGTCAAGTTTCGATTCGATGACGGCTGGCTGATGTTCCGCCCCTCCGGCACCGAGCCCGTGCTCCGCATCTACGCCGAGGCGTCGTCGCAGGACCGCGCCGACCGGCTCGTGGCGTCGGGCGTCGAACTCGTCGAAGGGTAGCGGAGCGACTACTCCGCAGGACCGTCGTGGTCGTTCGGGTGGCCGATGCGGTCGGCGTCGTCGACCCCGTCGAGCAGCCACGGGTCGAAGTCGTCGGCGTCGCCGTGGAGCACGGACACGTCGCCCGTCGCCTCGAACACGACGGCGTGGACCTCGTCGAGCGAGAGCACGTTCGCCTCGCGGAGCTTGGCGCGGAGGTCGGACTCGGAGACGTTGACGCGGCGGAGGTTGTCGTGGAGGACGTTGCGCCCGGCCATCAGCAGGACGGGCTGGTTGTCCACGGCGTTCGCGACGGCGTCGGACCGCGCCCGCAGCGCCGCCACGCCGATCTGCAACGCGTAGAGCGTGACGAGCGCGACGAACGCCTGCAACAGCGGCGGGCTCGGGGTGAGGACCGTGCCGGCGAGGAGCGAGCCGATCGAGACGGTGACGGCGAAGTCGAAGCCCGACATCTTCGAGAAGCTGCGCAGCCCGAACAGCCGCGTCAGCAGGACGAGGGCGGCGTACATCCCGACCGCCGAGACGACGACCATCAAGGCGGCGTGGCCGGACGTGGTGATCCAGGTCATGAGAGAGAGGTGAGGCTCAGCGACCGCTGAGGTTGAGGGTGATCATGACCTCGGCGTCGGGGCCGGCGGCGACGCCGATGCCGCCGGCGTCGAACCCGGGCGAGAGCATGTTGTCGCGGTGGCCGGGGCTCTCCATCCACATCGCCACGGCGAGCGCGGCGAGGTCGTCCGGCGTGTGCCAGAGGTAGCTCGTCGTGGTGCGGTCGCCGCGCGTGATGTGGTTGACGGTGTCGTAGAGGTGCCCCCGGAAGAGATTCTCGCCGAAGGCGCGGAACGGGTAGCTCGCCGCGCGGGCGCGGTCCCCGGCGCGGCGGCCGTCGGGGTTGCGGTGGGCGAAGAACCCGCGCGCGAGCATGTCCTCGCTGTGGGCGCGGGCGAGCGCGACGAGCGCCGAGTCGGTCCGCAGCGCCGCGCGCCCGAGGGAGCGGCGCGTCCGGTTGACCTCGTCGAGCACGCGCTGCTCCAGCGACGGGAGGTCGTACGGGGGTGCGCTCTCGGCCCAGCCGTCGGGGCCGGGCTGGGCCGTAGCGCAGCCGGTGCCGAGGGCGAGGCCCAGACCGAGCAGGGCGATGAGGGGCCAGCGAGGCATAAGGAAAGAGCGGGGTCGAAGACCTGTAGCCTTCGACCCCGCCCGGGTTCCGCGATGCGAGGGTGGTTACTCGCCGTCGATGGGCGCCGTCTCCACGTCCACGTCCACCGGCACGCGGAGGTCGCCGAGGGCGTCGCCGATGGTGTCGAGGCCGGCCATGAAGCCCCGCCTCATGTCGACGAACTCCTCCTCAGTGGCGGCCTCCATCTGCTCCAGAGTGCGAGCCAGTCCTTCGCGCTGCTGACGGAGCTCGGCCATAGCCTCTTCGGCCTCGGCGCCCGCCTCGTTCTGAAGCCGGTCCATCTCGGCGTCGATCTCAGCGAGCTCCCGCTGGGCCTCGGCCTCGAACTCCTCGTAGTTCTGCGCGAAGGCGAGTCGGGCCTCGTCGACGTCGTTCTCCAGCTCTGCAATCTCGTCGTCGAGCTCCATCTGCGCCTGCTGCAATTCAGCTTCCGTTGCGGCTTCCATGTTCTCGAGGTCGGTGGCGATCTCCTGGCGCTCGGCGCGGAGCTCGGCGATCTCTTCGTTGTACTCGGCCTGCATCTCCTCACCGGCGTTCTCGGCCTTCATTTCGAGCTCGGCGATGGCCTCGTCGATGCTCGCGGTGCGGACTTCGACGTCGGCGCGGTAGGCCTCGATGTCGGCGTCCATGGCGCCCATCTCGGGCTCCATCGGCTCGGTCTCCGTTTCGCAGGCCGCCACGAGGAGGGCGAACGTGCAGAGGAGGATAAGGGGGGTACGTGTCATGGTAGGTAGGGTTGATCGGGGGGTGGGTGAGAGGCCCGCGAGGGGCCGGGGCCCGCAGAGCGGGGTCGAGCAACTTACCTCTTCCGCTGGACGAGCCCCACGAGGAAGAGCAACACGACGGCGCCGACGGTGGCGGTCACGAAGCTCCCGACGAGGCCGCGCGCGGCGAGGCCGAGCAGCCCGAACAGGAAGCCGCCGACGAACGCGCCGACGACGCCGACGATGAGGTTGGCGAGCAAGCCCATCGGGGAGCCGGTCAC
>CAYTJT010000064.1:0-2759 GCA_964438105.1 uncultured Rhodothermales bacterium | reverse complement strand
CGCCGACGACGCCGACGATGAGGTTGGCGAGCAAGCCCATCGGGGAGCCGGTCACCTTCTCGGCGATAAATCCGGCGGCGGCCCCGATGAGCAGGAAGAGGAGGACGTTCATCCCGTACGAGCGATCAGGTCTTCCGGCGGACCAGCTTGACGATCCAGATCAGCACGACGGCGCCGACGAGCGAGACGAGGAGCGCGCCGAGGCTGAAGTCGCCGCTGACGATCGAGCCCTCGGAGATGCCGAGGAGGCTGGCGAGGAACCCGCCGAGGAGCGCGCCGACGATGCCGACGACGATGTTGAGAATGATGCCCTGCTCGGGGTCGGTACCCATGATCTTGCTGGCTGCCCAGCCGATGAGGCCACCGACGATGATGATGAGGATAAGAGTCATGGCAGTGCGGAGAGGGGTGAGAGGGGAAGGGGTCGTGCCGCGCGTCGGAGCGCGCGGCGCGTTCGGAAGGATGCGGTCTGGGACGTGCGGTGCGAAAGAGCGATCGCGGGCTCGTGCCGCGAAGCGGGGCTTCAACTTCGCGGCGTTTCCCAGGTTGCACGTACGGTTAGATAATAGGGCACACGGAGCTACCCTGTGTAATCCATCGGCTCACCTCCAGCCGTACCGCAGCCGGAGCCCCGCTCTCGTCCCGGTAGCTGATCGGGCAGAGGCCACCGCGTCGCAGGGGGACGCGCGTTTCGCCCGGGCCTCGCGGGAGCCGGAATCGCCGCTCAGAACCGCGTGCGGCGCCGTCGCGGCGTCACCAAGTGGCGGTAAGCGTGACGTAGACGCTCCGGCCCTCCGACGGGATGATCCCCGGGCCGGGGTAGCCCGTCGCGCGCCGCGTGAAGTAGGCGGCGTCGGCGAGGTTGTTCACGCCCGCCTCGACGCGGTACCGGCCCACCCCGTACTCGGCCGAGAGGTCCATCACCGTGTAGGCGGGGATCACGCCTTCGATGGCGGAGGGCACGCGGAGGGCGTTCGACGCGTCGGAGAAGTGCTCGCCGACGTGCGACACCTGATACGTCACCCCGAGCCCCCCCGTCTCGACCGTGAGCCCGGCCTTGACGTTGACCGGGGGCACGAGCTCCACGTCGTTGCCGGCGATGTCGCTCGGCGCGTCGTCGGCGTAGCGGGCGGCGACGAGGGCGAGGTTCGAGAACACCGACACGCGCGTCGGGCTCTGCCGGTCGACGAGCGCTTTGTAGAGGTCGAGCTCGGCGAACGACTCGACGCCGTAGATCCGGGCGTCGGCGACGTTCGTGCGGAAGCGGAAGGTGCGGTCCACGAGCCCGTTGAACTGCGGGTTCGGCGCGGTGCGGAGCACGGTGCCGATGCGGTCCTCGTACGAGAGGTGGAACAGGCTGAGGTCGTAGCCGAAGAGGCGGTCGCCGCCGCCGCGGAGGCCGAGGTCGGCGTTGAAGCCGCGCTCGTCGCGGAGGGCGGGGTCCACCTCCAGGCTGCCGACCTGCACGCGGAGGTCGTTGAAGTTGATGGCGCGGTAGTTCTGCGAGACGTTCGCGTAGAGCTCCCACGCGTCGCGCTTGTAGCTCGCCCCGAGCCCGAAGAGCACGAACGACCGCCTCTTCTCGCGCGCCTCGCCGGTCCGCTCGTCCGAGATCACGTTCCCGGCGAGGTCGCGCACGATCGTGCGGTAATACCCCTCGGCGCCCGTCTTGATGTGCTCGAACCGGACGCCCGGCGTGACGCTGAGGCGCGGCGTGAGGTTGAAGATGTTCTCGGCGAAAAGGGAGGCGTTGCGGCTCGGCAGGTCGTAGTCGGAGCCTTCGAGGTTGTCTGGATTGAGGTATCCGAACTCGGCGGTGCTGCCGTCGGGGCCGAGCCCCTGGCGGCGGTGGGTGAAGCCGTCGTAGTAGCGCGCGCCGACGAGGAGCACGGAGAGGCCGTCGCGCCCGAACGGGCGGAACGGGTAGCGGTGGACGAGGCGCGTCTCGTTGCCCCAGTTGCGGAAGTCGTCTTTGAGCAGGTCGCGCGGGCCGCCCGCGTCGAGCCGGTCGATGCGGCCGAGGTTTCCCAGCGCGTCGCGCCCGGCGACGAGCCCGAAAAAGCGGGTGTTGAGCGAGGTCCGGGGCGAGAGGGCGTAGTCGGCGCGGAGGGCGAGGAGGTGCCAGTCCACGCGGAACCAGTTCCGCTCGCGGCTCGACTGCCGGGGGTCGGCGGCGAACTGGGCGTCGGTGAGCCCGCCGGGCTGCTGGGCGAGGTAGCGCATCACCGTGACCTCGGGCCGGAGCGTGAGCCGCGCCGTGGGTTGCAGCGTGACCGAGGCGTAGGCGGTGTGCTGGTCGAGGTCGGCGTTCGGCCGCCAGCCGTCGGCCCGCTTGTACTGGTAGAACCCGTAGTAGCGCGTGCGCCCGAGCGGCGTCCCGAGCGCGCCGCCGACGCTGTTGAACGAGCTCAGCAGGCCGTACGAGCCGGCCGTCTGGCTCGTCGTCACCTCCAGCGGATCGCGCTCCGGCCCCTCCTTGAACACGAAGTTGACGAGCCCGCCGAACTGCGTGCCGTACTGGAGCGACGCCGCGCCGCGGACGATCTCGATGCGCCGGAGCGCCTGCGTCGGCGGGACGTAGTAGCTCTCGGGGTAGCCCAGCGCGTCGGCGGCGATGTCGTATCCGTTCTGCCGCGTGTTGAAGTTGGCGTTGCGGTTCGGGCTGAGCCCGCGCCCGCCGAGGCCGAGTTGCACGCCGGCGCCATCGCTCTCCCAGATGTTGAGCCCCGCCACGCGCCCGTAGACCTGCCGGCTGTTGT
>CAYTJT010000063.1:0-13308 GCA_964438105.1 uncultured Rhodothermales bacterium | reverse complement strand
CCGAGGCGGACGACGAGCCTCCGCTCGCGCCGCACGCCCCTCGCCGCGCCCGCCGAGCAGCTCCGCGCGCTCGACGCCGTGCCGATCGACGGGGGGCCGACGGGCACGGGCCGCTTCGACGCCGACCTCGCGGCGAGCGGGTGGCCGGCGCTCACGCCCGCGCCGCTCGAGGTCTTCCAGATCAACGTCGGCAAGCTGTGCAACATGACGTGCCGCCACTGCCACGTCGACTCCGGCCCGGACCGCGTCGAGGAGAACATGGACCGCGAGGCCGTGGACGCCTGCCTCGCCGCGATCGACCGCATCCTCGCGCAGCCGGGCTCCGCGCTCCACACGGTCGACCTCACGGGCGGTGCGCCCGAGCTGAACCCGCACTTCGAGACCCTCGTGGACGCGTGCGTCGAGCGCGGGCTCCACGTCATCGACCGGTGCAACCTCACGATCCTGCTCGTCCGCCGCTACCGGCACCTCCCCGAGTGGCTGGCCGAGCGCGGCGTCGAGGTGGCGTGCTCGCTCCCGCACTACCGCCGGCTCGGCACGGACGCGCAGCGCGGCGACGGCACGTACGAAAAGTCGATCCGCGCGCTGCGGCGGCTCAACGAGGCGGGCTACGGCCGGGGCCACCCCGACCGCGTGCTCACGCTCGTCACGAACCCCGTCGGCGCGTTCCTCGCCGGCAGCCAGGCGTCGCTGGAGGCCGAGTGGAAGGCGGCGCTGGCGAAGAACCACGGCGTCGCGTTCGACCGCCTCTTCGCGCTCAACAACATGCCGATGTCGCGCTACCTCGAGTGGCTGCTGGAGAAGGGGATGACGGAGGCGTACATGCAGCGGCTCGTCAACGCGTTCAACCCGGCGACGATCGACGGGCTGATGTGCCGGAACACGATCTCGGTCGGGTGGGACGGTCGGGTGTACGACTGCGACTTCAACCAGCAGCTCGAGATGGACGCCGCCGTGCCGTTCACGCATGTCCGCGACTTCGACCCCGACGCGTGGCAGGCCCGCCCCGTGCGGACGGCCCGCCACTGCTACGGCTGCACGGCCGGCGCGGGCTCGTCGTGCGGCGGCGCCACCGCCTGAGTCACCCCTCGTCGGCGACCTCGAACTGGTAGAGGCGGGCCTCGATCTCGTCGGCCACGCCGCGGAGCTGCGCGTCGGAGAGGTTCTTGAGGACGCGCCGCGTCGCGGTCCGCAGGGCGCGGAGCGTCGTCGCCGCCGCCACGTCGATCACCCTGACGAGCAGCGGGCTGAGGTCGAACAGCCGCGCGGGCCCGTGGAAGTGCTCGTCGATGCCGGTCTGCACGAACCGGTGGATCAGCCCGTCGACGCGGTTCACCTTCAGGTCGACGGAGGCGTCGGAGCGGAGGAGGGCGGCGACGTCCTCGGCCTCCGCCGCGAGGTCGTCCGAGATGCGCGTGCCGATGAGGTAGCGAGTCATGCGATCGAGGGCGGGTGGGGCGATACAAGCGGGGAGCGAGCCCGGCTGTTCCCCGCACGCCGCCGCGCTCTATCTTGACGCGGTCCCCGTCTCCCTCGCCCCACCCGCCGCCGATGCCGCTGCGCTGCCTGCTCCTCCCGCTCTCCGCCCTGCTCATCGGCTGCGCGGCGCCGCGCGACTCGGCGGAGGCCGAGGGCGATGCCGAGGCGACCGCGGAGACCGAGACGACGCGGGACGGCGGGGCGCCGGACGCGGCCGTCTACCCGTACGGTGCGTGGGACTTCACCGCGACGCAGATCGGCGGCGACGAGACGTTCACCGGGACGCTCACGCTCGCCGAAGAGGAAGGCGCGAGCCGGGTGCTGACCTCCACCGGCATCGACGCGCCGCTGCTGATCGACGCGTTCGACCTGACGAACACCAGCTTCATGCTCGAAGGGTTGGTTCAGACTGCGAACGGTCCGCTCGCGGTCCGCATGGCGGGTTCGATGGCCGGGGGCGAGATGTCGGCCGAGGCTGAACTCGAGGGGAGCGGCACGTACGCGGTGTCGGCGGTGCGTCAGTAGGCGGTAGCGCGCGGATATTTCAGGATCGGTACGGAGTTGCGTCTTCGTGGGCTGCGTCGCGCGACAGGGGCCCAGCGCATCCAGCAGGGGCTCCTCCCGGATCGCGCCCCCGACTTCGCCGGCTACGACCTCGCAGGGTGTAGCCTCCCCGCCGAAACCGTCGGCGGCGACTACTTCGACTTCATCCCCATCGACGACCGCCGCCTGCCGCGCTTCGGGGTTATTCGCCGCCGCAGGCGACGCAGTCGAGGCCGGGCGCCTCGCCCGTCGTGCAGACGCACGAGCAGGCCGTCCCGTCGTCGGTCTCGCCGAAACCGCCGGTGCAGAAGCGGGCGAGCTCGCCGCTGGTGACGTCGCAGGCGTCCTGCACGATGTAGCCGTCGAACGGCCGCTCGGCACTCTGGAAGCGCTCGGGGATCGGGATGAAGAGCACGTCCCGCACGCTCGCGCAGTCGGCTGCCGCCGCGTTTTCGAGCACGAAGCCCACGAGGTAGGGCTGGTCGAGCACGGGCCCGAGCGTCGCGCGCGCGAACTCGACCGAGCGCGGGCTCACGAGCGCGAGGTCCGTCATCCACGCCCCGACCCCCGCCGCGTCGAGCCGCTGCGCCGTCGCCGGGTCGACCTCGGCGCGGTAGAGCCCGAACAGCCCGTCGGTGAATGCCACGCGGAGCTCGTCCTCGGTCAACTCGTAGAGCGGGTCCGCCTCGGGCTCCGGTTCGGGCTCCGGTGTCTCCGCGTCCGGCGCAGACGGAGCCGGGCCGGTCGGGACGGTGGACTCGGTCGTCGTACAGCCCGCGAGGAACAGCATCACGGATGCAAGCGAGAAGAGGCGAGAGAAAGGCATGGCGCGCGAGGTGAGATGAGATAGGAGAGGAGCCCTGGTCATACGGGCGGTGCCGAGCGCTGATCCTCTGTGATGCTCCGCCCGAAACGCGCGCAGCCCGGCGACGCGGAGTCACCGGGCTGCGGGGGACGCGGGGCTGCGCCGGAGGGCTAGGTCAGCAGGACGCTGTTCTCGCCCTCCTGCGCCTCGACGTCCGGGTCGTTGAACCACTGGTCGCCGTCGCTGAGGTAGCGGAAGCGGAAGCGCTCGCCGCGCGGGAGCTCGGCCGAGACGCTGTAGGTGTTGTTGCTGCGCTTCTCGAGCGGGTGGGCCAGCGGGTCCCAGCCGTTGAAGTCGCCGACGACGGACGTCGGGCCGAGGACTTTGTCGGCAGGGAGGACGAACGTGACCTTCACGCGGTCTTTCTTAGAGCGGATGGATTGGGTGCGGAGCATGACAGTACGGGATGTTCGGAAGGAGGAGGCCGGGCGGTGGTGGACGCCCCGGCACGAACCGCTAAGATCGGGATATCCAAAGAGAAACCATAGCGGAGGAGCGGTTGCGGCGGAGTGGAAGCGCTGCCATTCATACAATCATCAAGCCGCCGATTCGCGGTGCCGAGAACGACTTCGGTGCTTCGGGCGGAGGTCCCGTGCGCAGGGGGCGAGGGCAGGACAGCAGGGGCGTATATTCCAATCGACCGGCATCTGGCCGCATTTTTGATAAGGCTACCCACGTCCCGGCTCGACGTGCCGCCCTACGTTTTAAGACGCCCCTACGAATCCTCGCGCCCTTTGGCCGGCGGCGCGTCCCTCTCAGCCCAACCCCCGAATCCCATGTGCGGGATCGCAGCAACCTTTGCCTACGACGGTCCCAGCGTGGACCGTGCCGCGCTGGGGCGCACGTGCGACCGGATGGCGCCGCGCGGCCCCGACGGCGCCGGCCTCTGGCTGACGCCGGACGACCGCGCCGGACTCGGCCACCGTCGCCTCTCGATCATCGACCTCTCGGAAGAGGGCGCGCAGCCGATGGCCTCGGCCTCGGGCCAGACCGCCATCGTTTTCAACGGGGAGATCTACAACTACCAGCCCCTCCGCGACCGGCTCGAAGCCCAGGGCCGCGTCTTCCGCTCGCACTCCGATACCGAGGTGCTGCTGCACCTCTGGGACGCGCACGGCGAGGCTTGCGTCGACGAGCTGCGCGGGATGTTCGCCTTCGCGATCTGGGACGCCGAGCGCGGCGGGCTCTTCCTCGCGCGCGACCCCTACGGCATCAAGCCGCTTTACCTCGCCGACGACGGCCACACGCTGCGTGCGGCCTCACAGGTAAAAGCGCTCCTCGCCGGCGGAGGGATCGACACCGCGCCCGACCCGGCCGGCCACGTCGGCTTCTTCCTCTGGGGGCACGTGCCCGAGCCGCACACGCTCTACCGCGGCGTCCGCGCGCTCGCGCCGGGCCACTCGCTGTGGGTCGGCCGCGACGGGCGGAGGACGGAGCGGTGCTTCGCGGCCGTGCCCGACGCACTCGCCGCCGCCGAAACCGCACCGAGCCTCTCGGCCGGCGAAGCGCAGGAGCGGCTCCGCGCCGCGCTCCTCGACAGCGTCCGCGCCCACCTCGTCGCCGACGTGGACGTCGGCGTCTTCCTCTCGGCGGGGCGCGACTCCACGACGCTCGCCGCGCTCGCCTCCGAAGTCGGCGGGCAGCTCCGCACCGTCACGCTCGGCTTCTCCGAGTACCGCGGCACGCCCGACGACGAGGTCCCGCTCGCCGAAGCCGTCGCCGCGCACTACGGCGCGCGCCACGACACCGTCTGGATCGACCGCGCCGACTTCCGCGAATCGTTCGGCCTGTTCCTCCGCAGCATGGACCAGCCGACGCTCGACGGGGTCAACACCTTTTTCGTCAGCCGGGCGGCGGCGCAGGCGGGGCTGAAAGTCGCGCTCTCCGGCCTCGGCGGCGACGAACTGTTCGGCGGGTACCCGAGCTTTACCGAGATCCCCAAGCTCGTCGGGCTGGTCGGGCGGATGCCGTTCGCGGCGCGCGTCGGACCCGGGGTCCGCGCCGTCGCGGCGCCCGTGCTGCGGCGCTTCACGTCGCCGAAGTACGCGGGCCTGCTCGAGTACGGCAACGACGTGGCCGGGGCGTACCTCCTGCGGCGCGGCCTCTTCATGCCGTGGGAGCTCCCCGACGTGCTCGACCCCAACCTCGCGCGCGAAGGCTGGCAGGCCCTCGACACGCGGGCGCGGCTCGAAGCCACCGCGCGCGGAATCGAGTCGGACCGCCTCAAGATCTCGGCGCTGGAGTCGACGTGGTACATGCGGAACCAACTCCTCCGCGACACCGACTGGGCCTCGATGGCGCACTCGCTCGAAGTCCGCACGCCGCTCGTCGATTGGAAGCTGCTCCGCGACGTGGCGCCCCTCCTCGCGGCGCGGCCCGAGCTCGGCAAGCACAGCATGGCGACGACGCCGGCCGAGGGGCTGCCCGACGCCGTGCTGGACCGACCGAAGACCGGCTTCACGACGCCCGTCCGCCAGTGGATGCTGGCCGAGGGCGCCGTGTCCGAACAGGACCGCGGCCTGCGCGGCTGGGCCCGCCAGGTACACGCCACCTACACGGAGGCGGCATGAGATTGCTGACGCTCGTGACCGATGCGTTCGGCGGGCGCGGCGGGATTGCGAAGTTCAACCGCGACCTGCTCGCCTCGCTGTGCAGCTACCCCGCGACGACTGAGGTCGTGGCGCTGCCGCGCGTGATGACGGAGGCCGTGACCCGGCCGGTGCCGGAGCGGCTTTCGTACCGCCCCGAGTCGGCCGGTAGCAAGGCCGGGTACGCGCGTGCCGTCGTGCAGACCCTCGCCACCGGCGGCCGCTTCGACGGCGTCGTCTGCGGCCACCTCAACCTGCTGCCGCTCGCCGCGCTCGCCGCCGCGTGGAAGCGGGCGCCCCTCCTCCTCATCATCCACGGCATCGACGCGTGGCGCCCGCCGGAGGGCGGGGTGATGGCCGGGCTCACGCGCAGGGCGATCGGCCGCGTCGACGCGTTCGTCGCCGTGAGCGGCGTGACGAAGGGGCGGTTCCTCGCGTGGTCCGGGCTCGCGGACGCGCAGGGGTTCGTCGTTCCCAACTGCATCGACACCTCCGGCTTCGGCCCCGGCCCCCGGCGCGCCGACCTCCTCGCCCGCTACGGGCTGGAGGGCAAGCGCACCCTCCTCACGCTCGGACGGATGTCGGCCGCCGAGCGCTACAAGGGGTTCGACGAGACGATGGAGGCCGTCGCCGCCCTCGCCGTCGACCACCCCGACCTCGCCTACCTCGTCTGCGGCGACGGCGACGACCGGCCGCGGCTCGAACAGAAAGCCCGCGACCTCGGCATCGCCGACCGCGTCGTCTTCGCCGGGTACATCCCCGAAGCCGAGAAGGCCGATCACTACCGCTTGGCCGACGCCTTCGTCATGCCGGGGCGGGGCGAGGGGTTCGGCATCGTCTACCTCGAAGCGCTCGCCTGCGGCGTGCCCGTCGTCGCGAGCAGCCTCGACGCGAGCCGCGAGGCCGTCCGCGACGGCGCCCTCGGCGAGGTCGTCGACCCCGGCGACGCGGCCTCGGTGCGCCGCGGCATCCTCGGCGCGCTGGCTACCGAGCACGACGGCATCCCCGCCGGGTTGTCTTACTTCTCCTTCGAGCGGTTCGAAAAACGGTGGCACCGCGTCGCATCAGAGGTTTTCGATCGCCCTACGGCGGAGCCGTCCCACCGACCGTCGCAGAGCGCCGCCGGGGGGGAACCCGCTTGAACACCTCACGTGGTCGCTCGTCCTCACGAATTGGGCCTGCCCCGAGCTTCCACACCGACCGGCCACGTTCGGCCGACTAATCTCATGAACCTTCTCTTTCGGCTCTGGCCTTTGACCATGCCCCGGAAAGTCTGGGGGGCCGTCAGGCGCCGCCTCAGAGGCGTGTTTGATCGGGTCCTGGCGGTGGGAGAGGAAAGGCTGTTCCCGCTCCGTGTCCGTCACGTAAGCGGCCCGCGCCGCGTCGACGTCGGCCCGGACGAACTCGTGGTGGTGTGCCTCGTTCGGGACGGGGCAGCATACCTCGCAGAGTTCCTGGCGCACTACCGGGAGCTCGGGGCGCGGCACGTGGTGTTCCTGGACAACGGGTCCACGGATAGGACCGTCGAGGTGGCGAGCGCCGAGCCGGGCGTGACCGTGCTCCGGACGCGCGTGCCTTACCGGCGGATCAAGGTCATCGCCAAGCGCTACCTCACACGGCGGTTCGGCCGTGGCTGCTGGGTGCTGTGCGTGGACATCGACGAGCTGTTCGACTACCCGTACCGGTCGCGGCGCCCGCTGCGCGCCTTCCTCGGCTACTTGAGGGCGGCGGGCTACACGGCCGTCGTGGCGCACCTCCTCGACCTCTTCCCCCGAGGCCCCCTCCGGTCGGCCGGCGCGTCGTGGAGAGCGGAGCACCGCTTCTACGACGTCGACGCGGTCGACCGGCAGCCGTACCGCGAGAAGTACCGGGGGGCGAACCGCCCCCACAACGAAGACATCGACGTCTACTACGGGGGCGTGCGGGAGGCGCACTTCGGCGTGCGGCCGATGCTCACGAAGCACCCGCTCCAGTTCCCCTCGGGCGGGCTCGCCTACGTCAACTCGCACAACGTCCGCGGGGCCCGCGTCGCCGACGTCTCGGCCGTCCTGCTGCACTACAAGTACGTGAGCGGGTTCGTCGAGTACGCCCGGCGTGTCGCCCGAGAGGGGGGCTTCTACGCCGGGTCCGCCGAGTACGAGAGCTACGTCGATGCCCTCGAGCGCGCCCCCGACCTCGGCCTGTATTCGGACGGCGCGCGGGAGCTCCGCGCCGTGGACCAGCTCGTGGACGAGGGGTTCCTCGTCGCGTCGGACGCGTACCGGGCGTGGGCGAGCGGGGGGGAGCCGAGAGCCTCGGGTGGGGCCGGGCGTGCTCCTCGCGGCAGACGGGCCGCTGCGGCCGAACGCTAACCCAGACGAGACGCTCCGGCGAATGACTCCGTCGTCCCCCCTTCATCTTGACACCCCCCGAGGGCCGACCCTCGGCCACCACATAGTTCAGCCATGATCCGTTCCCTCAGAGAGAGCCACAGCGTACCCGTGTTCGAGGGGGACCGGTCGCGGGGCCACCGCGATGTCCCCGTGTGGAAGCTCGCCGTCGAAGGGGGCGTGGGAGCCCTCCGAAACCGGCAGGCACTCGGCAGCGCCGAAGTGTTCGTCCAGTTCATCGGGTTTCCCCGCTCGGGGCACTCGCTGATCGGCTCGATCCTCGACGCGCACCCTCGCGCGGTGATCTCGCACGAGCTCGACGCGATGGGCTTGTTCGAGAAAGGGCTCCCTGCGAGAGCCATCGGTGCGCTGATCCTGCGGAACTCGGCCGCGTTCAGCGCGCACGGGCGCTGGTGGAACGGGTTCTCCTACGCCGTCCCGGGGCAGCCCAACGGCCGCGCTGAGAAGCTCCGCGTCCTCGGCGATAAGAAGGGAGACTGGGCGGTCCGGTGGTTCCAGCAAGCTCCCGAGCTGTTAGAAACCGTCCGACGACGGACGGGGGGGACGTGCGCGTGGGTCCTCGTCACCCGGCACCCGCTCGACAACATCGCGACGATGTCGCTGCGGAAGAACCGGACTTACGACAAGCTGCGCATCGCAGCGGAGGACTCCGCTGCCTTCCGTGCTCAGCTAGCGGTGGCCCAGGAGGCGGGCGCCGTCGCGTCCGCCGCGCGCGACGACATGATCGACGACTACGAGGGGCTGTGCGTCGGCATCGAGCGGATGCAGACCGCGATACCCGAGGCAGAGAGGTTACACGTCGTGTACGAGCGCTTCGTGAAGGACCCGGCGGGCGAGATCCGAGACCTGTGCCGGTTTCTGGACCTCGACCCCGACGAGGCGTACGTGGCGGCGGCGGCCTCGATCGTCCGCGACAGCCCGAATCAAAGTCGGAACGCTGTGAGTTGGACGGACGCGCAGCGCGCGCGCGTCGCCCGCCTCATAGACCGCTTCGCCTTCCTGGCGCCGTACGAAGACGACGCCGGGGCCGTCTGAGAGTCGTCCGCCGCGTCACCCGCGTGATACGCCCGCACGCCGCGCCTCCTCTCCTTTCTCTCGACGTTCCAGCCGTGCACGAGTCCGAGCCCGCTTTTCCACCCGAGCCCGCACCTGATCCGATGACGTCCTCCCCGTTCGGCCCCCGCCTGTCGCTGTGGCACCGGCTACGGCACCGCCGGTTCGTTCCACGACAGGAGGAGCGCGACAAGGCCGTCCGCGCTCGCCTCGGCCTGGACACCTTCGTCGAAGACTGGGACGCGCTGCTCGACCGGCCCGACCCGGTGCCGGGCATACCTCGCCGCCTCTGGACGATGTGGGATCAGGGGGAGGCGGACGCGCCGCCACTCGTGCGCGCGGCCCTCGAGAGCTGGCGCGAGGCGAACCCCGGCTGGGACGTGACCGTGCTCGACGCCGACACGGTAGGGAACTGGATCGAGATGCCCCGGCTGCCTCGCTGGACGACCAGGACGGCCAAGTCCGAAGTCGTCCGGCTGCGCCTGCTCGGCCGGTACGGGGGCGCGTGGGCCGACGCGACCGCGATCTGCCTGCGGCCCCTCGACGACTGGGTAGACCGGGCCGCGGAAACGGGACGGTTTGCGTTCGCCCGTCCGCAGCCCGCTCGCCACCTCGCGAGCTGGTTCCTGGCGGCCCAGCCTGCCGATCCCATGTTTGAAACGTGGCGGCGCTGGTGCGAGGCGTACGTCACCGCCCCCGTCCGCTGGCCATCGGTCTACCTTTGGATGCACTACACGTTCGAGTGGCTGCTGCGGGAGGACCCGCTGTTTGCCGCTGCGTGGGCCGAGGTCCCGCGACTGAGCGCTCGGGGGCCCCACGTCCTCCAGCGCGTGCTCGACGGGCACCTCGCGGACACGGACCTCCCGACGCCTGCCGAGGCGGCCCGGCTGCCGATGGTCAAGATGAGCTGGAAAAAGGGCTACACCCCGGAGGGCATAGCAGAAGCCCTCGCCGCGTGGGGCGTAGCGGTGCCGCGCAGCCGCTCCGCCGGCCACGCGGCTGCGGATGTCCTGCGGGACGAAGCCTCCGACGCGTCATGAGCGACACGGCGACCGTCCGGTTGATCTCGTGCGTGGGCGTGGAGCACGACCTCGCGCTGCTGCCCCACTTCCTGCGATACTACCTCGGGCTGGGCATCGCGCCGGAGCGGATGCACCTCGTGCTCAACGCCGAGCGTAAGGGGACCGACGCGATGGCGGCGGCCCTCGCCGTGCTGGCGGCGCACGACGTCGAGCCGGCCGAGGTGTGGATCGCCCCCTACACCAGCGATGCGATGTGGGAGAAGCGCCGCGCGGTGCAGCGCCGCGTCGCCGCCGCGAGCGACTGGGTCGTCAGCGCCGACGTCGACGAGTTCCACGAGTTTCCCGCAGCACTCCCTGCGTTCCTGGACTACTGCGAGCGGCGGGGGGCGAACTGCGTGCAGGGCGTCTTCATCGACCGGCTGGCGCCGGGCGGTCGCTTGGCGGCGGTGCAGCCCGCGCCCTCGATCTGGGAGCAGTTCCCCCTAGAGGCCGACGTGATCTGCACCATCCGGCGCGCGGAGGAGGGGAAGTTCTGGTACGGCACCGTCAACGTCATGGCGTGCCGCGGCGACGTGCTCCCCAGCCGCGGCGGGCACCACCCGCTCTCCGACGGACGGCCGGTGTCGTACCTCCTCGGCCGCCCCCTCGCAGAGTTCCCGTGGATTACGGACCCCGCGTTCCGATTCGCCCTGCCCCTCCGCGTGCACCACTTCAAATGGACCGACAGGCTGGCCGGGGGGCTCCAGCGGCGGCTCGCGACGCCGGGGGCTAGCAGCAGAGGGCGCGCCTACGGCCGTCTCCTCCTCGACCACTTCGAGGAGAACGGCGGCGTCGCGCTCGGAGGGCTGCCCGTCAAGCGGCGCGCGCGGGCCGATCGGGTGCCGTGGCGGGCGCGTGTAGCCGCGTTGCAGGCGGTTGCCAGCGCGATTCCTATCTTGAGATCAGCACGGAGGAGGATGAGACGATGGACATCTTGAAGGGGTGGCACTGCGACAAGCTGACGAGGGGGAGCGAATCGGGCGTGTACCATTCGCACGCGTACTACGACATCCCCGTCTTCGACTCGGACAGCCGCCTCATCGCGGGGCATCAGGTGCGCTTCGCCGAGCGGCAGCCGACGCCCGACGACGCGGTCGCGATCGGCTACGTCGACCTCGAAGGGGATCGCACCTGGACCCCCGTCGGGGAGAGCCGGGCGTGGAGCTGGCAGCAGGGAGCGATGTCGCAGTGGCTCCCGAACGGCCGCACGCTGGTGTGGAACGACCGCGACGGGGACGACTTCGTGGCGCGGACGTTCGACCTGGATACCGGCGAGTCGAAAACGCTGCCGCGGCCCGTCTACGCCCTCGATCCCAAGGCTCGGTTCGCGCTCTCGCTCAACATGGCCCGGCTCGACCACGTCCGCTCAGGGTACGGCTACGTCGGGGGCGCGGGCGCTCGGATAGACGAGCGGAAGCCGAGCGAGGACGGGGTGTGGAGGGTCGACCTGGAGACGGGGACGTCCGAGCTGGTCCTCTCGCTCGCAGACGCCGTGCGCTTCCTTGCGTCCCGTCTCCCCATGAAGAGCCGGCTCAGGCACGCCCTCAAGCGCTACACCTACTGGTTCAACCACGTGAAGGTGTCCCCGAGCGGGGAGCGGTTCACCGTGAAGCTCCGGTTCCGCCAGATCGGCAAAGGCTGGAACGATCAGATGGGGGTGAGCCTCACGTGCGGGACCGATGGGCGCGACCTCCGGCTCCTCGCCGACGGGTCCTCCCACGTCATCTGGCTCGACGACGAGCGCCTCTACCTCTGGCAGCGCGACGGCGTCTACGTCTACGGCGACGAGTCCCCCGAGGGCCGCCGGCTCCGCCGCCTCGCCCCCGACCTCATCGATTACAACGTGCACATCCGTCACTTTCCCGGCACGGAGGAGCACTTCGTCTTCGACACGCCGTACCGCGAGGAGATCGACCTCTTCGTGCTCGACGCCCGCGACGGGCGGCACGAGAGGATCGTTACGTTCCGCAACCACACGCCGAAGCGCGGCCTCTTCCGCTGCGACCTCCACCCGTGCCCGAGCCCCGATGGTCAGAAGATCGTCGTGACCTCGATGGACGACGGCGGCCGGCAGATCTACCTCCTATCGAACAATTAGGAAGACGACTTCGAATTCGACAGGCGGTACGGCAGGGGGCGTGTGACCGAGGGTTGAGGCTAACGATCGCGCGGCGGGACGTGCGTGCGGAACCGATGCTTAACGCAAGCTTAATACGCCAAGTGAAGAGGGCGACCGCACCGCTGCGCGCCTCACGACTCGACCCCAGTGTCTGCGTTGGAACTCGCCCTGACCTCTCAAGAAGGGATAGACCGATGAGACCAGGCAGTCAGCGACTCGTTCGAGGCAGTCTTAGAACGCTCGGCATGGTCCGTCTCCCAGGCTCTTGCTCTTCGCGAGTGCACGACCACCCCGCCAACTCGTCTTCTTTCAGGGAGCAGTCCCATCGGTGAGGGGCATCTGAATCCGCGAAAAAGCTCTCCGTCCGGTGCCGTTGATTTCAGGCGTTCGCAAATGGAAAATTCGACTCTAAGCGGGAAACGGTGGTTTGTACCCGTTGTACGTCGTGTACCCGTTGTACGCGGTGCGTATGAGTGGATGCGAGACCTGAGACAGGTCATGCGGCTCTACAAGGAGCGGTTCGGCAACTACCCTAATCTGCTAATGCCCCGGACGTTCAATGAGAAAATAGCCCGTAGAAAGCTGTTCGACAGGCAGCCTGTATACAACGTGGTATGCGATAAGCTGCGGGTCAAAGATTACGTGAGAGACCGCGTCGGACCGGGCTTTACGCCACGAACGTTGAAGGTGTACGGGGAGGCCGGCGAGTTCGCGGCAGAAGACATAGAAGGGGTGGGCGTGATAAAGTCGAATGCCGGATGGAAAGATGTCATCTTCGTCGAAAGGGGCAACGTAGACGAAGAGCGCATAAGGGAGGAGATAGACCGTATGCTGCGCACCGAGCACGGGTCGCGAGGCGTGGAGTGGGGGTACAAAGGAGTGGAGAACAAGGCGTTCTTAGAGGAGCACGTCTCCAACGGGGCGGGGGTGCCTGACGACTACAAGATGTTCTGTTTTCACGGCAGAGTGGAAATGGTTAAGATCTACAGGGGCAGGTTCGGAGGTCGCCTCTCGAGGTTCATCGTGGATAGGAGCATGTCGGCGATGCCCTTCGAGTACGGCAAAGTCGATCGCGACTTCGAACCCGACCTCGATAGGAGGCAGTTCGACAAAATGGTGACCTTGGCCGAGGAGATAGCGAGGGGCTGGGATTTTATAACCAGTGGTGCTAGTTCAGAGGCCGAACTCAGCGATGGAGAGGCGGACGAAC
>CAYTJT010000062.1:1809-13724 GCA_964438105.1 uncultured Rhodothermales bacterium | reverse complement strand
CCGGGCTCCCGCCGCTCTTCGGGTTCGTCGGGAAGGAGCTGACGTACAAGGCGAAGCTGGGCTTCGAGAGCGCCGACGTGATCCTCCCCGGCGTGGCCGTGCTCGCGAACGCGCTCACGGTCGCGGCGGCGGGCGTGCTCGTGCTCCGGCCGTTCTTCGGCGCGAGGCGGGACACGCCGAAGGCGCCGCACGAGGCCCCGGCGTCGATGTGGCTCGGCCCGCTCGTGCTGGCGGTGGCGGGGTTGCTGGCCGGCCTCTTCCCGATGTTCCTCCCGGCGACGCTCGTCGACAGCGCCGTCACGGCGACGCTCGGCTACGCGGTGGAGATCAAGCTCGCGCTGTGGTACGGGCTGGGCACGGCGCTCTACCTCAGCATCGTCACGGTCGCCATCGGCGTGCTGACCTACTGGCAGTGGGACCGCGTGCGCGGCGCGCTCGCCCGCCTCGACGGGCTGACGCGGATCGGGCCGGAGCGCGGGTACGAACGCGGACTCGACGGCGTGCTCGCGTTCGCGGGGTGGCAGACGCGGCTGCTGCAGAACGGCAGCCTCCGCGGCTACCTCGTCTGGCTGCTCGGGCTCGTCGTCGTGCTTCCCGGCGCGGCGCTGCTCCTCCGCCACGAGGGCTTCGGCGTCGCGATGGCCTGGAGCGAGGTGCTCCCGCACGAGTGGGCGCTCGCGCTCCTCGTCGTCATGGGCGCGCTCGTAACGACCGGGGCGTGGTCGCGGATGCTGGCCGTCGCGGCGCTCGGCGTGGTCGGGTTCAGCGTGGCGCTGCTCTTCCTCGGCCTCGGCGCGCCGGACCTCGCGATGACGCAGCTGCTCGTCGAGACCCTCATCGTGGTCATCATCCTGCTCGTGCTGCGCCACCTCCCGACGCTCAGGGAGGAGCGGTCGGAGCCGATGTTCTCGCGCGGGGCGAGCGCGCTGCTCGCCCTCGGCGCGGGCGTCGTCGTGACGGCGCTCGGGCTCGCCGTCGTCGCCACGCCGTTCGACGCTGGGGTGTCCGAGTTCTACGCCGCGCGGAGCGTGCCCGACGGGTTCGGGCGGAATCTCGTCAACGTCATCCTCGTCGACTTCCGCGCGCTCGATACGCTCGGGGAGATCACCGTCCTGGCCGTCGCGGCGCTCGGGGCGTACGTGCTCGTCCGCGCCGGGGCGGCGCCCGTGCTGCCGCGCCTCGACGTCGGCGGCTCGCTCATCCTCCGCACGGCGACGCGCTTCCTCATTACCCTCCTCTTCCTCACGGCGCTCTTCCTGCTGTGGCGGGGCCACAACGAGCCCGGCGGCGGCTTCATCGGCGGGCTGGTGGCGGCGGCGGCGTTCGTGCTCTACCTCATGGCCTTCGGCGAGGCGGCGATGCGCCGGCTCCTCCGCGTCGCCCCGCGCGACCTGCTCGGCGTCGGGCTCGGGCTCGCGCTCCTCAGCGGGCTGTTCGCCGTGTTCGCGAACGAGGCCTTCCTCACCGGGCAGTGGGTCTCGCTCACGCTCGGCGCGGCGGCCGAGCCGCTCAAGCTCGGGACACCGCTGCTGTTCGACATCGGCGTCTTCCTCGTCGTCGTCGGGTTCACGCTCACGATCGTCCTCGCGCTGGAGCGCGCGCCGGGACGAGCGCCCGACCGGGCGCCCGACCGCGTGCCCGACCGGGTGCCGGACCGGGTGCCCGACGAGCGGGCGCAACCGGCCGAGGAGGGGGCGTAGCCGATGCAGGTGCTCCTCGTTCTCCTCGCTGGGGTGCTCTTCGCGGCCGGGGTCTACCTCGTCCTGCGGCGGAACCTGCTGCGCATGATCTTCGGCCTCATCCTGCTCTCGAACGCGGTCAACGTGCTCGTCTTCGCGATGGGCCGCGTGGCGCGGCTCGCCCCGCCGCTCGTGCCCGCTGGGGCCGAGGTGCCCGTCGCCGCCGTGGCGAACCCGCTCCCGCAGGCGCTCGTGCTCACGGCGATCGTGATCGGGTTCGGGCTCGTCTCGTTCGCGCTCGTGCTCGCCTACCGCAGCTTCGTCACGCTCGGCACCGTCGATACGGACGAGATGGACGACGAGGCCGCCGAGCCGCCTGCCACCTCGACGGAAGCGATGGCTGAGATCGCACAGCCCCCGACCGACAACGGCGCCGAGCGGCGTCCCGAACCCTCCGCCCGATGACCTGGCTGCTCATCCTCCCCATCCTGATCCCGCTCGCGACGGCGGTGCTCGCGCTCCTGCTGCGGGCGTCGGTGCGCGCGCAGCGCGTGGTCAGCGTGACGGGCGCGGGCGCGCTCCTCGCCGCCGCCGGCGCGCTGATGGCGGGCGTGTGGAGCGGCGGCGTGCAGGCGTTGCAGGTCGGGTCGTGGGCGGCGCCGTTCGGGATCACCCTCGTCGCCGACCTGCTCGGCGCGGTGATGGTGCTGATCACGGCGATCATCGGGCTCGCGGCGGCGGTCTACGCGCTCGCCGCCGTGGACGAGGCGCGCGAGCGGTTCCACTACCACCCGCTCTACCACGTCCTGCTGATGGGCGTCTGCGGCGCGTTCCTCACGGGCGACCTCTTCAACCTCTACGTCTGGTTCGAGGTCTTGCTCATCGCGTCGTTCGTGCTCCTCGTGCTCGGCAACGAGCGCGGGCAGGTGCGCGGCGCGGTGGTGTACGTCGCCGTCAACCTCGTCGGGTCGATGTGCTTCCTCGCGGCCGTCGGGCTGCTCTACGGGATCGGCGGCACGCTCAACCTCGCCGACCTCGCGGTCCGGCTCGCCGAGACGGAGTCGCCCGGCCTCGTGACCGCGATCTCGATGCTGTTCATGATCGCGTTCGGGATCAAGGCCGCCGTCTTCCCGCTCTTCTTCTGGCTGCCCGCCTCGTACCACACCCCGCCGATCGCCGTGGCCGCCGTGTTCGCGGGGCTCTTGACGAAGGTCGGGGTGTACGCGCTGATCCGCGTATTCACGCTGCTTTTCACGCAGGACGTCGCGTGGACGCACACGCTCCTGCTGTGGGTGGCCGGGCTGACGATGGTGACGGGCGTGCTCGGCGCGGCGGCGCAGTCGGACGTGCGGAAGATCCTCTCGTTCCACATCGTCAGCCAGATCGGCTACATGGTGATGGGGCTGGCGCTGTTCACCCCGCTCGCGCTCGTCGGCGCCGTGTTTTACATCGTCCACCACATCATCGTCAAGGCGAACCTGTTCTTGGTAGCCGGGCTCGCCGAGCGGCTCGTGGGCTCGTTCGAGCTGAAGAACCTCGGCGGGCTCTACCGGGCGCACCCGTGGCTGGCCGTGCTCTTCCTCGTCCCGGCGTTCTCGCTCGCAGGCTTCCCGCCGCTCTCCGGGTTCTGGGCCAAGCTGATCCTGATCAAAGCCGGGTTCGACGCCGGGGCCTACGTGATCGTCGGCGTCGCGCTCGTGGTCGGGTTGCTGACGCTGTTCTCGATGACGAAGATCTGGAACGGCGCTTTTTGGAAGCCGTTAGCCGAGGGCCTCGCCCCGGCGCCCGCGCGCGGCGGCGTCGTGCTGATGGCGAGCCCCGTCGTGGTGCTCGCCCTGCTCACCCTCCTCATCGGGCTGTGGGCCGAGCCGTTCTTCGCGTTCGCGACGGCCGCCGCCGCCGACCTCCTCGACCCCTCGGCGTACATCGCCGCCGTGCTCGGCCCCTGACGCTCTGCCCCTCGACGCGCCATGAAGCTCTTCCTCCTCAACATCCTGCTCGCCCTGCTGTGGGGCGCGGTCAGCGGAACGTTCGATGCCGCGACGCTCGTGGCGGGGTTCGTGCTGGGCTACGTCGTGCTGCTCCTCGCGCGGCCTGCGTTCGGGCCGTCGCGCTACTACGCCGGGGTGTGGCGCGGGATCGCGTTCGCGATCTACTACGTGTGGGAGCTGATCCTGTCGAGCGTGCGCGTCGCCTACGACGTGCTCACGCCGCGCCTCCGCGCCGAGCCCGGCATCGTCGCCGTGCCGCTCGACGCGCGGACGGACACGGAGATCACCGTGCTCGCCAACCTCATCTCGCTCACGCCCGGCACGCTCTCGCTCGACGTCTCGGAGGACCGCCGGACGCTCTACGTCCACGCGATGTACCTCGACGACGGCCCCGACGCGCTCCGCGCCGACCTCAAGCACCGGATGGAGCGCCGCGTGCTCGCGCTCTTCCGCGCGCCCGACGCCGAGGCGCCTCCGCCTCCCGACTACGCCGCAGCTCCCGCCCCGTGAACTCCTGCGAACGATTCCATGAACGCTCTTACCGACCGCATACGTGTATTCTCGACCCTCACCGCGATGGGACTGGCGATGTGCCTGGTCGCGCTGCCCGGCTGCGCCGAGCCGGAGTCGCCGCCTGAGGTGACGCCCGTGGCCGACGCGCCGCCGTCCGGGGCAGCGGCTCCGGCCGGAGACGTTACGAACATCGCGGACGTGCGTCCCGGCGCGTCCGTGCGCCTCCAGGGCACCGTCACGCGCATCCTCGACGAAGACGAGTTCCGCATCGAAGACGAGACGGGCAGCATCCGCGTCTACATCGGCTGGCGCAACCGCGTCCCCGTTGAGGTCGGCGAGCGCGTGCGCGTGCGCGGCATCGTAGACGACGACCTCGTCGGGGCCTTCCGCCCGGAGGTCTACGCCGACGAGATCGTCAGGGCGGACGGCACCGTCATCCCGCTCGATCTCACGAGTGACTAGTCCCTCTCGACACGACACCCCGGCTCCGCCGGCTCTCGGTGCGGGCTGACCGCTCGCACTACGCTCAACCACTCATCCCCAACCACACAACCCTTCCTACCATGCGCTACTCCCTTTCCCCATTCGCACTGGCTTTCGCCGTGATGCTCTTCGCGGTGCCGGCCTCGGCTCAGGTGGACGTACCGGATGCCGCCGAGGCCATGACGCAGACGGCCGAATCGCAGGCCGCCCTCACGCCCATGGCGGCGCTCGAACTCCTCAAGGAGGGCAACGAGCGCTTCGTCAGCGGCCAGATGCTCGACCGCGACTACATGGCGCAGGTGGCGCAGACGGCGGGCGGGCAGTACCCCTTCGCCGTCGTGCTCGGCTGCATCGACAGCCGCGTCCCGCCGGAGCTCGTCTTCGACCAGGGCATCGGCGACCTCTTCGCCCCGCGCATCGCGGGGAACTTCGAGAACACTGACATCCTCGGCAGCATGGAGTTCGCCACGGCCGTGGCTGGCTCCAAGGTTGTCGTCGTGCTCGGCCACACCTCCTGCGGTGCGGTGAAGGGCGCCTGTGACAACGTCGAACTCGGCAACCTCACGCACACGCTCGCGCACATCGCCCCGGCGGTCTACGCCGTCCGCGACGACGTGCCCGGCCCCTACACCTCGTCCAACCCCACGTTCGTGCAGGCCGTAGCCGAGCACAACGTCGAGCGGACCGTGGAGGACATCCTCGAGCGTAGCTCGGTGATGGCCGGCCTCGTCGAGGCGGGCGACCTCATCGTCGTCGGCGCCATGCACGACGTGGCGACGGGCGAGGTGACGTTCTACGACGCCATGACCGAGGTCGAGTAACCCCGATCCCCCGCCCCGGACCGAGCCATGTCCGACACCCGAACGAAAGGGCAGATCGAGGCCGCTGTGACGGCCGCGCTCACGCAGTTCGAGCGGGACTTCCTGGGGCGAGGGCCCCGGGAAGCCCGCACCTTCATCGTGCAGGACCTCGTCCTCGTACGGCTGAAGGGGATCCTGAGCGCGGCCGAGCAGCAGCTCAGCCTCGAACCCGGCGGCGCCGAGCTCATCAAGCAGGTGCGCTCGCGCCTGGTCGAGGGCTCGTCCGACGCGCTCGCCCGCTTCGTCGAAGCGGAGACGGGGGTGCCGGTCGTATCGATGCACACCGACATCAGCACGCGGACGGGCGAGCGCGTTTTTGTGTTCGAGTTGGAACAGCCGCTCTTCGACGAGGGTTAGCCCCTCGTTCGGAAGGAGGAAGCGCCCCCGGCGGGTCCGACCTCCGAGCGCCACATTCCAGACGGCACACTAGCTGCGCGCACGGTCCCGGACCGGACGCGAAGATCGTAGGCCGGCACGCGACTCAGGTCGTGCGCCGGCCTTTTTTATGTCCACCCTCCAACCTTCCCAACCTATGATCGACCTTTCGAACGGCCGCGCCGACGACACCCTCACGCTGCCCGAGCCGGAGTCGGCTTCCCCCGACGCGCCGATCCCCGTCGCCGTCGCGTACGGCGACGGCATCGGCCCCGAGATCATGGAGTCGACGCTGCGCATCCTCGACGCCGCCGGGGCGCCGCTTCGCTACGACGTCGTCGAGATCGGCGAGAGCGTCTACCGGCAGGGCCACACCTCCGGCATCGCGCCCGAGACGTGGGACGTGCTCCGGCAGAACCGCGTCTTCCTCAAAGCGCCGATCACGACGCCGCAGGGCGGCGGCTACAAGAGCCTCAACGTCACGCTCCGCAAGTCGCTCGGGATGTTCGCGAACGTCCGCCCGTGCAAGAGCTACAGCCCGTTCGTCGCGGCGGCGCAGCCGCGGATGGACCTCGTCATCATCCGCGAGAACGAGGAGGACACCTACGCGGGCATCGAGCACCGGCAGACGACCGAGGTCACGCAGACGCTCAAGCTCATCACGCGGCCCGGTTGCGAGGCCATCGTCCGATACGCCTTCGAGTACGCCCGCGCGCACGGCCGCCGGAAGGTGACGTGCATGACGAAGGACAACATCATGAAGCTCACCGACGGGCTCTTCCACCGCGTCTTCGACGAGATCGCGCCGGAGTACCCCGAGATCGAGGCCGACCACCGGATCATCGACATCGGCGCGGCGCTCGTGGCGGCGCGCTCCGAGACGCTCGACGTCGTCGTCGCGCCGAACCTCTACGGCGACATCATCTCCGACATCGCGGCCGAAGCGTCGGGTTCGGTCGGGCTCGCGGGCTCGGCGAACGTGGGGACGGACTTCGCGATGTTCGAAGCGATCCACGGCTCGGCGCCGGACATCGCCGGGCGCGGCGTGGCGAACCCGTCCGGGCTGCTGCGCGGGGCCGTGATGATGCTCGTCCACGTCGGGCAGCCCCGCGTCGCGGAGCGCGTCAAGAACGCGTGGCTCGCGACGCTCGAGGCCGGGCTCCACACAGCCG
This sequence comes from uncultured Rhodothermales bacterium, assembly GCA_964438105.1. GTDB lineage: Bacteria > Bacteroidota > Rhodothermia > Rhodothermales > JANQRZ01 > JBBSMX01. The sequence continues at coordinate 6,651 of CAYTJT010000062.1, read as the reverse complement.
ACATCTACCGCCCCAACCACAGCGCCGAGCTCGTCTCGACCGACCACTTCACGGACGCCGTGATCGACCGCCTCGGCGAGGAGCCGCGCGACCTTGAGCCCGTCCACTACTCGGGCGCAGGCATCCACGTCGAGGTGGAGCCAACGCCGCGCCGGCCGAAGACGCTCGTCGGCATCGACGTCTTCCTCGACTGGGACGAGGCCGGGCGGAACCCGGATGTCCTCGGCTCGCGGCTGCGGGAGCAGGGCGGCAACGGGCTGGGCCTCAAGCTCATCACGAACCGTGGCGTGAAGGTCTTCCCCGACGGCCTCCCCGAGACCTTCTGGACCGACCACTGGCGCTGCCGCTTCGTCGCGACCGACGACACGGTGCGGCCGGAGCAGACCGTGGACCTGCTGCGGCGGCTGACGAAGGCGGGCTTCGACGTGATCAAGACGGAGAACCTCTACACCTTCGATGGCAAGCCGGGGTTCTCCCTCGCGCAGGGCGAGTAAGGCTGTAAGGTCGGGAAGGGCGAGGGGGCACGGTCGTAGTTTGTGGCCGCTCCCTCGCCCTTCTTTTTTGCCCGTCTGTCATGTCTCTGCTCGCCGGTGCCCCCCGTCTGCAATCGATGGTCGGAAGGATCGGAGGATGGGCGGTGGGGATCGCCGTGGCGGTGGGCGGTCTGTGGGTCGTGCCCGCCGCCCAGTCCCAGCACGAGCCGGGGAGCGTGGAGGTGAGCATCCCCGGCGGGCGGCTGCAGTTCGGCGGCGCGCTCCAGCCCCGCGTGAGCTACGGCGTAGCCGCGGACGGCGAGGAGGAGCGCGCGGGCTTCGGCGTGCGGCGCGCGCGCTTCCGGGCGATCGCATATTTCGGCTCGACTTACGGTGCGCGCTACGACGTGGACCTCGCCAGCGGTCGCCTCGCCAGCATCGACCTCTATGCGTTCTACGAGCCGACGCCGTCGCTCCGCTTCCGCGCGGGCTACCTCCCCGGCGCGCAGCCTCGGGCCTACGTCTTCACGTTCATGACCCGGATCGACGCCGTGGACCGCCCGGCGATCGCCGACACGTGGGTGGCGAGCACGATCGGCGCGCGCGGGCGCGACTTTGGCCTTTCGGCGCGCTACAGCGCGGGCGGCGCGACGGCCGAGCTCTTCCTCCACAACGGCGGCGGCAGCTTCGACCGGGCCGAGGGCGACTTCCGCGAGACCGTCCTCGGGTTCCAGGACGGCCCGACGTTCCGCGACCTCGCCGCCAGCGCCTACGTCAACCTCGCGCCCGCCGCTACGCCCGGCCTCGAAGTCGGCGGGTTCGTCGGCTACAACGGCTCGCGCAACCCGAACACGGCGCCGGAAGGAACGGACCTCGGGCGGCGCTACGTCAGCTACTCCGGGCACCTCTACTGGGGCGCCGACCCCGGCAGCCAGCCCGTCCGCTTCAAGGCCGACGTCATCGGCATCCGCTTCGAGTCGATCCAGCGCGAGGGCGTCCGCCGCGACGCCCAGCACACGGTCGGCGGCTCGGCGCTCGGCGCGGCGCGCGTGCTCGGCCACGGCGAGTTCTTCGCCCGCTACGAACGTCTCTACGCCGCCCTCGACGACTTCGAGGGCGACTACGTCACCGCCGGTCTCAGCTACAGCCCGAGCGCGCGGCGGGGGTTGCCGTACGGGCGCGAGCGCGTCACGCTCGCCTACACGAACGCGCTCCCCGAGGAGGGGCGGACCGTGCACCTCGTCGTGCTGCAACTCCAGTTCGCGTTCTGAGTTTGCTGTTCCCCTTCGATGCTGCGACGCGCATGCTGCTCAACTTCCTCGCCCTCGGCAGTGGCCTCGTGGTGCTCTACTTCGGCGCCGAGCGGCTGGTTCATGGGGCCGCCTCGCTGGCGCTCCGTTTCGGCCTGACGCCGCTCGTCGTCGGGCTCACCGTCGTCGCGTTCGGGACGAGCGCGCCGGAGCTCGTCGTCAGCGTCGGCAGCGCGCTGGGGGGGCGCGGCGGCCTGGCCGTGGGCAACGTCGTCGGCTCGAACATCGTCAACACGGCGCTGATCCTCGGGCTCTCGGTGCTGATCCGGCCCGCCCCCGTCAAGACCCAGCTCCTCCGGCTCGACGTGCCGCTCCTCGTCGGCGTCTCCGTGCTGCTCGTCGGGCTGCTCTACGACGGCGTGCTGAGCCGCGCCGACGGCGCGCTGCTCACCGCCGGGCTCGTCGGGTACACCGGCTTCAACGTCTGGCAGAGCCGGCGCGAACGGGCCGCCGTGCAGGCCGACCTCGCCGACGCCCTCCCGACGCCGACCGGCTCGTGGGCGCGCGACGCGGCGTGGGCGCTCGCCGGGCTCGTGCTCCTCGTCGTCGGCGCGCAGCTGCTGGTGACGGGCGCCGTCGCGATCGCCGAAGCGGCGGGGCTGAGCGAAGCCGTCATCGGGCTGACCGTCATCGCTATTGGGACGAGCCTGCCCGAACTCGCGACGACCGTCGTCGCCGCGCTCCGAGGCGAGGGCGACATCGCCGTGGGCAACGTCATCGGCTCGAACGTCTTCAACGTGCTCGGCATCCTCGGCGTCGCCGCGCTCGTGACCCCGCTGGAGCGCGGCGGCGTCGCGCTCTTCGACCTCGGCGCGATGCTGTTTCTGACATTGCTACTCGTGCCGCTGATGCGGAGCGGGTTCCAGCTCGCGCGGTGGGAGGGCGGGCTGCTCCTCGGGTGCTACGTCGCCTATCTCGCCGTCCTGTTAACGTGACGCTCAGTCGAGGCGGGTGGCGTCGGCGTCGCCGCGGAGGAAGGCCTCGGCGCGGTCCACCATCTCCGTGCTGCCGATGTAGAGGGCCGAGCGCTGGTGGAGGGCGTCGGGCTGGATGTCGAGGATGCGGCGCTCGCCGTCGGAGGCGCGCCCGCCGGCCTGCTCCACGATGAAGGCCATCGGGTTGGCCTCGTACATCAGCCGGAGCTTGCCCTCGGGGTAGACCGCCGTCGCGGGGTAGATGTAGATCCCGCCCTTGAGCAGGTTGCGGTGGAAGTCAGTGATGAACGAGCCGATGTAGCGCGTCTTGTACGTCGAGGGCTCTCGCTGGCCGTATTCCAGCCAGCGGAGGTAGTTCTCCAGCCCCTGGTCGAACGCGGCGGAGTTGCCCTCGTCGATGGAGTAGAACCGGCCCCACGAGGGGATCGTGAGGTCCGGGTGCGAGAGCATGAACTCGCCCACGGCGGGGTCGAGCGTGAAGCCGTTGACGCCGTCGCCCGAGGTGAAGACGAACATCGTCGACGAGCCGTAGATCACGTACCCCGCGGCGACCTGCTCCGCGCCCGGCTGGAGCGCGGCGTCCTTTCCCGGCTCCATCCCCTCGGGCAGCCGGTAGACCGAGAAGATCGTCCCGACCGAGACGTTGACGTCGATGTTCGAGGAGCCGTCGAGGGGGTCGATGAGGACGATGTACTCGCCGTGGCGGCGCTCGGGCGCGAACGAGACGATCTCGTCGGCCTCCTCCGAGACGACGAGGCACGACTCGCCGCCGAGCCGCAGCGCTTCGACGAACTCGGCGTGGGCGATCGCGTCGAGCTTCTGCTGTACCTCGTCCTGCACGTTCACCTCGCCCGACTCGCCGAGCACGTCGAGGAGCCCGGCGCGGCGGATGTACGAGTTGACGACCTTGGAGGCGATCGAGAGGTCGCGAATCAGCCGGGAGAACGTGCCCGTCGCGACGGGCGTACGGTCCTGCTGTTCGAGGATGAACTGCTCGAGCGTCTTAAAGCGGCTGGCGGGGAGGCGGGCGGGCGAGTCGGAGGCCATGTCGGTCGGGGATGGGGTGAGATGGGCGGGGCGCGTCACGCCGCGGCGTCGAGGAGGTCGGGCGCGTGCGTCTGGAGGAACGAGGTGCTGAGGCGGCGCACGGCGGCGGCGTCTTCGGTGGCGAGGGCATCGCGAGCGAGCGCGGTGGCGTCCTCCGTGGAGCAGGCCCGTACGAGGGCTTTTACGCGCGGCACGGCGCGCGGTGGCACGCTCAGCTCCGTCACGCCGAGGCCGAGCAGCACCGGCACGGCGAGCGCGTCGGCGGCGGCCTCGCCGCAGACGCCCGTCCACACGTCTGCTTCGCGCCCGGCCTCGGCCGCGTGCCGGATGAGGTGGAGCACGGCCGGGTGGAGCGGATCGGCGAGGGCGTGGAGGGCCGCGTTCCCGCGGTCGGCCGCCATCGTGTACTGCGTGAGGTCGTTCGTGCCGACGCTGAGGAAGTCCACGTCGGGCGCGAGGCGCGGCGCCACGAGCGCGCACGACGGCGTCTCGACCATGATTCCGACGGGGATCGGCCAGCCGTGCGCGACGCCCGCCTCTCCCAGCGCGTCGCGTGCGGCATCGAGGTGAGATTTCGCCTCGCGCAACTCGTCCGGCGTGGCGATCATGGGAAACATCAGCCGTAACGGGTGGTCCGCTGCCACGCGCAGCACGGCCCGGAGTTGGGTCCGCAGCACGTCGGGGTGGCGCAGCAACAGGCGGATGCCGCGCACGCCGAGAAACGGGTTCGCCTCCTCGGACGGCGGGACGAGGTAGGGCAGCGGCTTGTCTCCGCCCACGTCGAACGCCCGCACCGTGAGCGGGCGTTCCCCGAGCGCCCCGGCGATCTCGGCGAGGGCAGCGGTCTGGGCCGCCTCGTCCGGCAGCGCGTCGTGCTGCCCGAAGAGGACCTCGGTCCGCAACAGCCCGACGCCGTCGGCGCCGTGGCGAGCGGCCTCGGCCGCGTCAGCGGCGCTGCTCACGTTCGCGGCGACCTCGACGGTGACGCCGTCGGGCGTGACGGCTGGTTCGTCGGCGCGCTCGCGGAGGCGGGCGTCGCGGGCGGCCCGCGCGTCGCGCTTGCCCTCCAGCTCCTCG
>CAYTJT010000062.1:0-1799 GCA_964438105.1 uncultured Rhodothermales bacterium | reverse complement strand
CCCATGCGGCGGCGCGCGCGCCGATGGCGGCGCGGGCAACCTCGTCGAGCCCGGCGGCGTCCGACAGCTCCTCGACGAGCGTTTCGGACGGGTCGGGGTAGAGGCGTCCCGCGACGGCATCGACGCCGAGGGGCGAGTCGGCTTCCAGGGCGAGCACGGCCTCGCCGGCACCGAAGACAGCGGGCGTGCCCTGCGCCCGCAGCAGGATGGCGCTGTGCGCGAGCGCGCTGCCGTGGGCGCACACGATGGCGCGCGTGTGCTCGCGTTGAAGCCGCGTCACGGCGGTCGGGGGGAGGTCGGCGGCGACGAGCACGTGGGGCGTCGTCGGCAGCGTGGCCTCGGCGGTGCCGAGGAGGCGGCGGGCGATGCGGCGGCCGGCGTCGCGGGCGTCGGCGGCGCGTTGTTGTTGGTACGCGTCGTCCAGCGATTCGTAGGCGGCGGCCACGGCCTCGGTCGCGTCCAGCCACGCCCGCGCCGGGTGAGCCCCACCGTCGAACACGCGCTGGCGGGCGCGGTCGAGCAGGTCGGGGTCGTCCAGCAGCATCGCCTGCGCCTCGGCCCACGCCGCGCCGGGATCGGAGGCGGGGCCGGTATCGGAAGCGGGACCGTCGCTGTGTTCGAGCGCGTCGCGCTCGGCGGTGAGGGCCGTGCTGAGTTGCTCCCATGCGGTCTCGGGTGCCGCGTCGGCGTCCTCCGGTACGGACGGCAGCTCGTCGCGGAAGTGAAAGACGGGCGCCACGGCGAAGCCCGGCGAGACGGGCACGCCGGTCAGCGCTCCCGGCTCGGTGGCGGGTTCGGGGGCGGACGGCGGGCTCGGTTCGGGCGCGGACGGCGGGGCCGCTTCGGGCTCGTCCGTCTCGCCGAATCCGCTCTCGATCAGGTGTCGGAGGTGCGCCACGGCGGTCTCGGCCTCCGGCCCCCGCGCCGAGAGCTCGACCTCGTGGCCGCCCACGGCCCCGAGCGTGGCGACGCCCGTGATGCTGCGGGCCGAAACGGGACCGCGCCCGTTCGAGCGGTTCGCCACGGTCACGTCGGCCTCGAACGATCCGGCGGCGCGGACGAAGCGGGCCGCGGGGCGGGCGTGGAGGCCGTGCGCGTTGCGTACGGTGACGCGCGCCGTGACGGCCTCGCCTGCGGATTCCGACGGTGGCTCCGGCTCGGCCGCGTCGGACTCAGCCCTGTCCTCCGGCATCTCGCCGAGGTGCTGCGCCTTCTGGCTGAGGGCCGACCGCGCCTCCCGGCAGACGGCGTCGAGCGAGCTTCCCAATCCGGCCTGCACGGCCGCCGCGAGGGCGCCCTCGACGAACGGCGCCGGGCACAGCCGCACAGCCGCGCGCTGCTCCTCGTCGAGGAACTCCAGCGCCATCTCCGTGCTCAAGATGGCGCTGCCGACGTCCACGAGCACGAGCACGCCGTCGTCGCCCGGCACGGACTCGATGGCCTCTTTGATGGCGAGGGCGTCCGTCCCGAAGTCTGTGCCGTCGTCACCGGTGCCGGCCGCGACGGCGATCCGGACGGCCTCATCCGCCATCTCGCGCACGAACGCGCGGACGCTCTCGGCGAGGGCGAGGCTGTGCGAGACGAGGACGAGGCTGACCATGCGGGGCGCCGTGGAAGGCCGGCGCTACGCGAGGGCGTCGGCGGCCGTCTGGAAGAGGTAGTAGGTCGAGGTGGCGCCGGGGTCCTGGTGGCCGGCGCTGCGCTCGCCGAGGTAGCTGGCACGGCCCTTCCGCGCCACGAGCGGCGTCGTCGCCTCCATCCCCTCGCGCGCCGCCTCGGCGGCGGCGGCGAGCGCGGCG
>CAYTJT010000061.1:0-13748 GCA_964438105.1 uncultured Rhodothermales bacterium | reverse complement strand
CGGTCTACTCCACGTTCAACACGAACTGGGGGCTCCACCTCGAAGACCTCTTCGTGCGGCCCGAGCACCGGAGGCGGGGGATCGGGCTAGCCCTCGTGCGAGCCGTCGCGGCCGAAACCGTGCGACGCGGGGGCGTGCGGATGGAGTGGGCCGTGCTCGACTGGAACGCGCCCGCCATCGGGTTTTACGAACGCCTCGGCGCGAACCCGCTCGACGGCTGGACCACGATGCGGCTCACCGGCGACGCCCTCGCCGCCCTCGCTGCCGACTGACGCAGTGAGGGCCGGTGCGGCAACCCCGAAGGGCTCGGCGCAGCCCGTCTCCTCAGACGTACGGCGTTGGTCGAGATCAGTCGGTCTGCTGATGCGGGGAGATTGCTTCGTCGCTGCGCTTCTCGCAATGAGAGGCTGACTACGAATGCAAAGTGAAGGGCTGCGAACGGCTCCAGCCGCCCGATCCAGCGTTGCGCTGCATCGCCGATGCACCGCATCGGCTGCTTCGCGCGCCTCGTCTCGGTCGCCTGGCGCTCGTTCTCGCTCCTTCCTCCATTCATAGTCAGCCTCTGACAGGTCGGGTCGGCGGATGACGGGCGCCCGCTGTGCCGCCTCCGTCGCAGGGCACACCGGGATGCCCTGCGGGGGAGGGCAGGGGCCACGGGCGACCCTATCTTTGGGGCCCGTTTCTCGATTCGTGCTCCGCATGCCTCGAATCCGCCTCCTGCTCCTGCTCGGCTGCGCCGCCGTCCTGCTCGCCCCGTCTGCGGTGGGCCAGCGCGCGAGCGTGCGCGGGGTCGTCACGGACGCCGAGAGCGGGGAGTCGCTCGTTGGCGTCAACGTGGTCGTCGAGAGCGAGGACGGGCGGCGGCTCGGGCGGGCGACGGACCGCGACGGGCGCTTCGCGCTCGCCGGGCTGCTGCCGGGCCGCTACACGCTCGCCGCGTCGTTCCTCGGCTACGCCGCCCACGCCGACACGCTCGCCGTCTCGTTCGGTGACCGCGTCGAACTCGAGATCGCGCTCGTGCCGGACGAGGCCGAGATGGAGGCCGTCACCGTCGAGACCGAGGGCGTGCCGCCCACCGCCGCGCCCGCAGGGCTCGTCCGCGTCCGCGCCGCCGACCTCGCCACGATCCCCGCGCCCGACCTCAGCGCCGACCTCGCAAGCTACCTCACGCTCCAGCCCAGCATCACATCCATCGGCGACCGGGGCGGGCAGCTCTACGTCCGCGGCGGCACGCCCACGCAGAACCTCGTGCTCGTGGACGGGATGCGGCTCTTCCAGCCGTTCCACATCGTCGGGTTCTACTCCGCCTTCCCCGCCGAGATCGTCCAATCGGCCGACGTCTACGCCGGGGGCTTCGGCGCGCGCTACGGCGGGCGGATCTCGTCGGTGATCGACGTGCAGACGCGCAACGGCAGCAAGCAGCGCTTCGGCGGGGCGGCGTCGGTGGCGCCGTTCCTGACGGCCGTCCGCGTCGAAGGGCCGATCGTGCGGGACGAGGCGTCGTTCATCGTGTCCGTGCGCGAGTCCGTGATCGAGCGCCTGGCCGAGCCGTTCGTCGGCGAGCCCCTCCCGTACCGCTTCGGCGACGCCTTCGGCAAGATCCACTTCTTCACCGGCCCCGCCTCCTTCGTTACGGTCTCCGGCCTCCGCACGACCGACCGGGGCACGATCAGCGGCTCCACGGGCGACGCGACGCGGATCGACTGGACGAACGAGGCTGCCGCGGCGCGCTTTTTCTACCTCCCGCCCTCGCTCGCCTCCGCCGCGCTCGACCTCTCGGTCAACTACGCGGCGTACCGCTCGGGCTTCGAGCCGGAGCGCGGCCCCGCCCGCGACGCCGACGTGAAAAGCTTCGGCGGGTCGTTCGGGCTGGCCTACTTCCACGACCACGCCGAGGTCCGCTTCGGCTTCGCCGGGCAGACGCTCTCGTTCGACTACGCCTTCGACCGCACGCGCCGCCCGAACGCCGAGAACACGACCGAGGGCAACGCCTTCGTCGACGCCGCGGTGGATCTCGGCGCGTTCCGCATCGAGCCCGGGCTGCGGCTGCAGTTCTTCCCCAGCCAGCGCCGCAACACGAGCGTCGAGCCGCGCCTGCGCGCCGCGTGGGCCGCGACCGGTGCGACGACGCTCAGCACAGCGTTCGGCGTCTACCGGCAGGAGATCGTCGGGCTGACCGACGAGCGCGACATCGGCGACGTGTTCCTCGCGTGGGCGTCGATCCCCGAGGGCGAGCCGACGCCGCGCGCGCTCCACGCGATTGCGGGTGTCGAGACGCGAGCGGGGGGGCTCAAGCTCAGCGCCGAGGGCTACGCCAAGCAGCTCGACGCGATGCAGGTGCTCCTCGGCGACCGCGGGCTCGTCCGCTCGAACGGCGAGGTCTTCGGGCTCGACCTCAAAGCCGAAGGGCGGCGCGGGTCGCTCTACGGCTTCGCCAGCTATGGGCTCTCGGCCTCGACGTACCGCAACGCGCGCGAGGAGTACCGCCCGCCGCACGACCGCCGCCACCGCGTCAGCCTCGTCGGCGAGTTCAGCCGGGGGCCGTGGCGGCTGGCCGCGCGCTGGCAGCTCGCCTCCGGTCGCCCGTTCACCCGCATCATCGGCATCTACGACGACCTCGGTGCCGCGGACGCCGGCGGCGGCTTCCTCACCGAAGACGGCACCACGACGCTCCTCGTCGAGCCCGCCCCGTTCCGAGGCCTCACGCCGACGTACTACCGGCTCGACATCTCGGCCGAGCGCGACTTCAAACTTGGTGCCGCGCTGCTGACGCTGCAGGCCAGCCTCATCAACGCCACCGACCGCGCCAACTTCTTCTATTACGACGCCTTCCGCGCCGACCGCGTCGATCAGTTCCCGCTGATCCCCTCGCTCGGCCTCCGCGTCGCCTTCGACTGACCCCGTGCGCTTCGCCCCCGTCCTGCTTTTCTGCGCCTTGCTGCTCGCCGCGTGCGGCGACGCGTTCGACCCGTTCGTCGAGTCGGACCAGACGTTCGCGCTCTACGGTTTCCTCGATGCGCGGCGGGACACGCAGTTCGTCCGCGTCGAGGCCATCACCGACCGGGCCGAGCCGGGCAGCGCGGTCGAGGCGCTCGTGACCTCGACGGATCTGGCGACGGGCGCGGCGACGTCGTGGCGGGACACGCTCCTCCGACGCGACGACGGCGCGCTCGGCTCGGCGTTCTTCGCCGTCTTCCGCCCCGAGCCCGGCCGAATGTACCGGATCGAGGCCGCGCGGCCCGATGCGCCCGGCGCGGCGAGCGCGGCCGTCGTGGCGATCCCCGCCGAGCCGCCGCTGTGGACCGCCGCGCCGGAGACGGTGGGCGACGACGTGGTCCAGCGGCTCACGCTGCCGGGCGGGCTCGTGCCCGAGAACGTGCGCATCGTCTATCGCGTGCGGCGGGTCGGGGCGGACGGCGACCCCATCGGGTTCAGCTTCAACCGCGCGGCCCAACCCGCGCTCGGCGGCGGCGCGTTCGACGTGCTCGTCCCGCTCACGCGCGACGCGCGGGCCATCCGCACCACGCTCGGCATCGACCCGGAAGACCCCGGGGGCGACCGGCTGGCCCTGCTCGATCTGGAGCTGGTCTACGAGATCGTAGACACCGAGCGGGCCGAGGTGACGGGCGGCGTGGGCAACGTCGGCGCGGCGGCAGGCTTCGCGGCGGGATGGACGCTCGCGCCGGAGTTCGTCCGGGCCATCGGGTTCGAGGACGCGCAGGCAGCGAGCGAGCCGCTGCCCGCGCGTCGGCGGGGGCGCCTTCAGCGGCAGATGTAGTCGGCCCGTTCGAGGTCGGCGACGATGTCGGCCATGGTGAAGCGGAGGCCGCTGAAGTCGAAGTCGAGCGCGGGGTCGTCGTTCTTGACGAGGGCGAGCGCGGCGAAGAGCACCGGGAGCAGGAGGGCGGCGATCGAGGAGAGGAACGCGTTGAAGATCATCATGACAGGACGGGTTGAGATGGAGGGACAGGCGGGCGCCCGTCGGGGACGCGGCCCGGATACGTTCGTCAACCTCGGGAACGGACCCCGCCCGCGCGTTACACCCTCGTCCTGAAAGGTGTCATATTCGTCCAAACCCGCGCCTACATCCTGGAAACGCAGGTTGGTAGGCTCTCTGCCGCTAGGCGGAGTCCGCGGCGTGCCCGGCGGCCCACGCCGTCGGCGTCTGCCCGAAGTGGCGGCGGAAGCTCGACGAGAAGTGCGAGACGCTGCGGAACCCGCTCGCGTAGGCGATCTCGCTGACGGTGCCGGCCCGCTCGCGCAGGAGGGCCGCGCCGCGCTCCAGCCGCATCCGGCGGAGGAGGGCGCTCGGGCTCTCGTCCGTGAGAGCGCTCAGCCGCTGATGCAGGCTCGACCGGCTCCGCCCCGTGGCTTCGGCGAGGGCCTCCACGCCGAAGTCCTCGTCGGCGAGGTGGGCCTCGACGGCGGCGCGGACGCCTTCGAGAAACGCGGCGTCGGCCGAGGTCACGTCCACGGGTCCGGGGTGGAGGACGACCGGGCCGCCGTCGGCGGGCCCCGCGAAGCGCTCGCGGAGGCGCCGCCGCTGCGCGATGAGGTTGTCCACGCGGGCGACGAGCTCGCGCGCGTCGAACGGCTTCGTGAGGTAGTCGTCGGCGCCCAGCCCGAGTCCCGCCAGCCGATCCTCGGCCTCGGCCCGCGCCGTCAGGAGCACGACGGGGACGAAGTCGGTCTCGGCGTCGGCGCGGAGCGCTTCGAGGAGGCCGAACCCGTCGCGGCGCGGCATCATCACGTCGCTCACGACGGCGTCAGGCAGCCGCGAGCGGACGGCCGCGAGCGCGGCCTCGCCGTCCTCGGCCTCGACCACGCGGTAGCCGCGGCCGGCAGCGCCCTCGGCCTCGAGGTGGCGGCGGACGTAGGCGCGGATCTCGGCGTTGTCGTCGACGACGAGGACCGTCGTCCGGTCGTCCCCGCCTTGGTCCTCGTCCCCGCCTTCGTCATGGTCGTCTGCGTCGGCGGGAGCGTGCTCGGCGCCCTCGACGCCGGGAGGCAGGCCGTCGCCGCCGGGCGCTCCCGCTGCGTCCGCCTCTGCGCCGACGGGCTCGGCGAGTTCTGCCCGACGCGCCTCGCCGTCGCCGGCTTCGGCTCCGTCAGCGGTTTCGGCGAGGGCCTCGTCACCGGTGTCGGCGAGGGGGAGGCAGAGCGTGAACACGCTGCCCACGCCGAGCTCGCTCTCGGCCGCGAGCGTGCCGCCGTGGAGCTCGGCGAGCTCTTTGGCGAGGGCGAGGCCGATCCCCGTGCCCGGCTGCATCTCCGACCGCTCGCCCTGGAAGAACCGCTCGAAGAGGTGCCGCAGCTCGTCCGGCGCGATCCCCCGCCCCGTGTCGCGGACGGTGACGACGGCCTCGTCGCCCTCGCGCCGCACGGCGAGGGCGACGAGGCCCGCGGGGGGCGTGAACTTCAGCGCGTTCGAGAGCAGGTTCGACACGGCCTTGTCGAGGTGGTCGGGGTCGAACCGCACGGGCACCGCCTCGCGGGGCGTCTCGGCGGTGAAGGCGATCCCGCGGCGCTCGGCGGCGGCGGCGAACGGCTCGGCGAGCGCGCGGACGTACGGGCCGAGGTCGCCCGGGGCAAGGCGGAGCCGGGTCTGCCCGGACTCCAGCTTCGCCACGTCGAGGAGCTGGTTGACGAGGCGGAGCAGGCGGCGGCTGTTGCGGAGCGCCGTCTCGACCTGCTCGGCGCCCTCGTCCGAGAGCGCGCCGTGGCGCCCGGCGCGGAGGTCTTCGAGCGGGCCGAGCGTGAGCGTGAGCGGCGTGCGGAACTCGTGGGAGACGTTGGCAAAGAACCGGCTCTTGGCCTCGTCGAGCGCGGCGAGCTGGGCGGCCTGCTCCTCGGTCGTCCGCTTCTCGGCCCGGAGCCGGGCCTGGGCCGCCTCGAGGTCGTCGCGGGCGCGCGTGAGGACCTCGTTGGCCCGCTGCTTCAGCCGGGTGCGGTTCACGGCGAGGCCGGCGAGGAGGCCGAGGAGGACGAGCCCGCCGACGAGCCCGCCCACCCACAGCCGCTGCACCTCGCGCTCGCGCTCCAAGAGCTCGATGCGCTGGCGCTGCTCGCTTGTGCGGAACTCGGCCTGGAGCTCGGCGGCGACGGTCTCGCTCTCCGTCGTGAAGAGGGAGTCGTGGGCGGCCTTGTACGCTTTGTAGGCCGTGAGCGCCTCGGCGTAGCGCCCCTGGCGTTCGAGGATCGTCGCGCGCTGCTCGTGCGCGGCGCGGACGAGGACGAGTTCGCGGTCCTCCTCGGCTTGGCCGAGAGCTTGGTCAATGTGGGTGAGGGCGGTGTCGAAGCTCTCTTGATCGAGGTAGAGCTTGCCGAGTTGGAGCGCAACGGCTGCCTGGCTCCGCCCGTCTCCCATCTCCTCCGCTATCGAGAGCGCACGCGTGAGGACGCCCGAGGCTTCCGCATACCTTCCCAGCTTTCGGTAGGTGGACCCGAGGCCGATGAGCACTTCGGAGACGAACACGTTGTTGCCGAGCTCTTCCTGGATCGCGAGCGCGCGGCGCTGCACGTTGAGGGCCTCGTCGTAGCGCCCTAGCTGATTGTAATCGTTTCCCATTCGCAGGAGGGCGAGGGCTACGCCGGCCGGGTAATCCGCCCGCTCGCTGAGGGCGAGAGCGCGCCGCTGAAGGGTGAGGGCCTGGTCCAGCTCCCCGCGCTCCGAGTGGGTGCTGCCGGCGTTCGAGAGCGCCGACGCGGTCCCGACGTCGTCGCCGAGCTCCGCGAAGAGCTCGGCCGAGCGCATCAGGACGCGGAGCCCGGCGGCGTGGTCGCCCAAGGCGTTGTGCGCGATGCCGATGTTGTGGAGCCCGTGTGCGATGCTGGCCGCGTCTCCACGCCGTTCGCGGAGCGCCTGCGCGCGCTGCTGGAGATCGAGGGACTCGGCCAGCTTCCCCTGCTCGAAGCGGAGGGCACCGAGGTTGCCTAACGCTGACGCGATCTGCCTCTCGTCACCGATCTCCTCGCGGATCCCGAGCACACGCGTGAAGGCGGTCGCGGCCTCCTCGAGTTCGCCCTGCATGGCCCACACGATGGCGGTACTCGACAGCGCGTCGGCCATGCCGCTCCGGTCGTCGACTGCCTCATAGAGCGCACGCGAGCGGTCGAGCGCGGCGAGGGCCTGCGCGTAGTCACTGGCGCTCAAGTGAGCGCGCCCCTGCTCTCTCAGCACTTTGGCGCGCTGCGCCCCCAGACCGAGCGCGCCGTAGCGCTGTTGCGCCTCTTCGAGGGACGCGATCGCCTCGCCGAACGCGCGGCGCGAGCGGTGGGTCGCCCCTTCAAGGTGGAGCGCGTCGGCGACCCCGCGCTCGTCGCCGGCGGCTTCGGCGAGGGCCTGCCACCGGCCGGCGTAGACGAGCGACGAGTCGTACTGCCGGGCGCTCCGGTGCGCCCAGCCCATCGCGCCCCACAGCCCGCGCACCGTGCGGCCGTCGGCGTCGGACGGGGCGAGGGCGCGGGCCTCCCAGCCGTAGGCGAGCGCGGCCTCCGGGTCGCTCTCCCGCAACTCGCCCGCCAGCTCGGTGAGGAGGCGGAAGCGCTCGGCGCCCTCGGCGTCCTCTAGCAGCGCGCGCAGGCTATCGGCGGCCTGAGCGTGCGCAGGTCGAGGACAGGCGATCGTGGCGGTGAGGAGCAGCGCGTACGCGGTCAGGAACGCTCGGAGGCTCGGGGGGCTCATGTGCGGTCGGGACGAGGGCGACGAGAGGGTAGACTTCGGTCGTAAGAGTCCGTTATGAAGATGCCGGAGGCCCGCGAGCGGCCGCAAAAGCTGCCCCCGTCGTTGCGCTGCATCGCCGATGCTCACGCATCGCCTGCTTTGCGTGCCTTGAGCGCGGCTTTCTCGCCCTCTCTCGCCTTCTCCTGAAATCCATAAACGCATTCTAAGAGTATAGGGCTTCGGAGCTCAGAGAGTAAACGCTTCATGGGCAGTTTGGGAATCGAAGAGGCAGCCGGCATGGCGGAGCGCCCGACAGGTGATGCAGGCCGAGCCGGAGCGGCGTCGTTCTGGGCACCGGGCACGGCAACGGTTTCGTGAGGCGCGGGGCACGCGGCGCTCCATAGCTTGGCGCTCCGTAGCTTGACGCTCCGCGGCGTGCGCCGTCTTGCGGCGTGTGGCGTTGCCTTCTCGATCCACCGACAGCTGGCCTGCCCATGCACGTCCTCGTTATCATCCCCGCCTTCAACGAGGCCCGGTCGATCGGCCGCGTCATCGGCGACATCCCGGCGCACGTCGGCGAGGTCGTCGTCGTCAACAACGCGTCCACGGACGAGACGGAGCGCAACGCGCAGGCGGCGGGCGCGACGGTCCTCCGCGAGGAGCGGCAGGGCTACGGGTGGGCGTGCCTGCGAGGGATCGAATACGCGAAGGCGCGGCACCCCGACGTGGTCGTCTTCCTCGACGGCGATTACTCGGATCACCCCGATGAGATGGACCGCCTGCTCGACCCGATCCGCCGCGGCGAGGCCGACTTCGTCGTCGGCTCGCGCATGACGGGCGAGCGCGAGCCGGGCGCCCTCTTGCCGCAGGCGCTCGTGGGCAACCGCGTGGCGTGCGCGCTGATGCGCTGGCTCTGGGGCGCCCGGTTTACCGACCTCGGCCCGTTCCGCGCGATCCGCTTCGACGACCTCCTCGCGCTCGGGATGCGGGACACGACGTACGGTTGGACCGTCGAGATGCAGATCAAAGCCGCGAGGGCGGGGCTCCGCTGCGTCGAGGCGCCGGTGTCGTACCGCCGCCGCATCGGCGTGTCCAAGATCACCGGCACGCTCGCCGGAACGGCGAAGGCCTCGGCCAAGATTCTGTGGACGATCGCGCGCTACGCCGCCGCTCCGGCCCCCACGCGGCGCCTCGCCAGCGGCAGACGGTAACGATTCTGTGACGCCGCGCCGCACCGTCACCGGAAGCGCTTCCGGAACTTTGCGCCCCTCCAGGCTTCAGTATCTTCCGGGACAAATCCGACTGATCTCCCCTCACCTCTGACCTCAGCTTCATGAAGCACAAGATCTGGTTCAACGGCGAACTCGTCCCCTTCGAAGACGCGACCATCCACGTCCTCTCCCACGTCGTCCACTACGGCTCCTCCGTGTTCGAGGGGATCCGGTGTTACAAGACCGAGCAGGGTCCGGCCATCTTCCGCCTCCGCGAGCACATGAAACGGCTCGTGGACTCGGCGAAGATCCACCGCATGGAGATCCCGTACTCGCTCGACGAGCTGTGCGAGGCGTGCGTCGAGACGGTCGCCGAGAGCGGGCTCGAGGCGTGCTACCTCCGCCCGGTCGTCTTCCGCGGGCACGGGCCGATGGGCGTGAACCCGCTGAACAACCCGGTCGAGTCGGTCGTGGCGGTGTGGGAGTGGGGGACGTACCTCGGGCCCGAGGCGCTGGAGCAGGGCGTGGACGTGCAGGTGTCGTCGTGGCAGCGGAACGCGCCGAACACGACGCCGTCGCTCGCGAAGGCGGGCGCGAACTACCTCAACGCCGCGCTCATCAAGATGGAGGCCATCAAGAACGGCTTCACCGAGGGCATCGCGCTCAGCGTGGACGGGCTGCTCTCGGAGGGCAGCGGCGAGAACCTCTTCGTCATCAAGAGCGGCAGGCTCTACACGCCGCCGACCGGCCTCTCCGTGCTGCCGGGCATCACGCGGGAAACGGTGCTCACGCTGGCGCGGGAGCGCGGCTACACGATCGAGGAGAAGCTGATCCCGCGCGAGGCGCTCTACATCGCCGACGAGCTGTTCTTCACCGGCACCGCCGCCGAGGTCACCCCCGTCCGCTCGGTCGACCACATCACTGTCGGCGAAGGCCGCCGCGGCCCGATCACCGCCGAACTGCAGGCCGCCTACCTCGACGCCGTCGAGGGCCGCTCCGACCACGACGAGTGGCTGACGATCGTCGAGCCGAAGACGCAAGCCGTGGATACCGAAGAGGTGACGGCGTAACCACCGGCTCCCTCACGATGCCGCCGCCGCTCGGTCCTCGGATCGGGCGGCGGCGCTGTAGGTCGTGCGGTTGGGGCGGGCGTGCGGCCGAAAACAAACAGGCCCCCCTGGCGATACTTCGGGGGCTCCCTGACGTCGGGGCGCAGCCGTCTGCGAGACCGCTACTCTAACGCCTGCTTCGCGCCGGGCCCCCGGCCGTCGTGGCGGACGGCTCGTGGGCGCGCGGCGATACGCGGCCACCCTCACCCCCGAGCGCGACCCCCGCTGACCGGTGCCGACTACGCCGGGCAGAGGGCGTCGATGCGGAGCTTCTCGAGCAGGCGCGACAGCGTGCGGTGCTCCTCCTCGGTGAGCCCCGAGGTGATGCTGGCGACCGCCTCGCCGACGGGGCGGTCGGCCTTGCGGAGGCGCTCGCGGCCCGCGTCCGTGATCCACACCTCGACGACGCGGCGGTCGTGCGTGGCGCGGCGGCGGTCGACGAGCCCGGCCCGTTGCAGCCGGTTGAGCAGGCGCGTGACGTCGGGCGTCCGGTCGAGCAGGCGCTCGCCGATGTAGCTACAGGTAGCGTGTTCGGGGTGGCAGCCGCGGAGGATCCGCAGCACGTTGTACTGCGCGGGGGTGAGGTCGTGCTCGGCCATCGCGGCGGAGAGTTCGCCCATGATCCACGGGTACGTCACCATCACGTTGAGGATGGCCTCGTGCGCGGGCGACTCGAAGTGGTCTTGCTTGATGAGGTCGGCGAGGGTGCTCACGGGGGGCGTGGGTAGGTGGAACCCCCTATGCAATCGGAAGCGGGCTAATTGTTCCGACGAGGATCGGTTAGTGAGAGGCCCGTTGGCAACTTTGGACGGGCGGTCGAGTCTGAAGAACGGACCTCTTTTCCATCACGTTATGGCTGTGTCTATGGTCTCGCTCGCTCGCTCATCGGCCGCCCTGCTGCTCGTTTCGCTGGGCGCGGTCGCCTCGGCGCAAACGCCGCTGGACCGCGCCGCCGAGCTCGACGCCGTCCTCGCCGCCCTCCACGCCGGCGGGCTCTTCGACGGCGCGCTCGCGATCTCCGAAAACGGTGAGGTGGTGTACGGACGAGCCCTCGGCACCCGCGACGGGCAGCCGCTCACGACGCAGACGCCGCGCTACCTCGCGTCGGTCTCGAAGGCGATGACGGCTGCCGCCGTGCTCTCGCTCGTCGCCCACGGCCGCGTCGACCTCGACGCCGACGTGGGAGGCTACCTCGATCCGTGGCCATACGCCGGCATCACCGTCCGCCACCTCTTGAATCAGACGAGCGGGCTCCACTTCCTCACCACGCTCACCGCATATGCCGACACGTCGGCGACGGTGACGACGGCCGACCTCCTCGCGCTCGTCGACGCGCACCGGCCGGGGCTGGGCTTCGAGCCGGGCACGGCGTACGCCTACGACAACGCGAACTACGCCGTGCTCGGCGCGCTCCTCGAAGCGGTCACGGGCGAGCCCTTTGGCGAGGTGCTGCGCGCCCGCGTGTTCGAGCCGGCGGGGATGACGACGGCGTCTGTCGCGTCGTCCGGCGAGGCGGGGTGGATCGGCTGGTCCGGCGGCGACGGGGCGGCGGTGCACGCCTCGGCCGAGGACCTGCTCGCGTTCGACCGCGCGTGGCGGACGGGCGCCCTCGTGCCGCTCGACCTCGTCCGCGAAGCGGAAACGCCGCCCGAGTTGCCGGGCGACGCCGAGAGCCGCTACGGCTTCGGCCGCTTCGTCGTCGCCGATCCGCGCCCGCTCATCGGCCACTTCGGCGAGGGCACGGCGGCGAAGTCGGGGCTGTGGCGCGAGCGCGGGACGAACACCACGTACGCGATCGTGATGCCGGGCGACGGCATCCACCGCACCGCGATCCTCACCGCCGTGATGGCGCTGTGGAACGGCGAGCCCTACGAACTGCCGCAGGCGCGCCGCGTCGTCGACGTACCGCCGGAGGTGCTCGCCCGGCACGTCGGCGTCTACGCGTCGGGGATGGGGCGGCTCCACATCACCCTGGAGGACGGGCGGCTCCACCTCGAACCCGAGGGCGCGGGCGGCAGCGAGCCGCTCCTCCCGGCATCGGAGACCGTGTTCTACTTCGGGCATCAGGACCTGACGTGGGTGTTCGTGCGGAACGAGGCGGGCGAGACGACGGGGCTGATGGTGGAGGGACAGCCGCAGACGCTCGCGCAGAAAGAAGAGTAGCGCCCCGGCGCGCCGCGTTGCGCAGCGGGACCGCCGCGTGCTATCCTGCGGCTCCGATTCCCGTCTCGCTCTGCCCCTCGTCCCGATGCCGTTCCGCGCTCCCGCTCTGCTCGCCGCTTTCCTCGTCGTCAACCTCGCCTGCGCGCCGACGGACATCGCCGTGCCCGACACGACGGAGGTGCCGGTCGGTCCGGTCGTCGTGGACGTCGGCGCGAACGAGAACCTCCACGCGGTGCTGTGGACGCAGACGGCGACCGAGTACGCCGCCCTCACCCAGCAGGCCTACGCCGCCGCCCGCGCCACGCTCGACGACGCGCTCGCCGACCCGACGTGGACGGCGATGCCTGAGCAACTCGCGATGGGCGACTACGAGGCGCTGCCGCCCGCCGTCGTGCTCGACGTGGACGAGACCGTCCTCGACAACGCGGCGTATCAGGCGCGGCTGATTGAGGACGGCGGCGTGTTCGAGCGCGAGACGTGGAGCGCGTGGGTGGAGGAGGCCGCCGCCCCCGCCGTGCCAGGCGTGCTCGCCTTCACGCAGGCCGCCGCCGACCTCGGGGTCACCGTGATCTATCTCACGAACCGCCGCGGTCCGGGCGAGGCCGCGACGCGCCGCAACCTCGAAGCGCTCGGCTTCCCCCTCCGCGACGACTTCGACGCCGTCCTCACACGTGGCGACCTGACGCGCACCGGCGAGCCCGAGTTCGACACGAGCGAGAAGGGGCCGCGCCGCGAGCACGTCGCCGAGCGGTTCCGCGTGCTCCAGCTCTTCGGCGACAACCTCGGCGACTTCCTCTCGGACGTCGAGACCTCGCTGGAAGAGCGCGACGAACTCGCCGAGCCCTACGCCGACTGGTGGGGCACGCGGTGGTTCATGCTGCCGAACCCGCAGTACGGCTCGTGGGAGGGCGCCCTCTTCGACTTCGACTACGGTCTCACGCGCGAGGAGCGATTGCAACGCAAAGCCGCCGCGCTGGAAACCGGGCGGGACTAACGCATCTTCACCGCGGCCGGGCCGTAGCGTGCTGCGCTCACCCCTCGGTCTAGCTGTCCCTCAATGCCCGCCGAAGTCGCCGCTCGCTCCCGCTCGCCTCACGATCGACTCGCCCGCCTGTCGCCGCTGGTCTTCGCGCTCGGCGGCGTAAAGCTCGTGCTCCACCTGCTCACGGCCTCGCGCTACGGCTTCCACCGCGACGAGTTCTACTACCTCGCGAGCGGGCAGCACCTCGCCTGGGGCTTCGTCGATCAGCCGCCGTTCGTGCCGCTCCTCGCGCTCATCGGGAGCGAACTCTTCGGGGCAACGCCGTGGGGACTGCGCGTGCTGAGTGCCGTCGCCGGAGCCGCAGCGGTCGTGGCGGCGGGGCTGCTGGCGCGCGAGCTCGGCGGCGGGCGGTTCGCGCAGGGGATGGCCGCGCTCGCGACGCTGTTCGCGCCCCTCTTCCTCGGGGCGAACACGATGCTGCAGACGGTCCCGTTCGACCAGTTGTGGGGGCTGCTCGCCGCGCTCGGCGTCGCGCACGCCGTTCGGACCGAGAGCCGGCGGGCGTGGGTGCTCACGGGCCTCGTGCTCGGCGTCGCGCTCCTGACGAAATACACCGTGCT
>CAYTJT010000060.1:12966-13798 GCA_964438105.1 uncultured Rhodothermales bacterium | reverse complement strand
AGCCGTCGGGCGAGATCACGAACCCGCTGCCGACGCCCTGCACCCGCTGCTCCCGAACTTGGCTGCCGCGCTGCCCGAAGAAGTACTCGAAGAACGGGTCGCCCGAGAAGGGGTCGCGGACGCGCACCTGCCGCACCTCGATCACGTTGATCGACACGACGGCCGGGGCCACCTGCTCCACGGCGCGCGTGATCGCCGTCTGCCGGCTCCCATAAATGCCGTCGGTGACGACGCCGGCCGTCTCCCGCGGCGGGTCGACGCGCTGCGGCTGCGGCACGTCGGCGCCCGGGGGGCTCTGGGACTGCGCCGGCTGGCGGCACCCCGCGACGACGAGCACGGCGAGGACGAGGAGCGCGGGACGAAAGGCGCGAACAATCATGGGCACGGGGCGGAGGGTCGGCTGGGGCGGACCCGCTGCATACGAGGGGTCGCCCTCTCAGTTTCTCGCCCGCCGCGCCGTCCCGACGATGTGCGGCCGGACGACGGGCAGCGGCACCGCTGCGTCGAACCGCTCGATCTGCACCTCGGCGAAGCCCGCCGATGCGATCACGCGGCCCGTCTCGCGGTCGGGGCGGCAGCCGTCGGCGAGCGCGCCCCACGCGGGCCGCACCCACCGCTGCACGCGGCGGAGGAGCGAACCGCCCGGCGCGGCGACGTGCTCGATGAAGACGAACCGCCCGCCGGGTTTGAGCACGCGCCGGACCTCGGCGAGCGCGGCGGCGGGGTCGTCCACGGAGCACAGCACGAGCGTCGAGACGACGGCGTCGGCGCTGGCGTCGGGCAGGGGGAGACGCTCGGCCACGCCGCCGTGCACCGCCGCGTCGAGGCCGAG
>CAYTJT010000060.1:0-12956 GCA_964438105.1 uncultured Rhodothermales bacterium | reverse complement strand
CGCTGCGCCTTCCGCCGCAGTCGGGGGTGGAAGTGCACGTTCGGCTCGACACCGATCCACCGCACGTCGCCGCCGTAGTACGGCAGGTTCACGCCCGCCCCCGGCCCGATCTCGACGACGGTGCCGCCGAGGTCGCCGAGCAGGTCGCGCTTGCGCTCGCCGTAGAGGCTGCGGTCGGTGCCTTCGCCGTGCGAGAGCAGCCACGCGAACCACCACGCGCCGAGGCCGCGTCGGACCCCCGGGGTAACCTCGCTCGTAGGACCCATATCTCGAGGGAGCGGCGTCCGGGCAGCGCCCTCCGCCCGCCCCCTCCCCTCTTCTCCTCTACTCATCTCAACCTACACCTCATATGTCCATCGCCAAAGTCATCGAAGTCAGCTCCGAGTCTACGAACAGCTTCGACGAGGCCGCTGCGAACGCGGTCAAGGAAGTCAGCAAGACCGTCAAGAACATCAAGCACGTTTATGTCAAGGACTTCGAGATCCAGGTCAACGACGACGGGAGCCACGTCTACCGGACGAACTGCAAGGTAACCTTCGTCGTCAACGACTCCGCCGACATGGGCTAACCCACCCGTGCCTCCGGCTCGACGCGCCCCGGCGGTTCCGCTGCCGGGGCGCGATGCGTTTCGGCCACACGGCGCCACAGCCACACCGTCGCGACGCCGAGGAAGGCGAGGGTGAGCAGCAGGAACCGCGCATAAAATACGTCGGCGAGCGCGCGCGGCCAGTGCGCGAACGTCCAGACCATCACGGCCTCCGGCGGCTTCGGGACCATCCACACGAACACGGCGAGCGCGACGAGGGCCTGCGACGAGGGCCCGCGGCGGCGCGCTTCGAGCACGACGTAGAGCGTGAGCGGGAGGGTGAGGACGTAGGTGTGCTCCCACCCCAGCGACGAGACGACGGGCAGCACGGCGAGCACCGCCACGCCGACGACGTCGAAGCGCAGGCGGCCGAGGAAGTACGCCGCGTAGAGCCCACCGAACAGCGCCACGGTGGACGCCAGCGTCACGGCTTTCACGACGGCAGCGACGGGCGTGTCGCGAGAGAGCAGGTACGTATCGAGCGGGAGCTGGAGGTGCGTCAGCACGCCCGGGATCGACTGGTTGAGCGCGTGCATGTTGGTCACGTCGGCCCAGTACGGGACGAGGTCGAACGCGTACTGCCGGTAGAGCTCGGCCGGCACGAACGGGAGGGCGACGAGCGGCGCCACGACGAGCCCGAGCCCGAGCCCGACGGCCCCGCGCGCGGCCCACCCCCGGCGCAGCCCGAGCAGGCAGAGCGCGAGCGGGTACAGCTTCAGCCAGAACCCGACGCTCAGCACGAGCGCCGCCCCCAGCGGACGGTCGCGCTGCAGGAGCCACAGAAAGCCCAGCCCGATCAGGAGGACGAGCACGTTCACCTGCCCGTACTTCAGGTTCTGAAACACCGGCGCCGTCGCCAGCCCGACGAGCAGCAGCGACACGCGGAGCGACGCACCGATGCGCTCCCCCCGGCCCGCTTCGTAGAGCCGGATCGTGAGCTCGACGCAGACGGCAGCGAGCACGGCGATCCCGACCGTCGACGCGAGAAACGACGCGGGCTGCGGCAGCACGACGAGCGGGAGAAAGAGGAGCACGCTCAGCGGCGGGTACATGTAGCCGAACGGATCGGGGTAGAGCGCCTCACCCCGGAGGAAGCGCTCGGCCGCCTCGTAGTAGAACGAGAAGTCCGTGATGAACGGCATCTCTCCCGTCACGACCGGCACGTAGACCCGCGCCGTGTTCCACCCCCACCCCACCAGCACGGCGACGAGCGCGAGCATGGCAAGCGCTCCGATCCAGGGGTGGCGTTTCCAGTAAGCGAGCAGCGACGACATGGTCTTAAAACAATGCGCGGAAGGCGGAAGGCGGAACACGCCGACCCTACGTCACCGCCCGCAAGATCAGCCGGACCGCCACAATCGTCGCGAGCGCGGCGAAGCCCCAGCGGATGGCCCGCACGTTGACGCGCGCGGCGACCTTCACGCCCAGCCGCGCCGTCAGGATCGCCGGGCCCGCCAGCCAGACCGCGTGCCCGTAGTCGACGTAGCCGACGGCGGTGCCGGGCGTCGGCGCGCCGAGCCCGCTGAGCATGTAGACCACGACGCCGCTGAGCGAGATCAGCACGATCGTCGCCATCGACGTGGCGGCGGCCTCCTTGAGTTCGAGGCGGAGCAGCTGGTTGTAGACCGGGACGAGGACGATGCCGCCGCCCACCCCCGCCGCGCTCGCGACCGTGCCCGCCGCCACGCCCGCCGCGGCCAGCCTCGGGACGGGCACGCGCTCGTCGCCGTCCCGCATCACGATCGGCTCGCCGTGTTTTTTGCGACGGCGCAACATCCGCACGACGGCCAGCAGCAGCAGCCCCGCGAGCACGAGCCCGAACACCTCCTGGTTGTACCACGGCTGCGTCGTCACGAGCAGCGTCGTCCCCGTCACGCCGATCGCCGCGAACACCCCCGCGATGCGGACGACGCGGTTTCGCACCGTCCCGAGCCGAAGCTGGGAGTACGTCCCCGACAGCGCCGCGATGAGCGTGCAGAACAGGCTCGACCCCGCCGTCATCGGCACGATCAGTTCTGCGGGCACGCCCGTGGCCTGGTAGAAAAAGAGCAGGACCGGCGCGAAGATGATCCCACCCCCGACCCCGAGCAGCCCGGCCACGAATCCGCCCGCGAGCCCGGCCACGCCGAGGATGAGGATGTTGACGGGGTCCATGAGAGGCGACGGGGAGCGGCAGAGACGAGTGGTGGCAGACGTGAAAACGGGGGCGCAGCGCGCTGCGCCCCCGCTGGGACTACGAAGATACGGGCCGCCGTCTACTTCGCCGTCAGCACGTCGCGGTATGCCAACGCGTCGGTCAGCATCTCGGTCGCGCGGGTAAGCTGGTAGTCGTCGCGGAACGAGGCTTCGATCTGCGCGCTCTCGCCGAGGTAGCGGGCGACGATCTGGCGGCGGAGCTGCTCTTTGAGCCGCGGCGCGTGCCGCTCGAAGTCGGCCTCCTTCTCCTCCGACACCTCCCGCCGGAGCGCGTCGATCTCGTCGGCCGTCTCGTCGTAGCCCGCGCCGTCGAGGTCGTCGGAGAGCGCGTCGAGGGCCTGCTCGGCGCGCGTGCGGTACGAGAAGTCCTCGTCGTCGAGCCAGTCATGGAAGGCCAGGAGGTCGGCGTCGCTGACGGTGTAGCGGTCGCCGTCGAGGGTGTGGGTGGCGGCGTACTCGTTCGCGAAGAGGAAGAACGCGGCCTTCCGACGGAGCGCTTCCTCGAGCTCGCTCATCTCGCCCAGCGTCGCCTCGACGTCGGGCTCGATGCCTTTGCCGTCGAAGACGGGCCGGCCGCCGACGGTCGTGTACCTCCGGCGGAGCGAGTCGGCAACCTCGACGGCCCGACCACCGCCGCCGTCGCGGGAGTACTCGACGGACTGGATGCACCGCCCGCTCGGGGTGTAGTACTTCGCCGTCGTCATCTTGAGCGAGGTGTGGTACGGCAAACCGCGGATGATCTGCACGAGGCCTTTTCCAAACGTCCGCTCCCCGACGACGACGCCGCGGTCGTGGTCCTGCACCGCGCCGGCGACGATCTCGCTCGCGCTCGCGCTCCCGCCGTCGACGAGCACGACAAGCGGCACGTCCGGCGCGATCGGGGCGGAGCGGCTGCGGTAGACCCGCTCGCTCTCGGCGAGGCGGCCCCGCGTCGAGACCACTGCGGAGCCCTGCGGCAGGAACAGCCCGGAGATCTCGACGGCCGCTTCGAGCAAGCCGCCGGGGTTGCCGCGCAGGTCGAGCACGAGCCCCTTCAGGTCGCCGTCGTCCTGGAGGATGCGGACGGCCGTCTCGACTTCGGACGCCGCGTCGCGCGCGAACCGTTCGAGCTTGACGTAGCCGATCCCGTCGGAATCGCGGAGGTAGTTCGCGTACGTCACGTTTTTGAGCTGGACCTCGGAGCGCGTCAGCCGGAAGTCGAGCGGCTCGAGCTCGCCCGTCCGCTCGATCTGCACCTCGACGGTCGTGCCGGGGTCGCCGCGCAAGAGGTCGCGGATCTCGTCCGACGAGAGCCCGTCGGTCGGCGTGCCAGCGATGTGCGTGATGACGTCGCCGGTGCGGACGCCCTGCTCGAAGGCGCTCGCGCCCTCGACGGGCTGGAGCACGACGGTCCGCCCACCGCGCTGCCCGACGGAGAGCCCGACGCCGCCGTAGCGCCCGCGCGTGATGATGTCGATGTCCTCGTTGTCGGCCTCGTCGATGAAGACCGTATACGGGTCGAGCGTTTGCAGCATCGCGTCGATACCGGTGCGCATCAGCTGCTCGGCGTCGAGGTCGTCGACGTAGCCCGTGGCGAGCTCTTCGTAGAGCTCGCCGAAGATCGTGAAGTTCTTCTTCAGCACGAAGAAGTCGTCGTCGGGCGGCATGAAGAAGCCCGCCGTCAGCCCGATCGCGAGGGCGACGACGAAGACGGCGATCGTGTGCAGTCGGGCGGTGCGGGGCGTGCGGTTCATGGCGTATCGGCTGGGTTCAGTCTCTCAACGGGGCGGGTACAGATGGCATTGTGGAACGCAACCCGTAGGGCGACCACACAGGGTCGCCCTTGTGGGAAAGGATACCATTCTTCGGGCCGGGCGACTACGAGTCTTCGGGGCGGGCGACCACGAGGGGCGCCCCTACGGCTTGCCTTCGCGCGCCCGTTCGCGCTCCTCCTTGCGTCGCTGCTTCTCTTCCTCTTTTTGTCGCTTCGCCTCCTCGCGGCGGCGGCGGCGCTCGACGATCGCGGTGATCCCGATCGAGCATTCGTAGAGCCCAAGGAGGGGGACGGCCATGATCATCTGGCTCATCGGGTCCGGCGGCGTGAAGAACGCGGCGATGATGAGGATCACGATGAGGGCGTACTTCCGATAGGTCCGCAGCTTCACGACCGTCACCACGCCGAGGCTGGCGAGGAAGTACACCACGACGGGGAGCTCGAAGAGCGCGCCCGCGCCGAACGTCCACATCAGCACCATCGAGAAGTAGCGCGTGATGTCGAACTCGTTGATGATCTGGTCCGAGATCTGGAAGTTGGCGAAGAACTGCAGCGCGAGCGGCGTCAGAATCAGGTAGCCGAAGGCAACGCCGAGCACGAAGAAGAACGTCGCGAACGCGGCGATAAAGCGGAGCCCCTCTTTCTCGTGCTTGTAGAGCCCCGGCTCGACGAACGCCCAGACCTGGTAGAGCACGATGGGGGTGGAAAGGATCAACCCGACGGCGAGGACGGTCCCGAAGTAGGCGAAGAATTGCCCCGTGATGGTTCGATTCTGCAGCACGAGCTCGGTCGCGTTGACCTTGAAGACCTCGTACATGAAGAACTCGGCCCGGGTCGGGGCCATCAGGAGGGAGTCGATCACCCAGTCGGCGAAGAGCAGGCACGCGGCGGAGCAGGCGACGACGGCGCCGAGCGCTTTGAAGATGCGCCACCGCATCTCCTCGAGGTGGTCGAGAAAGCCCATGTCGCCGCCCACGTCGGCGGTGGGGAGCGCGGGGGCGCCGTCTCCCCCCGCCTCCGCGGGGGCAGGCTTGGGCGCGCCGGCTTTGCGCGAGAGCTTGGATTTGAGGTCGAGCAACGGGCGTGATGAGTCTGTCAGCGTGCCCCCTCATACGGCGCGAGGGGGCGCGGAGGATCCGAGCGGCAGAAGGTACGCCCGGCGTGCGCGGCGGGTGTCTACAGCAGAGGCCGCGCCATCGTCGGGCGCGGCCTCAAAATAATCCCGTCCGGCGGCGCGCGGCGGCGCGGATCAGCGGCGCGCGTCGCCCGACGAGGGGACGCTCGGCGCGGCGGTGCGGGCGCTCTCGCGGAGGTTGAGCTCGAGCAGGCTCTCGACCCACATCCCCTCGCCTTCGAGCCGGCTCTTGCCGCCGCTCCAGGTGAAGTTGAACAGCGTCAGCACGCCCGGCACGTCGAACCCGTCGCTGCGGAGGAGGGCGATCGCGCGGGCGGCGCTGCGCCCGCTGTTGAGGATGTCGTCGACGAGCACGACGGCGCGGCTCCGGTCGAGCGGGCCTTCGACGAGGCGGCGGCGGCCGTACGCCTTGCGGCGCTCGCGGATGAAGCCGCCCCGAAAGCCGGACTCCCCCTCTTCCACCTCGGCGCCGAGCACGGAGCAGACGATGGGGAACGAGCCGTAGCCGAACCCGGCGACCTGGGAGACCCCGCGCGCGCGGAGCCGGTCGGCGAGGACGGACCCGATCTCGTCGAAGATCTCCCCCTCCAGCATCGGCATGCGCGTGTCGAGCAGCCACCCGATGGGCTGCCCGCGCGGGTCGGTGATCGGTTCCTGGTCGCGGCGGACGAGGGCCCGCTGGTAGAGTTGGTGCCCCAGCCGCGCGAGGGCCGCCTCCGGAACCGTGCTGAAATCGTTTGCCATGGAAGGGAGTGCCAACGCCGGTTTTCGCCGGGATCAAAAGAGCTATAATCTACGCGCGGGGGGATTCAAAAAACTACCGGCCCCGTCGTTCGTTCCTACGCGGAGGAGAACGGCGCCGGTTTAACGGTGGCGGTTTACGCCAGCACGTGGTGGTCGTAGAGCGGGAAGCGCTCGCTGAGCACGAACACCTCGCGGCGCACCATCTCGCGCGTCCCCTCGCTCTCGCGCTTGACGAGCACGCGGTCGATGAGGCTGACGATCTTGCGGATCGCGTCCGGCCCCATGCCGCGCGTCGTCACGGCCGGGGTGCCGAGGCGGATGCCGCTCGTGACGAACGGGCTCTCGGTGTCGTACGGCACCATATTTTTGTTGACGGTGATGTCGGCCTCGCCGAGGAGCCCTTCGGCCTCTTTGCCGGTCAACCCCTTGTTGCGGAGGTCGATGAGGATGAGGTGGTTGTCGGTCCCGCCGCTGACGATGTCGTAACCGAGATCGACGAACGCCTCGGCCATCGCTTGGGCGTTCTCGACGACCTGCCGGCTGTACTCGTTGAACGAGGGGTCGAGCGCCTCGCCGAACGCGACGGCCTTCGCCGCGATCACGTGCATCAGCGGCCCGCCGATCACGCCGGGGAAGACGGCCGAGTCCATCACCTCGCTCATCATCTTCGGCTTGCCGCTCTTCCACGTCTTCCCGAACGGGTTCTCCGCGTCGTTGCCGATGAGGAGCATCCCGCCGCGCGGCCCGCGCAGGGTTTTGTGCGTCGTCGTCGAGACGATGTGAGCGTGGGGCAGCGGGTCGTTGAGCACGCCCGCGGCGATGAGCCCGGCCGTGTGGGCCATGTCCACCCACAGGAGGGCGCCGACCTCGTCGGCGATCTGGCGGAACGCCTCGAAGTCGAAGTCGCGGCTGTACGCGCTCGCGCCGACGGAGAGCATCTTGGGCTGGACCTCCTTCGCCTTCGCCCGCACCTTGTCTATGTCGATCCGGCCCGCGAGGTCGCCGTCGCGTTCGACCCCGTAGAAGTGCGCGTCGTAGAGGATGCCGGAGAAGTTCACGGGCGAGCCGTGGGTGAGGTGGCCGCCGTGGGCGAGGTCGAGCCCGAGGAGGCGGTCGCCGGGCTGCATCGCGGCGAGGTAGATAGCGTGGTTGGCGGTGGCGCCGGAGTGCGGCTGCACGTTGACCCAGTCCGCGCCGAACAGCTTCTTGGCCCGCTCCTGCGCGAGGACTTCGGCCTCGTCCACGATCTCGCAGCCGCCGTAGTAGCGCTTGCCGGGGCGGCCCTCGGCGTACTTGTTCGTCAGCGGCGTGCCCATCGCCTGCAGCACGGCGCGCGAGACGAAGTTCTCGGACGCGATCAGCTCGACCCCATCGTTCTGCCGGTCGATCTCGCGCTGGACGATGGAGTAGAGCTCGGGGTCCTGCGAGCGGAGGTCCTGCGTGGAGAAGTCCTGCATGGAAGGAGGTCGGCGGTGAGGTGGGGACGGTGGGTTACTGCAGGCTCTCGGGGCGGTGCAGCTCGATGAACAGCCCGGCGACGCCGAGGAAGGTCCAGTCCTCGGCGTCGCGCGCGCGCCCGTCGAGGTCTAAGGTATAGACGCTCGCCACGAGGTAGTTGTCGCGGTCGGCGTGGCGGCGGACGAGCGCGCCGGCGGCGACGCCCCCGAGCCCGCCGAGGAAATCGCCCGCCGAGAGGTCGTCCGCGACGGCGCGGAGCTGTTCGGTCACGTTGTCTTCGGCGAACTCGGCGAACGCGTCCGGGCCGGGGTTCGTGACGGCGAGGACGACGACGAGCGCGAGGAGGAGGAGTAAGCGCATGGGGTGTGGAGTCGGGCGCGCCGCTGGCGAGGGGTCACCGCGTCATAGCGTACACGAGCAGGTTCGTTCCCATCCGGAGCGCCGCCAGCCGCTTCTCCGGGGGGTTGTCGTGGACGCCCTCGGGCTCCCACCCGTCGCCGATGTCGCTCTCGTACGAGTAGAACACGACGAGCCGCCCCTCGTGGAACAGCCCGAGCCCCTGCGGCGGCGCGCCGTCGTGCTCGTGGATCTTGGGGAGCCCGTTGGGGAAGTCGAAGTGCGCGTGGTAGACCGCGTGGTCGAAGGGCACGGCGACGAAGTCCTGCTCGGGGAAGACCTTTTTCATCTCGGCGCGGATCGTCTGATCGAGGCCGTAGTCGTCGTTGATGTGGAGGAAGCCGCCGCTCGTGAGGTAGCGGCGGAGCCGCTCGGCCTCGCGGTTTGAGAAGCGGACGGTGCCGTGGCCGTTGAGGTAGAGGTACGGGTACTGGAACAGCTTCGCGCTCGTCAGTTCCACGACGTCCTCCTGCGGCGCCACGTCGAGCAGGGTGTGCTCGCGCACGAACGCCAGCAGGGTCGGCACCGACTCCTCGCCGCTGTACCAGTCGCCGCCGCCGTCGTACTTCACGCGCGCCACCGTGAGCTCGTGCCCGCTCACTTGGGCCACGACCTCGGGCACGACGAACACCAGCGGCAACAGGCAGAGCAGAAGTTTCATCGGGGCTGCGAGCATGAGGAGGCGGAGTCAGAAGCGTTCAACGGGCCGGGCCGCCGGGAGTTTACTCCCTCGGCCCGAACGGCGCACGAGCGCGCGATGGTGTGCGAAACGGCGCAGTTTTCCACGATGTGGAGAACCCTGTGGACAACCGTGGACGCGTCGGGGACAACGAAGCGGAACGGCGGACCTGTGCAACGCGGCCTCTTGTCAAGGCCGATGCCTCCACGAGTTATCCAACCCTCGTCCACAGCCCTCCGAGTGTGGACGAGGTGTGGATAGGGGAATCCCCCAGGCGTGGATAGCCGTGGACATGTGGACAAGCCTTCCGGATCGGCCCCTACACCCCCCTATCCTGCTCTCGCGAGGGACCTCGTTGTGGATAGACATGCGGATAACGAGGGCACTTGTGCACGTTCATCCACATCCCCTGTCGGCTCTCCCTTTTCCACATGTCCACAGCCCCTACTACTAAAACAATCTCTTTATTAAATACTTTATTTAATTAGGTCGTGTGGATGAACGAATGGTGCTCCGTATACCGGTGTATATCAATCCGATCAGTTTCGTCCCCTGTGCTCCCCTCCGTACCTTCCGGCTTCCCCTCCACCCCGCTGCCATTCCCATGCTCAAGCGCATCCTCGTCGTCCTCGACTTCGATTCAGACACCTCCACCGCCACCCGTTACGCGGTGGATATCGCCCAGCGCGCCGACGCCGAGGTGACGGGCCTCGCGCTCGTGGACCGGAAGGGCATCGAAGCCGAAGCCAGCGGGGCCGGCCTCGGCGCGATGTACTTCGCGGAGAAGCTCCAGCACAAGCTCTCCGACGAGGCCCGCGCCCAGGCCCACTACCTCCTCCGCGGGTTCGCCGCCGAGCTCGACCGCGCCGGCGTCCGCCACACGAGCGACCACGTCGAGGAGGGCGTCCCGTTCGACCGGATCGTCGAGGACATGAAGTACCACGACCTGCTCATCGCCGGGCACGAGTCGCACTTCTTCTACCCCGACCGCGACAAGCGGACGCGGACGATGGACGAGGTGGTGGAGAAAGGAGCGGCTGCCACGCTCGTGGTGGAAGACGAGTACCGTCCGATCCGCCGCGTGATGATCGCCTACGACCGGAGCGTGAGCGCGGCCCGCGCGATGCAGAAGTTCGCCGAGCTGAACCCGTTCGATGCCGAGCACATCGAGATCGAGCTCGTCAACGTGCGCAGCGACGGCGGCGACGAGGCCCGCGCCGAGTCCGAGCTCATGCTCACGCTAGCGAAGTCGTACCTCGGCGCGCACGGGTTCCCGTCGCTCGCCGGCACGAGCCTGCCGGGGGGGCACGCCAAGGACCGCCTGCTCGAACACGCCAAGCAGACGCGCACCGACCTGATCGTGGCGGGGGCGCACTCGCGCTCGGGGATCAAAGAGTTCTTCTTCGGCTCGACGGCGAGTGGGCTGATCGACGACGCCGAGATCCCCCTCTTCCTCTACCACTGATCTCTACTCTACCACTGACCTCCGCTGCGTGCGACGCGGACGGGCTCGGCGAGGGGCGCAAGGGTGAGGAGCACGGCGCAGGGCTACTGCAGCGTCACGCCACCCTCGAATGACGGAGCCTCCCCCGAGTGCTAGCGCTCCGCGCGGTCTAGCGAGCGGGCAGACGTAGAGTCCAGATCGTCGGGGTCGACGACCTCTAGTATTTCGTCGATGCGAAGAAGACCACGGGTGGCCGCGACGGCCAGAACCAACAGGACGACTGCGAAGAGCACTACGATGGTCGTAAACATAGGATCACTAAAAGTAAAATCGGAAGGAGCACCACTTCGCGAGGCGGCGTGACGGTCTGTCGTCTATCGCGCCTGGCGCGGGCGGTGGGTTCGTCGCACTCAACGCCGCACCGAGGCACGGGATGCGTACCGCGACTTCTGGAAGCACTTTCTACACATGTTGATAACATAGAAGCGCTTCCGTAACCGCTTCCGGCTCGAATCGACCGGGACCCCCCGCCTACCGCCAGTCCACGCGCTCTACCGTCGCACCGTTAGATCGGAGCCAGACGGCCCCCTCCCGCCACGTCTGCAGGACCGTCGCGCCGGCGTCGCTCCAGCGGTCCAGCACGGGGGCATCGGGCAGCCCGTAGCGGTTGCGCTCCGCCACGGACACCACGGCGAGGTCCGCCCCGGTCCGATCCACGAAGGCCGGGGTGCTGCTCGTCTCGCTGCCGTGGTGCGCGACCTTCACCACCTCGCTTGCCAGCAGCGCGCCGTAGCGCCTGACGATCTCGGCTTCGGCCGCCGCCTCCGCGTCGCCGGTGAGCAGCAGCGACGTGTCGCCGTAGCTCACACGCAGGACCACGGAGCCGTGGTTGGCTTCGTCGTCGGGGTGCGGCGTCGCGCTCGGGCCGAGGACTTGGATGTGGACCGCCGGGTCGAGCGCGAGCGTATCGCCCGCCGTGACGACGCGGCTGCGGACGCCGTGCGCGGTCATCAGCGCGCGCGTCTCGTCGTGCATCGACGACGCGTAGTTATGCCCATTGTGGATAACCTGTGCAATGGGGATCTCGCGCAGGAGCGCGGCCAGCCCGCCGAGGTGGTCGGCGTGGGGGTGCGTCACCACGACGGCGTCGAGCCGGTCGATGCCGGCGAAGCGGAGGTGCGGGAGGATCGTCCGCTCGCCCGCGTCGGTGTACGGGTTGCGCACGCCTGCATCGACGAGCACGTGCCGGCCGTTGGGTAGGCTGAGGAGCGCGGCATCGCCCTGCCCGACGTCGAAGAACAGCGCGTCGAGCGACGGCTCCGCCGCGCCGGTCCACACAGGCTGCCACACGGCGACGGCCGCGCAGGCCCCGGCGGCGACCGTCGTCCGCCAGCGGTGCCGGGGGCGGAGCCAGAGCGCGAGCGCGACGAGCCCGGCGACGATCGCCGCGAGCCACCACGCGTTGCGGACGTAGCCGCCGACGCTCGTCCACGCCAGCCACTCGGCGCCGTGGCGGCTGACCCACAGCAGTACCCACGCGCCGAGTTCGGCGGCGGCCCCGGCGAGGTCGGCGATGGGCGCGGCCCACCCGGCGCAGGCGACAGCGATGAGCCCGCCGCCGAGGGTGAGGGTGGTCGCGGGGATCGCGACGAGGTTGAGCCCTAGCCCAGCGAGCGGGACCTGCCCGAAGTGGAACAGCAGGACGGGCATCGTCCCGAGCGTCGCGGCGAGCGAGACGAGCGTCATGTTGACCGTCCACCGCCGGATCCGCCCGGCGGTCCACCGCGCCGGTATCCACCCCTCGAACACGGGCACGAGCGTGACGATCGCGCCGACGGCGGCGAACGAGAGCTGGAAGCCCGCATCGAAGAGGAACGTCGGGCGGACGAGCAGCAGCACGCACGCCGCCACGCCGAGCGCGTTGAGGGTGTTCGGCGCCCGCTCCGTCGCCGCGCCGACGATCAGCAGGGCCGCCATGACGAGCGCCCGCACGGCCGACGGCGGGGCGCCCGTCGCGACGACGTAGAGGCCGAGGAGGACGAGCGTCACTGCCGCCCGCGTGACCTCGACGGTCCGCCAGCGCCACCCGAGTCTGTTGAGCACGGGTTTGAGCAGCCCGTACAGCGTCATCCCGACGAGCAGGACGTGCAGGCCGGAGATCGCGAGGAGGTGCATCAGCCCCGTGACGGCGAACGCGTCGCGCGTCGTCCGGTCGATCCGGCTGCGGTCGGCGAGGAGGAGGGCGGAGAGCACGGCGCGCGGCTCGTCGGCCCGGATGTGGGTTTGCAGCGCCCGGCGGACGTGCGCGCGGACGGGGTTCGCGACGCGGTCGGTCCATCCCGGCGCCGCGCCGGTCACCGCGAGCGCCGTGCTGTCGTAGCCGGCGAGGGTGGCCCACGTGCCACGGCGGGCGAGGTACGCGCCGTAATCGAAGTCGGCGGGGTTGCGGCGCCGTTCGAGCGGTCGTAGCGTGCCGAGCACGTGCACGCGGTCGCCGGCGCGCACGTCGGGGTAGGCGATGGGCGGCGTGCCCTCGTCGCGCGGCTGCCAGAGGGCGACCTGCAC
>CAYTJT010000059.1:12075-14147 GCA_964438105.1 uncultured Rhodothermales bacterium | reverse complement strand
CGTTCTGGTCGAGCTTGGCCGCGTCGTCCACCTGCGTCGCGACGCGGTAGGCGTGGAGCGCGCGCGCCTCGGGCCGGATGAGGCCGATGAGCTCGGCGAGCTGGTCCGTCGCGGGTGGAGCGGGAAGGGGCATGCGGGAGGGGTGCTGGGGAGGGAGTGGGCGCACGCGGCACGGCGACGGCGGTTCCAGTTTCGGAGGTAGAGACGCAGCATGCTGCGTCTGCACGAGGTCGCAGTCTACGGTCTATCGCCTACGACCCATCGGGAAGTCGCATTCTCACGGCGAGGGCGTGCGCGCCGAGCCCTTCGGCATCGGCGAAGCGGGCGATGCGCTCGCCCTTGGCCCGCATCCGCCGCTCAGTGTAGGCGATCACGGACTGCCGCCGGACGAAGTCGTGCACGCCGAGCGCCGAGGCGTAGCGCGCGGTGCCGCCCGTCGGCAGGACGTGGTTCGGCCCGGCGAAGTAGTCGCCGACGGGCTCGGAGGAGTACGGCCCGAGGAAGAGGGCGCCGGCGTGGCGGATCGCCCCCATCGTCGCCCACGGGTCGGCGGTGATGAGTTCGAGGTGCTCCGGGGCGAGGTCGTTCGTGAAGGCGATCGCCTCGTCCATCGTCTCGGTGACGACGCAGGCGGAGTAGTCGGCGAGGGCGCGCTCGATGATCGCGCGTCGCCCGAGCGTCGGGACGAGGCGGTCGACCTCGGCCTGCACGGCTTCGGCGAGCGCGGCGCTCGGGGTGACGAGTACGGCAGAGGCCCGGACATCGTGCTCGGCCTGCGAGAGGAGGTCGGCCGCGACGAAGCGGGCGTCGGCCGTAGCGTCGGCGAGGACGACGATCTCGCTCGGCCCGGCGATCGAGTCGATGTCGACGGTGCCGTAGACGAGCTTTTTGGCGGCGGCGACGTAGGCGTTCCCCGGCCCGACGATCTTGTCGACGCGCGGGATCGTGTCGGTGCCGAAGGCGAGCGCGGCGACGGCCTGCGCCCCGCCGACGGCGTAGACGTGCTCGACCCCGAGGAGCCGCGCCGCGGCGAGCACGACGGGGTGAGGCAGCCCGGCGTCGGCGCTGCCGTCGGCGCGGGGCGGCGAGACGAGGCGGACCTCCTCGACGCCCGCCACTTGGGCGGGGATCACGTTCATCAGCACGCTCGACGGGTACGCCGCCGTCCCCCCCGGCACGTAGAGCCCGACGCGCTCCATCGGCACGATCCGCTGGCCGAGCACGACGCCGTCGCCGTCCTCGGTGAACCACGACCGCTCGCGCTGCTCGCGGTGAAAGCGCCGCACGTTCCCGGCGGCCTCCTCGATGATCGAACGCAGCTCCGCGTCGAGGTCGTCGAGCGCCGCGTCGAGCGCGGCGGCGGACACCTTCAACGGTTCGGGGCGGACGCCGTCGAACTGCTCGGTGAGATCGGCGAGCGCGCCGTCGCCGTCGCGGCGGACGCGGTCGATGATGGCGCGCGCGGCCTCTTCCACGGCCGGGTCGAACGTCGCGCCGCGGTCGAGGATCGCGCGCAGCCGCTCGGCACGCTCGGCGTACGAAACGATCGGGAGGAGAGACGTGGTGACGGGCATGGGAGCATCGACGGGTGAAGCGAAAAAATACGCCCCCGCCCTGCCCCCCGGTATCGATACGGCGTGAAAGCGCGGGCCGCGCAAAACGACAGAGCCCGCCGCTGGGGGAGCAGCGAGCCTCACGATTCGTTGGCGCTCACCGACCTGCTCAGGGCTGCGACGGCACGGCGGGCGGCAGCACGGCGGGCGGCAGCACGGCGGGCGGCAGCACGGCGAGCGCGACGGGGTGCAGGATGGGCTGGCGCAGGTGCAGCCGCAGCCGCTCCGCCCACCCCTTGTCGAGCCCGTCGAGGCGGACGGCGAGCGCGGCGGCCTCGCGCACCTGCCCCTGCGCGAGCTGGCAGTAGCCGAGCAGGTAGAGCGCCGGCGCGAAGCGGTGGTCGCGGCGGAGCACCTCGCGCAGCGCGGCCTCGGCCTCGTCGTAGCGCAGCTCGGCGGCGTAAATCCGGGCGAGCCCGAGCGCGGACAGCGTCGCGTAGGGCGTCCCCGACCGCGTCT
>CAYTJT010000059.1:0-12065 GCA_964438105.1 uncultured Rhodothermales bacterium | reverse complement strand
CATGGACGACGGGCTCTACGTCCCCGGCGCCCACGACGGCATGGCCGCCTTCCCGCTCGACTCCGACCGCGTGATCCTCGTACGCAACCACGAGATGGGTCCGGGCGAGCCCGAGCGCGGACAGCGTCGCGTAGGGCGTCCCCGACCGCGTCTGCTCGAAGAGCGCTTCGGCGGCCTCGTACTCGCCCCGTTGGAAGTAGTGGTGGCCGAGGGCGTAGGCGGCGGGGAAGTAGTCCGCGTCGGCGGCGAACGCCGTGCGGTAGGCCTCGAGCGCGCGCTCCTCGTCGCCGAGCTGGTCGAGCGTCGCGCCCAGCAGGAACTGGAGCGCCGGGTCCCGCGGCGCCTCGCCCGCGACGAGTCGGAGCGCCTGCACGTGGCGGTCGCGCTCGCCGCTGCGCCAGCCGGAGGGCTTCGTCAGCGAGGTCGCCAGCTCGAGCACGCGGGCGTGGGCGCGCGCGCCGGCACGGGCGTGCACGTCGAGCACCTCGCGGAGCCCGTACGGCTGCGACCGTCGCAGCCGCAGCCCGAGCGCTTTGCGCGGATCGGTGGCGAGGGCCACGTCCTCGACGAGAACATCGGTGCCGCTGAGCGCGGTCCGCCCCGACGTGACGACCCCGATCACGCGGCCTTCGCGGTCGAGGAGGGGCCCCCCGCTGTCTCCGGGGCGCACGCGGTTCGACGACACCCAGACCGTCTCTTGCGGGAGCGGGTGGAGATCGGTGTAGCGAACGCCGACGCTGGTCTGCTGCGCGCCGTCCGGCCACCCGGCGGTGAACGCGGGGTCGCCCACCCGACCGCGGGCGTACGGCGGCGCGAGCGGCAGCGGGGTCAGCCGCGCACGGCGCACCACACGGGGGTCGATGTGGAGCACGGCCACGTCGCGGACCGGGTCCACGGCCCACACCTTCCGCGTCGTGACCCGCCTCCCGTCGGGGAGCTGCACGCGCACGCGGTCCGTCCCCACGACGACGTGGTACGCCGTCACGAGCGCGTCCTCCGCGACGAGGAACGCCGACCCGATCCGGACGAACGCCTCCCCTTCCCCCACGACGGGCAGCACGGACTGCGTCGCGCGGTAGAACCCCTCGGCGTTTCCGTAGACCCGCACCTCGTGCCGGGGCGCGGCGACGCGCTCGCCGTTCACGACCACCTCGACTCCGGGGACGGCGAGCACGCCTTCACGGAGGGGCCGCAGCACGAACCGCCGCGCCAACACCGCCGCCTCCGATGCACCGGCTGCCCCGCGGACGACGTCCACGGGCTCAACGCGCACCACTTCGACCTCTCCCTCCCCTTCGGCGATGTCGATGGTCACCGTTTGGCCGAGCGCGGCGAGCACGACCTCGACGTCCAACGTGAACGTCTCGCCGACGCCCACGACATCGCGACTGATCGACGAGAAGGCTTGGGGCTCGCCGCTCTCAACGGCCTGGGCGAACGGAGCCAGCAAACAGAATAGGACCCCTATCAGTGCACGCATAGCCGTCCCCCGTCATGGTCTGATTCTAGTAGGTAACAATTTGGTAATCTGCCGACTTCGTCAGTATACCGCCATCCCCGCGCCGCGTTTCACTCCGCGCCGCCCGCCAGGGCTATCGCACACTCCCTGGTCCCTGTCATTTCGACGACCGAAGGGAGGAGAAATCTCCCCGGTGGACGTCGCGTTCGGCCCGGAGTGGGAGATGGCCTCCGGCGAGGCTTCGCGTTCCTCGCGTTCGCTCGGGATGACAAGGGTGAGCGATGGGGCCGTCTTCAGCACGTATCGAGTAGGCGATAGCCCTGCGCCGCCCGCTCCTACGTACCATCCGAACCCGCCTCTCGCGTAGGTTTACTCCCCTCTCGGGACCTCGAAACCGGCGGACCCGGTACGTCCGCCCGGTCCCTCATTTCCCCGAAACGTTCTTTTCTCCCCAGCTCCCTCCTCTTTCCACACCCCCCGTTATGGACCTGAACGCCACGTTCTCCGACCTCGGCGACAAGCTAGAGGGCTGGGTCGAAGCCTTCATCTTCTTGCTGCCCAACCTCATCGCGGCCCTCCTCATCGTCCTCGTCGCGGTGTTCGTGGCGCGGCTGGTGCGGCGCGGGGTCCGCGGCGTGCTCGGCCGCACGTCGTCGTACGAGCAGGTCAACCGCCTCCTCGCCACGATCGCCTACGCCGTGGTGCTCGCCGTCGGCGTCTTCGTTGCCCTCGGCGCGATCGGCGCGCACAAGACGGTCACCTCCCTCCTCGCCGGGGCGGGCATCATCGGGCTCGCCCTCGGCTTCGCCTTCCAGGACCTCGCCTCGAACTTCATCGCCGGCATCCTCCTCTCGATCCGCCGGCCCTTCGTCGTCGGAGACATCATCGAGACGAGCGACTACATGGGGACGGTCGTGGACGTGAACCTCCGCGCCACGCACGTCCGCACGTTCCAGGGGCAGATCGCGATCATCCCGAACTCGCAGGTCTTCCAGAACCCCGTCGAGACGTTCAGCACGGGCGAGCGCCGCGTGGACCTCAGCTGCGGCGTGGCCTACGGCGACGACCTGGAGAAGGCGCGCGACCTCGCCCTCGACGCCGTCAAAGGGCTCGACGTGGTGGACCGGGCGAAGCCCGTGGACCTCTACTTCAACGAGTTCGGCGACTCGTCGATCAACTTCGTGCTGCGGTTCTGGCTGGACTTCCAGAAGCAGACCGACTTCCTCCACGCGCAGAGCGAGGCCATCATCGCCGTCAAGAAGGCGTTCGACGACCACGGCATCACGATCCCCTTCCCCATCCGCACGCTCGACTTCGGCGTGGTCGGCGGCGAGCGGCTCGACGAGATCCTGCCCCGCCGGTTCTACGACGGCGACGGCGGCGATGGCCACCCTGCCGCCCCGTCAAAACCGTGACGGCTCCGCCCGCCGGTGGGCGCTCGGTTGATGGTTGTGGGGGTTTGATTAATCAAACCCTTACGACGGTATTGCCTACGACGGTATTGCCTCAACCCCAACGGGATGGCCCCGGCCCGCCGACCGTGCGCGGCGGGCTCAGCCGTCGGCGACGATCGCGCGGACGAGCGCGGCGAAGCGGCTTTGCACCTGCCGCCCGACCTCCATCACCTCCTCATGGTTGAGCGGCTCGGCGTTGAGCCCGGCGGCGGCGTTCGTGATGGCCGAGATGCCGAGGACGGGCATCCCGAGCGCCGCGGCCTGGATCACCTCGGGCACCGTGCTCATCCCGACGGCGTCGGCGCCGATGCGGCGGAAGAAGCGGATCTCGGCGGGCGTCTCGTAGCTCGGCCCGCGCGTCCAGAGGTAGACCCCACGCCGCGTCGGGATCCCGCGTTCGAGCGCGAGCGCTTCGGCGCGGTCGAGCCAGCCGGGATCGTAGGGCGCGGCGAGGTCGGGCCAGCGCGGCTCGCCGGGGCGCACCGGGCCGGACATCGGGCTGGCGAACGCGAGGTTGAGGTGGTCGGTGATGAACATCAGCGTGCCCGGCCCCATCGTCGGGTCGATGCCTCCGGCGGCGTTTGTGACGAGCATGCGCTGCGCGCCGAGCGCGTGCGCGAGGCGGACCGGAAAGGTGAGCGCGGCGGGTTCGTGCCCTTCGTAGAGGTGGACGCGCCCCTGCACGAAGAGCACGTCGCGCCCCTCGAACCGCCCGAGCACGAGCCGCCCCGCGTGCCCCGCGACGGTCGAGCGCGGGTAGCCCGGCACGTCGGCGGTGGGGATCGCCACGGCGTCCTCCACCTCGTCGGCGAGCGCGCCGAGCCCAGAGCCGAGGATGAGCACGAGCTCGGGCGCGAGGTCGGTGCGTTCCCGCACAGCGGCGACGGCGGCGTCGATGGATTCGGCAGACGTATCAATCATAGAGCATTGCGTAGGGGCGACCCCTCGTGGTCGCCCGGTTCGGAAAGGGCAGTCGGTTCGGCAGGGATCAGTTCGTTGCGGGAACGGCCGCCGCGTCCTGCGGGCGACCGTCGGCGGGGCGGGGGTGGGCCACCTTCACGACCACGGCGGTCATGTCGTCGTGCTGGCCCGCGCCGGCGGCGTACGCGTTCACGTCGTCCACGAGCGCGTCGAGGAGGTCGGCGGCGGAGTGGGAGTTCGAGGCGGCGACGTGCTCGGCGATGCGCTCGTCGGTGTAGAGCGTTTTGGCGCGGTCCATCGCCTCGGAGAAGCCGTCGGTGTAGAGCACGAGCGTATCGCCCGGCCGCAGCGACACGGTTTCTTCTTTGATGGTCTCGTCGAAGATCCGGCGGTCGGTCAGCCCGATGGCGAGGCCGGCGGGCTGGAGGAAGTCGGCCGTCTGGTTCGGCGAGCGCTTGAGGATGACGGGGTTGTGCCCGGCGCGCGCGAACGTGAACGTCCGCTCTTCGAGGTCGAACACGCCGTAGATCAGCGAGATGAACGTGCCGCGCGGGGCGTTCGCGACGAAGAGGCGGTTGGCGCGGCGGAGCACCTCGGCCGGGCTGTCGGTCTCGCGCGCGAGGGTTTGCAGGAACCCCTTCGCGAGCGTCATGAAGAACGAGGCCTGGATGCCCTTCCCGCTCACGTCGCCGATGACGAGCGCGATGCGGTTGGCGTCGAGCGCGATGGCGTCGTAGTAGTCGCCGCCGACGTCCTCGGCCGCGATGCAGCGCGCGGCGATGTCGAGCCCGGGCGCGTCGGGCATCCGCGCCGGGAGGAACGAGCGCTGCACCTCGCGGGCGATCTCGAGCTCGCGCTGGAGCCGCCCGCGCTCGCGCTGCTCGGTGACGTAGTCCGGCTCGTAGCGCGGGAGCCGCTCGCCCGTCCGGTCGCCCCGCACGCCGACCACGCCGACGCCGACGAGACCGGCCAGGGCGCCCCACCCCACGACGGCGTCGGCGAGGGCGGGCGAGGCCGTCACGAGCCAGCCCTCGGCCGTGTCCCACAGCACGCCCGTCAGCACGACGGCGGCGAGGAGCGTGAGCGCGTCGTACCGCCGGAACGCGAGCGCGAGCACGACGCCGAGCGCGAGCGGGATCCCGAAGACCACCCACGGCGAGCCCTCGATCAGGTCTACCCCGTCGAAGCCCACCACGGCGACCGCGACCGCGAGCCCGGGCACCACGGTCCGCGGCCACCGCCTCTGGAGGATCGACCCCAGCCCGAGGTGGACGGCGAGGACGAGCAGGAACGCGTACCACACGCACTGCGCGAGGGCCGACGCCGCGAGGGAGAACGACGCCTCGGCGCCGAACAACGGCGCGTCGTGGAGGACGCCGTGGGGGACGAGGGCCATCGCGGTCACGGTGGCGCCGAGCACGACGCCCGCGAGCGCCGCGCCGCGGAGGAGCGCGACGCCCACCGGCTGGTTCACCCACGCGTGCTGCCGCGCGAGGCTGAGCGTGGTGATCTTCTCCGGCCACGCCGCCCGCGCGAGGGCGTCCGACGAGCCCGAGGCGACGAACACGAGGAGGCCGAGCCCGGCCCCGGCGAACAGCATCCCCAGCCCGACGACGACCGCGAGCTGCCACCCGTAGCCCGCCTCCACCGCGAGCGTCGGCGCCGAGAGCGCCACGGCGGCGGCGGCGAGCGTGGCGGCGAGCACGGCGTCCTTGAGTGCGGCCTGCGCGTCGAGCGCGCGGCCGGACACCCGCCGGAACATCACGCCGAGGAGGAGGAGCACGAGCGCGAAGTACGCCGCCCACTTCAGCGCCCCCCGCGCGCCCCGGTCCGACCCGAGTTGGAATTGGATCTCTCCTTCTCCCGGCCTGGCCCCGTCTCGCTCCTCGTTGAACCGGGTGCGGAGGCCGAGGAGCGCACCCGCCGCCGTCACGTCGGCCTCCACGCTCACGCGCTGGCCGTGGACGGGCTCGCCCGTCTCGAACCGGACGCGGGCCGCCGCGCGCCCCCGCTCCGGCAACGCCTCGGCCGTCCGCACGTCGAGGGCGAACGCGCCGAGCGCCGTCGACGTGACGTGGTAGCGAGCGATCGCGGTCGCGGCGGCCTCGCCCAACCCCTGCGGCTGTCCGGTCGCGGCGGCCTCGTGGAGCCGGTTCCAGTCCGCCTCGAAGAGAGCGAGGGAGTCGGCGGGCCGGGCGGCGCTGGAGAGGTCGAAATAGAAGAGCGAGCCGAGGACCGAGTCGGCCGGGGCCAGGAGCATCGACCGCATCTCGGGGTCCCGGTCAAGGAGGGACTGGAGCACGTCGCGGTCGACGCCGTCGTGCGGGACGACGGCCGCCGGGTTGCGGAGCTGCCACGCCTCGCCGTGCTGCGTGAGGTCCACCTCGAAGGCCAGCCAGTCGGACGGCGCCCCCGCCGCCTCGGGCGGACCGAACGACGTCCGCGTGTCCGCTCGGTGCCAGCGGACGTTCCAGTGGTGCGCCGGGAGCCGCCGGTCCTCGCCGCCCTCGAGCAGCCGGATCGCCTCTGGCCGGCCCTGCGACGCCTGGAGCGAGTCGAGGAGCCGGGGTTGCCGCATGAGCCGGGCGACGGGCGTGAGCCCCTCGGTCTCGTACCCGTGCGCTTCCAGGAACGCGCGCGCCTCCTCCACGGCCTGCTCGCGGCCGAGAGCGAACGAGGCCGCGCTGTCCGGGTGCTGGCTCGGGAGCAGCCACACGAACAGCACGAGGCCGAGCGCGCCCAGCGCGAACAGGGCGGCGTCCCGGGCGTCAAGGCGGTCGAGCGGCGTCATTCCAGGGAGCGGCGGCGAGCTGGGTTATAGAAAAGGAGCGAGGCTCAAGTTTACGCCAAACGGACCCGCCCGCTCAGCTCTCGTCCTCGGCCTCCAACGCCTCGGTCACCTCGCGGATCAGGTCGAAGTCGAACCCGCGGCGCATCAGGAAGTCGGAGAGCTTTTTCCGGCGCTTGTAGGGATCCTCTTCGCGCTGGAGGCGGCGCCACCGTTTGCGGCCGTGGCGGAGCGCCGTCTCGCGGAGGTCGTCCGGCTCGGTGAGGTCGTCGAGCACGGCGTCGATGATCGGGCGGGCGACGCCGCGGCGGAAGAGGTCGGAGCGGATGCGGTGGGGGCCGTGGCCGCGCCCGTTGAGCCGGCCGCGGGCGTAGGCGCGGGCGTAGTCGGCGTCGTCGAGGTAGCCGAGCTCGCGCATCCGGGCGACGGCCTCGTCGGCGACGGGCTCGGCGAAGCCCTTGCGCTGGAGCTTCTGCCGGACCTCGTGCTCGGTCCGCGCCTTGTACGAGATGTAATCGAGCGCGGCGGCCTTGGCCTTCAGCCGCTCCTCGTCGTCGAGCAAGGCCTGCTGCTCCTCGACGGTGAGGGATTGCCCCTTCCGCAGCCCCGCTTTGATCACGAGGTCGAGCGCGAGCCCGAACGCGAACTCTTCGTCGATGAAGACGGACACGCGCTCGGCGTCGCGCTTTTGCTGGGCGAGCCGCGTGATCGCCCCCGGTCGGAGGTCGCGCGGCGACTCGTCGGCGTCGGGTTCAGGGCGGTAGAAACTCATAGCCGGAGGATACGAACGGGCCCCGCCACCCCTGCGTCACCCGCCGTCCGCGGGCTGCGTTGCTCCCCCCGCTTTCCGATCCATCGCTCCGCTCAGGGATCGGAAAGCTGTCCCCCTCGAAATGAGGGGGACAGTTCGGGCGCACTTGAGCGAAGCGATGGGTGCCTGAACGGGGGGAGCACAGCGAAGAGCGCTCAGGCAGCGGAGGCCGAGCAGGCGCTAGTTGGTCCCGGCGACCTCGGGCTGGGCGACTTCGAACGGCTTGCGCGGCAGCAATTCCTCGCGCTCGGCGGTGTGGTGGGCGAAGACGGCCATCATCGCCGCGGCCTGCTGGAGGTCGTCGGGGTCGAGGTGGTCGTAGACGTCGAGGTGCGTGTGCCACGTCTTGGCGAAGTACGCGAGCGGGTCCTGCAAAAACTGGAAGCCCGGGATCCCCGCCGCGTCGAACGACAAGTGGTCGGTGCCGCCGGTGTCGCGGATCGTGAGCGTCTGCGCGTCGGGGTCGCCGAAGGCTTGGAGCCACGCGCGGAAGATCGGGCGGACGCCCTCGTTCGACTGCATGTAGACGCCGCGGAAACGGCCGGAGCCGTTGTCCATGTTGTAATACGCCGAGACCTTCTCCTGCTCGGGCTTGAGCGCGGTGGCGGGCTGGCCGTAGCCCTCGACCGTCGCGAAGTGCTGGTTGACGTACTCGCGCGAGCCGAGGAGGCCCTGCTCCTCGCCGCTCCATAGGGCGAAGCGGATCGTCCGGCTCGGGCCGGAGCCGCGCCAGTCGTAGTACGCCTTGAGCGCGCGCGCGGCCTCCATCACAACGG
Source organism: uncultured Rhodothermales bacterium (assembly GCA_964438105.1). GTDB lineage: Bacteria > Bacteroidota > Rhodothermia > Rhodothermales > JANQRZ01 > JBBSMX01. The sequence continues at coordinate 3,856 of CAYTJT010000059.1, read as the reverse complement.
CCGAGCCGGCGGCGTTGTCGGTCGCGCCGGAGCCGCTGTGCCACGAGTCGAAGTGCCCCCCGATGATGACGATTTCGTCGGCGCGGTCGGTGCCGGGGATCTCCCCGATCACGTTCTCCTCGACCACGGGCTCGTCGGTGAACGTCGCCTCGAAGTCGAGGTCGATCGTCACGTCCTGCCCCGCCTCGGCGAGGCGGATCAGCCGATTCGCGTGCTCGTCGAGCACGGCGAACTGCGGCACGGTCTCGGCCCCGACCTCCCACGGCCGGGAGCGCCCCCCCGCCTCTCCGTTCGAGGGGACCGACGCCTGCGTGGCGCGGACGGCCCCGCTGCCGCCGGTGTTGGACGGCGTCAGCACGGCGAGCGGACCGGCTTGCAGAATCGCGGTTGTGCGGGCGGCGCGGGCGCGGTAGCGGGCGATCGCCTCGGGGCTGTAGCGGCGCATCGCGCCCCGCGTGCCCGCGGCCCCGGCGTTCGCGAGTTCGAGGAGGTCGTGCTCGTCGCGGCGCTGCGCGAGCGGCTCCAGCCCCCGCGCGATCTCGGTGAGGTTGCCCGCGAGGACGACCTTGCCCTCGAGGTCGAGCGAGGCGATGTCGATTTCCTCTTCGGTGTCGATCACGACGAGCTCGCCGCTGGCCTGCCCGAGCGACGGGCTCCACGCCTTCGGCGCGACGGTGATCGGGAACGACTGCGCGGCCACGTCGGGGCCGTGGACGCGGACGGCGGCCGACGAGCGGTCGGCGGTCCACCCCCGCCCGAACGTGCCCCACGGCTCGATCTCGGCGTCGACGCCCCACGACTCGAAGCGGTCGTGCGCCCATTGCTGCGCGCGGTTGAGCGCTTCGGAACCCGTGAGGCGGGCGCCGTGGACGTCGGTCATCCACGTCGCGTGGTCCATCACCTGGCCGCGCTCCCCCGTTTCGGCCTTGAGGAACGAGATCGCGAGCGTATCGACGGGCTCGACGACGGGCGGCGCGAGCGTGGCCGTCTGAGCGAACGCGGGGGCCGCCAGCAGAAACGCGGCGGCGAGCAGGAATCGGGGCATCGGGACAATCGGGCGGATGGACGGAGAGACGAACGAAAGTACCGCGCCCCGCATTCGCCGCCGCGCCGCGCTGATCGAAACGGCCCCAGGTTGTGATGACCGCGCGCGCCGGTGTCGCGAGCCGCTACTCCTCGACCTGCACGGTCCGCCGGTCGACAGCGATGCCGACGGCGATGCCGAGCCCGCCCGCCACGTTGCTCACGGGCTCGCGGCGGTCGGGGTCGGTGCGGCTGAGGGCGTACTCGGCGTAGTCCGTCCCGCTGCGGATCACGAACACGTCGAGCGCGTGCGGCGGCAGTGCGTCGTCGAGCGATTCGACGGGGACGGCATACGTCCCGCTCCACTGACGGATCGCTGAGTCCTCGGCGGCAGCGAAGTCCATCTCCCGCTGCGTCTCGTCTTTGCTGAGCACGAAGTCCACGACGGCCGACGGGAACGATGCGGGCGGGCGGAGGCGGGCGCGCACCCACGCCGTGTCGGCCGCGGGCGCGGCCCAGAAAAGCGTAACGGTGACGGGATAGATCACGCCCTCGCGCACGTCGAGCCCGAGCGAGTCGGCGAAGACGGCTTCGACGGGTGCGGCGGACGGCACGACGCGGACGCTGTCGAGCGTGATCGGCGCGGGCAGCCGGCTCGATGCGACGGCGCGCTGCCCCTCCCACGCCACGTCGAGCGACAAGCGGCTCCCGGGCTCGGTCGTGCGCGCGATCTCCGGAGCGTACGTCCCGGCCGCGTCCGGCACGGGACGGTACGGGATCGGGTCGCCGTCGAGCGTCAGCAGCACCTCGGCGTCGGCGACGGGCGGCGCGGCGTCGGGCTCGTCGAGCGGCGCCGTGCGGCGGACGACGACGGTCGGCAGCGCCGCGCCGGTCTCGGCGAACGCCTCGACGACGATCCGCTCGGGCTCCGGCCCCGCCACGTCGCACGCAGCGAGCGTGAGGAGGGAGAGGAGGGAGAGGAGGGAGAGGAAGGAGAGGAGGGAATGGCACGAGTTCGTTACGGAAGACATCCCTCCCCCCTCTCCTGTCCCTCCACCCTTTCCTTTCCCCGACTCTACCATCGCGCTTTCAGGTTGACCATCGGCAGGATCGGCAGGCCGCGCACGTCCGTCGCGACGACGGCCGGCGGGTCCGGGTCGAACCGCTGCCCGACGGTGTTGCGGCGGTTGAGCAGGTTGTAGGCCTGCACGTTCGCGTCCCACGTCATCCCGAAGAGATCGAACGCGTAGCCTACGGCGAGGTCGATGCGGGCGTAGACCGGGAGACGGCCGTTGTTGATCGTGGGCCGGGCGAGGTAGTACGTCGGCTCGGATTCGTCGAGCACGTCGCCGAGGGCGTAGCGCGCGACGGGGACCGTGACGGGATACCCGCTCCGCACCGTCGCCGCGAGCGAGACGCTCCACCGGCCGAGTGTGCCCTGCGTGAGTCCTTTGAGCGTGTGCGGCGCGTCGTACCGGCCGCGGCGATAGACCTCGCCCGGCGGGCGCACCTGGGACCGCGCGAAGGCGTACGACAGCCCGAACCGCCAGCGCCCCCGCTCGGCCTGCGCCGCGAGTTCGACCCCGAACGACCGGCCCGAGCCTGCGACGTACTGGTCCAAGAGGGCGCCCGGCAGAATCCCCGGTCCGTCGATGCCGTCTTTGGCCTGGAACTCGTCTTCCGGGAGGAGGATGTCGCCGAGCTGGCGGCCGTAGACGTCGAGCCCGAGCGAGAGCCACGCGAGGGGGACCGCTTCGAGCCCGGCGGCGGCCTGCCACCCGACGGCGGGGCGGACGGCCTCGCTCGCCGGGATCCAGCGGCTCGACGCGAGGTCGTACGTGAACGAGTAGCGGTCGCGCAGGCGGTGGAGGTACTGCACCTGCCGGCTCACGCCCGCTTTCAGAAACAGCCGCTCCGGCGTCACGACGTAGCGCACGTTCACGCGGGGGCTCAGCGACACGTACGGCCCGAGGCCGAAGATTTCGAGGCGGAGGCCGGGCTGCACCTGCCATTCGGGGCTCGGCTGCCACGTGTCCTGCACGTAGGCCACGGCTTCGACCGCGCGCACCTCGTCGCGCTGCGTGCGCACGTCCCCGTCGCCCGTGTCGGCGCGGAGGATCGTCTCTTCGAGCGTGCTCTCGAACGTCCGCCCGACGAGCCGGACGCCGAGGCGGAATTGGTGTTCGAGCGAGTAGTAGTAGTCGGCGTCGACGGCGAGGCCGCTCTCGGCGAAGCGGACGCGGTAGTCGCTGTCGACGAGCGAGGTGGCGGTGGGCTGCGCGTTCGCGATCTCGTTCGCGCGGTAGCGGGAGTAGTAGGCCGTCGTCGTGAGGAAGAGGCGACGGCCATAAAGATAGCGGTAGCGCGCCGACGCGACGCGGTTGCCCCAGCCGTAGTTCAGCCGGAGGCCGAGCGGCGCACTGCTGTCTCCGCCGCCGACGAGCGAGACGAACGGCACGTCGGCGTTCAGATCGTCGCCGCCCTCGTAGTAGCTGACGGAGAGCCGATGGAAGCGCGACGGCCGCAGCGTCACCTTCGCCCCGACGTCGAAAAAGTAGTAACCCAAATCCTGCTGCGCGTCGGGGGCCACCTCGTCTTCGGGAAAGAACAGCGCCGACGAACTCGCCTGCACTTGGGGGGAGAACAGCAGGTCGAGGTAGCTGCGCCGGCCCGAGAGCATCAGCGACGCGCCGCGCCCGAGCGGCACTTCGGCCACGCTCCGCACCGACACCGGGCTGAGGGCGACGGTGCCCGCCGCCTCGTCCCGGTCGCCGTCCTTCATCTCCACGTCGAGCACGGACGAGAGCCCGCCGCCGTACTCCGCCGGGAACGA
>CAYTJT010000058.1:0-14258 GCA_964438105.1 uncultured Rhodothermales bacterium | reverse complement strand
CCATCGCCGACGCCGGCATCCCGATCGCGATGATCGTCGGCAACCACGACCACCCCGTCTCGTTCGGGAAGGCGTCGTCGGTGGACATCTTCGGCTACCTCACCGGCCGCGTCCACATCTACCGCAAGCCGACGGTGGACCGCGTCGAGACGAAAGCGGGACCGCTCCAGCTCGTCGCGCTCCCGTGGCCCATCCGCTCCATCCTGCTCTCGAAGGCGGAGCACCGGAAGAAAACGCCCGAGGAGGTCCGCACGTTCATCGAGGAGCTGTACGCGAACTTCGTGCGGCAGGCGGCGGAGGAGCTCGACCCGGCGCTCCCGGCCGTCGTCGCGGGGCACTTCACGGTGCAGGGCGCCGAGGTCGCGGGGAGCGAGCGGACGAGCCTGATCGCGCACGAGCCGAAGTTCACCGTCGGCCAGCTCACGCCGCCCGGGGTCGACTACGTCGCGCTCGGGCACATCCACAAGTACCAGGACCGCAACCGCGACGCCTACGAGCGCGGCGACGGGCCGCCCGTCGTCTACCCCTCGTCGCTGGAGCGGATCTCGTTCAAAGAGCACGACGCCGACAAGGGCTTCGTGCTCGTCGATATCTCCGTTAGTGGCGGTGAGAAAACGACGACCTACGAGTTCGTCCCGACGCCCGCCCGCCGTTTCCTCCCCATCGAAGTCGACGCCCGCGAGTCCAACGATCCGACGGGCACGATCGTCGGGGCGATCAAGCTGCGGGACGTGCGCGACGCCGTCGTCCGCGTCCGCTACCGCATCGACGAGGCGCAGGTGCCCCACGTGGATACGCGCGCGATCCGCGAGGCCCTCGCCGAGGCCGACACGGTCGCGGCCGTAGAGCGCGTCGTGGACCCCGCCGAGCGGAAGCGCACGACGGTCGTCCAGCGCGACGCGACGTTGAAGGACGCCATGGCGCAGTACGTCGCCCAGCACGAGGGCCTCGCCTCAATGAAAGACGCCCTCATCGCCGCCGCCCTAGAGATCGAACGCGAAGTCGACGACAAAGGCTGACCCCCCGCCACTCCTGCCGCCCCCCTCACTCCGAACGTGCCCATGCGCCTCGCCTTCCTCCTCGCCGCCTGCTGCGTGGGCCTCCCCACCGCGTCGGCGCAGCCCACCCCCTGCCCCGCAGACCTCACGGTCGACTACGAGGGCCCCTGCTACTACGGCGTCCTCCCGGCCTTCTTCGACGACTTCGAGTACACTTCGGCCCGCACCACCGGCGACGTCGCCGACGCTCCCGAAGGCGACCTCTTCGCCGCGAACGTATGGTACCTGCGAGAAGGCGAAGAGCAAACCCGCGCCTGGCACCGCTTCAACCGCAGCGACCTCCCTATCCCCGGTAGCATCACCTTCGACTCGTCCTCGACGATGCTGATGCAGCTTCCGGAAGGCCTCGCCAGCGATGACCACTTCCGTACGCCTGCTATCAGCACCACATTCACTGCTGAGGCGGGCACCTACGCCGCACGCGTTCGGCTCTCGGAGCTGTGGCCGGGGCAGAATCTGCGCCAGGCCTTCTGGACCTATTCCAACAGCAGCTTCATCTTCGACCGCATCACAGCGGCCGATACGGTCCGCGCCCGGTACTGGTCAGAGCTGGACTTCGAAAACCAGAACCACTTCCAAGGCGAGCGCCGCAATGGGGTCTTCGTGCCCGACTTCGTCGCCCGCATGAGCGTGGGCAACCATTTCGGAAAACTCCAGACGCCTCGGGGTAACCGGCGCTTGGGGGCAGAGGGGCCGGTACCGGGTTCGGAAGGCCGAGGCAAGCTGGCTCGCAGCGGGCCGGCCCACGGTGAAGCGGGTGTCAATGCCCCCCTCATCTCCAGCTGGGCCGATGAGTGGTTCTACCTCGTCATCCACGTAGACGACCAAGCGCGCACCGTTACGTATCGGATGCTGCCGGAGCGCCCTCGCGGTGCGCTCGGTGCGCTCGAAGAAGTCAGCTACACCACCGGGCCCGACTTCTACCCGCTGTGGTCTACGCACCCCGCCTTCTCGATCCGCTGGACGAACCGCCAGGGCTCCCTGCGGCACCCGCTCTACCTGGAGACCGACTGGTTCTACTACAGCCCCCTGCCCGGGCTTCCGGCGGAAGATATTCGCGCGCAGGTGGAGCACCTCCGGCAGCACGGCCACGCCCGACTCAACACGACCGGCCGCCCGACCTTCCGGGCGTACGACTCCGCCCAGCCCGTCGACCCGTTCGTACGAGGCCCGAGTCAGGTCTCCTGTGGAGAGGAGGCCACGTGGACGCTCGGGGTCCGCCGCCTCGGCCGTTACGTCGTTGCCTTCCGCTACCGCATCCTCCTTTTCGATGGCTCCCACGGGCCGTGGCAGGAGGTCTATCACCCCACCCTTACCCTCGACCCCCAGCGCGGCCAAGCAGGGGCTGAGATGGAGGTGACGGCGCAGGACCTCTGGGCTTCGCACGGAGTCGTTGAGGGGGTGGCGGGCTGGGAGGTCCCCCATCCCGACAACGACCGAGCACGGACCCGCTTTACGGCCCGCTTCGACTGCGCGACGCGCTAGGGAGCGCGACCCCCTTCGCGCTGGACCGACGGAGCCCACCACACCTGGAGCCCGTCTGACGCCGCTTCCTCGGCGGCCTGCCGGGCTTCCGCAGCCCGCTCGAACACGCCGAAGACGGCCGCGCCGGAGCCCGACAGCGCGGCGTACCCCGCGCCCGCTCCTACCAACCGTTGCCGCGCCACGCCGATCTCGGGGTACCGCGCGAGAACTGGCTCCTCGAAGTCGTTGACGAGTTCGCGCCGCCACCGATCGAGGTCGTTGGAGCGCACGACCTCGCTGAGGTCGGGTCGATCGTTGGTGTTCGGGCGCACGAGGGCGTAGGCCGCCGCCGTTGATACCCGCACGGGCGGCATCACGACGACGAGGGCATAGGGCAACCGATAGGGACCGGACCCCAGCGGCGTCAGCACCTCCCCTCGCCCCGTAGCGACCATCGCCCTGTCGTGCAGGAAGAACGGCACGTCCGAGCCAAGTCCGGCGGCGATGCCGTGCAGGACGCCGGGCTCCAGGGCGAGACCCCAGAGCCGAGCGAGGAGGCGGAGGGTGCGCGCGGCGTCGCTGGAGCCGCCTCCGAGACCGGCCCCGTGCGGGACGCGTTTCTCTAGGTGCACCCACCCGTGCGGGTCGAGGCCTGCTCGCTCGGCGAGCGCACGCGCCGCGCGCACGCAGAGGTTCCGCTCGCCGGTGGGAAGCGAAGGGTCCGAGCAGGTGAACCGGAAAGTCCGGTCGGGCTTCGCGGTCACCTCGTCCCGCCAGCCGATGGGCAGCATCACCGTCTCTACATCATGGAAATGGTCGGGGCGGCGACGTAAAACGTGGAGCCCGAGGTTAATTTTCGCCGGTGCGTACGCGTGCAGAGCGCCCGACGTCATAGCAGCAATCATTTTCAACGAAGACCAGAGCGGGGTACGAGAGGGCACATTTGTGGTGTTGCGCCCGGTGAGGCGTGCCCGTAGTTTGCGGCGCAATTTCGGACACAGCCGCCATCGAATGCACTTTCTGACTCGCCGAGCGGCCGCGCGATTCTGCGGCCTGCTCTCCCTCCTGCTCTTCGCAGCACCGTTCTCCGCGCAGGCGCAAACATCGTCGGAGCTCTCGGCGGCCGAGCAGCAGGCGCTTATGGCGCAGCAGGCCCGGCAGCAAGCTACGGACCGGATCCTCGCGGCTGGGGGCGTCCCGCTGGAAGGAGCCATCGACCCTGAGTCCTATCTCGTGGGTCCGGGCGACGTGTTCAGCATCTCGACGGGCGGGGCCCTCCCGCTTCAAGTCATGAGCGCCGTGACGGCCGATGGCATGCTCGTGGTCCCGGAGGTCGGGAGCTTCCCCGTCGCCGGGCTGAGCTTGGCCGAGGCCCGCTCGCGCATCGGGACCGCCATCCAGCGGGCTTACCGCAACGTGCCCACCGAAGTCGCTCTCGCCCAGCCCCGGCAGTTCTACGTCCACGTTTCGGGTGAGGTCGCGCGCCCCGGCCGTCACGTCGCTGTTCCCGTGGCTCGAGTGGAGGACGCGCTCGCAGCGGCGATGGAAGGGAACAACCCGCTCCAAGCGCTTGAAACCCAGCGGCGGGAGCATTGGGACTACGACGGGCTCCCCGCCCTCCGTAACATCAGGGTTCACCGCCAGAACGGCGAGCACATCGATATCGATCTCCTGCGCTATTATGCCACGGGGGACACGGAGTACAACCCGTACCTCAGAGACGGCGACCGCCTCTACGTCCCGACGTACGCGAGCGACGGGGAGGCCGTGTTCGTCGAGTACGAGAACCGTGAGGGCCTCCACCGCTCGGTTCCGAACAGGTCCACCCGGTCCAACACCGACGTCTTCGACTACCGCCCCGGTGATACGGTCTCCGACCTCCTCCTCGTAGCCGGCGGCCCGGAGCTGCTGGCGGAGACGGCAACCGTCCGTCTCTCCCGTAACGTCGGTCGCACCCTGGACGTCCGTACGGTCGACGTGCAGGCCATCCTCGACGGTTCGGAGCCGGACGTGCTCTTGCAACCCCGTGACCGACTCCTCCTCCCGGACGCCACCGCGCCCGCCGGCGTGGCCGAAGCGGACGGGCTCGTCACCTACCCCGGCACCTACCCCATCGTGCCTGGCGAGACGACGTTACGCGACCTCGTGTCGGCGGCTGGGGGGATCCGCCCAGATGGCCTCTTGCGAGCGGCGTACCTCGAACGCCGCGGGGCGGCGGACGTGTCAGAGGCGCCTCCGACGCTCGACGACGTGAGTGCTCCCGAGGCCCGAGCGGCGCTCGTCGAGGATCAGGTCTTCAAGCAGTCCAGACTCGCCGACCTCTCCTTCGTGAGCCGGCAGTACCTCACGCGCGAGCTCCTCCAGTATCAGCGCGTTTCTCTGGAGCTCGGGAACGACGTGACCGCCATCCCGCCCGTCCCCCTCCGCGACGGTGATCGTTTCGTCGTTCCTCGTGACCCCGGTGCCGTGCTCGTCCTCGGGCAGGTGCGCAATCCGGGCTACGTCCCCTTCTTCGCGGACGCGGACGTAGACTACTACATTGAGCAGGCGGGGGGGCGGAGCGCGGCCGCCGCTGAGGTCTATCTCCGCGAGGCCGGGAGCGGCGCCCTTCGTACTCCCGAGGGCGCCCGCATCCAATCAGGCGACGCCGTGTTCATCGACCGCTCCCTGACCGCCGACACGGAGTCCCTGCAGGCGCTCGCGCTGCAAGAGCAACAGCTCGACTTCCAGCAGGAGCGCGAGCGGGCCGACCGCCGCTTCCAGTACATCCAGACCGGCCTCGCCGTCCTCGGCACCGCAGTCAGCGTCGTTACGACCTACCTGCTCATCAGGGACTCTAATTCCAACTAGGTCCTCCTCATTCGTGATATCCCCTTCTCCAATGGACGCTAGGACCCAAGAGAACGCGCGGGGAGACGGCTTCTCCGTGACGCCGCCTTCGGGAGATGCCTTCCTTTGGAGCGCGCTCGGCGCACTGCTCGCGCGGTGGAAGTTCATCGCGGCCGTGACGGCTTTCGCCGTCGTCGTCTCGATCGTCATCGCGCTGTTGGTCCCGAAGTGGTACGCCGCCGAGGCTCGGGTGCTCCAACCCGAAGGCGGGGGGCTCTCCTTGCTGAGCGGCATCGCCGGATCGGTCGGTGGGGGGCTCGGCTCCCTCCTCGGGGGGTCCTCCGGTGAATACACCCGGTACCTCGCGATCCTCACCAGCCGCTCCGTGCTCGAGGACGTGGTCGAGGAATTCGACCTCACTCGGGTCTACGAGGTTGAGGCGGACAGCGAGGCACCGGTCTTCGAGGCCGTCGAAGAGCTCCGCTCGAACGTGGAGTTCGAGGTCAATCCCGAGTTCCTCTACCTCGCGGTGCGGGCCTACGACAAGGACCCCGAGCGGGCGGCCGCCCTGGCCAACCACTTGGTTGGAGCGCTGAACGAGGAGCATGCCCGCCTCTCGTCGCAGAGCGCGCGCCAGTCGCGCATTTTCATCGAGCGCCGGCTCAACCAAGCCGAAAATGACCTCGACTCCGTTCGGGCATCCCTCCAAGCGTTTCAGGAAGAGCACGGGGTCGTGGAGTTGGAGTCGCAGGCACAGGCCTTCATGGCGTCTATCGCGGAACTCAGGGGGAACGTGGCCCAGCTTGAAGTGAGGTATCAAACGCTCGTCCGGCAGTACGGCCCCGACAACCCTCGGGTGCAGGCGGCGCGCGAAGCGCTCACGGCAGCACGCACGCAAGTCACGGGCGCGCTCAGCGGTCGCGATGCCTTGCTGCCCGTTTCGATGCAGGCTCTCCCCGCCCTCTCGCGCCGCTACGCTGAGCTCGTGCAGGGGCAGCTCACGCAAGCCAGAATCCTCGAGACGATCTACCCGATTTACGAACAAGCCGCGTTCCAAGAGGAAAGCGAGGCCGTGGCCGTCCAGGTGATCGACGAGGCCGTCCCCCCGGTGCTCGCCGCGCGCCCGTCCCGCCGCGCCATCGTAGCCGTCACGACGCTCTCGGCCTTCCTGCTCGTGGTGGCGTACGTGCTGGCTCAGTGGTGGTGGCGGCAGAACTACCGGACGTTCTCGTACCGGCTCCAGCGGGCGACCCAGGACAGCACGGAGAGGGCATGAGCTCGCCGGCTTCGGCCTCGATGGCTCCTACCCCTGAGACGCTCCGCCGGTGGGGAAATGGCTTGCTGTGGGGCGGACTCGGTATCGGGCTCCTCGGGACCTTCGTGCTCGCCTGGGCGAAGCCCGACCTCCTCCCACTCCTCCCCGTGCTGCTCGCGGGCGGGCTTGCGTTCGCCGTGCTCGTCCGCTACCCGCTCCTCCACCTGTGCGTGGTGCTGGGGGGGTTCGTCACCATCTTCAACTACGACGAGGGGATCCAAGCGTCGGAAGTCCTTTTCGGGCTCTACTACCTCAGCTATCTCGTGCTGTGGTTCGCATGCCGGCTGGTGGTGCGCCGCGAGCGACTCCTCCAGCACCCGATCGACTACCTCGTCGCGTTCTTCCTCGTCTATGCGACGGCTACTCTCGTTCTGAACCCGGTGTTCGGCGGTTCGCTCTTCAAGGGCGTCAACGAGTGGCGGGCCTTCATGGTGCTGGCGTTTTACTTCCCCGTCCGGGATGCGGCGCGCGACCCCCAGGCGCTGCGAGCGCTGCTGTTCACCTTCGTCTTTGTAGCGCTGTTCATTGCGCTCCGGAACTTCATGCAGTACTTCCTCGCGCTCCAGGACGTAGGGGCGCTGTGGGAGGTGGTGCAGAACCGGGAGCGCGTCAACGAGCGCCTCGTGATGATCGCCCTCGTTGGGTCCCTCGTCTTCTTTCTCTACTGGGCGCGGACGTGGTGGATGTACGCCTTCCTGTTCTTCCTCTCCGCCGTGTTCACGGCGAGCATCATGGTCGGGCGAAGCCGAACGGTGTGGCTGGCGCTCGTGCTAGCCCTGGCCGTCGTCTTCGTCCTCTCGAACCGGCGCGACCGGGTTCGCCTCCTGTTGTTCGGCGCCACAGGCTTCGTCACCGTCCTGGTGGTAGGCGTTCTCCTCTTCGACGATCTCTTTGTCCTCGTGCTCTCCGGCCTAGCCGATCGCTTCGCCTCTATCGGAGACGCCAACGAGGTCGATATCTCCATGATCAACCGGTTTCACGAGTGGCGGACGGTCTGGGGCCACGTCCTAGAGAGTCCGTTTCTAGGGCACGGGTACGGCGTACCGTACCACAACTACAACCTGATCTACGGTGTGACCGAGCACAAGACGTTCGTCCATAACACGTACCTCGGCACGCTCTATCGGCACGGCTTCGTGGGACTCGCGCTGGTGCTGACCATACTCGCAGGTTCTTTCATCCGAGGGGTCCGACTTGTGCGAATGCAGCTGGGCCGTCTCGTGCACGCTACCGCCCTTACAGCTTCAGCCTCCCTCGTCGCTCTCGCGCTCGCAGCCCTGACGGAGGACGTGCTCCTGGCCACCGACGGCGTATACGCGGTGACCGTTCCTCTCGCGCTACTTATGGGCCTCAAGGCTCAGACATCGCTCTCGCCTGCGACGACAGTCTCAGAATGATGTCGACGAAACCTTCGTTTCTGGATCCTTACCGGGATCTCCTGCGCAACGTCGTGTGGCTGAGTGTGGCGAGCGCCGCGGTCAAGCCGCTCTGGCTCTTCTTCATCGTCGTGCTGTGCGCGAGAGTGCTAGGCGCGGAGGGCTATGGCGTCCTCAATACGGCCCTATCAGTCGGCACCCTCGCTTTCGCCGTCACTAACTTCGGCATCGCGCAGTACACCGTCCGCGAAGTCTCGGGGGATCGCTCCCTAGCACCGCGTTTCTTCAGCAACTTCGTCGTGATTCGCTTGGTGATGGTGGTGCCGACGGCCGCCGTCGCGCTCGGTGCAGGAGTGGCTCTGGGCTACGACCGCGAGCTGCTTTTCGCGGTCGGTTTTGCCTGCTTGTACTTCGCCGCTCAAAGCCTCAAACAGTACGGTCATAGTTTGTTTCAGGCCTTCGAGAACCTCCGGTTTCAGGCCCTCTCCGTGGTCGCGGAGAAGGTGCTCGTCATCCTCGCCGGCGGCGCGCTCCTCTACACATTAGCTTCGCCCACCTCCGTACTCTCGGCCATGGCGGTAGGCATGGTCCTGACGACGGGCTTGACGGTGTGGTGGGTGATCCGCTACATCGCACCGTTCCGCTGGGCGGAACTGGACGCAGCATTCGTGCGCCGCTCGCTCCGCAGGCTGGTTCCGTTCGGATTGGCCGGCCTGTTCGGGATGATGTACTTCCGCGTCGACACGGTCATAGTCGAAGCTATGCTGGGGACGACGGCCGCCGGGCAGTATGGCCTCGCGTTTCGTATCGTCGAGGCGCTCAACATGCTCCCGCTCATCGTGGTGCACGCGACCCTGTATCCCCGGCTCTCCAGTCTCTCCGCCGACCGCGACTACGACGAGTTTCAGAAGATTGCCGGGCTAGGCGGGGGGATGCTCGCCGCAGCGAGCATCCCCGTCGCCCTAGTCCTCACCCTCTTCGGCTCGCTTCTCATCGGGTGGATCTCGAGCGACCCCGAGCTCGCCCCGGCGTCGCTCGCCCTCCAGATCCTCTGTTGGGCGTTCCCGCTTACGTGCCTTCGGAACCTGGGCTACGTCGCCCTCCTTGCGCTCCACGACCAGCGATTCATCGCCGGAGCGCTCGGAGCCGGCGTCGGATTCAACATCACCTTGAACCTCGCCCTCATCCCCTCTCACGGGATCTATGGTGCCGCCATCGCCACGATATGTTCCGAAGTGCTGCTCCTGGCGGTCTACGCCACGCGCTACCGCGGCCTTAAGGCGCGCGTGAGCGAGGCCGTATCCCCTCCCGCTTCCTCCTCTCCTACTGCCTGATGCGCATTCTCACTGTTCTCGATCACCTCGGTCCGGGGGGACGCCAACGCACGGCGCAGAACTTCTCGATCGGCTACGCTGATGCCGGGCACGAAGCCGCCGTGATGGCGGTGTTCGCAGGGGGGCCTCGCGTCGAGCACCTAAATAACCGCGGCATCCCCACGTTCATCGGAGCGAAGACGCTGACCGAGCGGGAACCGGCGATCGTTGCTGCCGCGGCGTGGATGCCCGATGTCATCCACCTCCACAGTAAGGGGCCTCTCCGATTTGCCGTGGGCGAAGCCGTCGAAGCCATCTTGGAGCGCCTCCCCCACCGTCCCCCCGTCCTCGAGACGTCATCGTTCGGCAAAGTGGATTATGGACAACGCTTCACGTTCTCTGACGTCTACCTCCTCAAGGCGCGGTGGGCGCTGTGGAAGTGGCGCCGTTGGTCCCGCTCGTTTCGGCCTCGCCCCCATGGCGTGGTGGTCCCCAACGTAGTCGACACGGCGGCCTTCTGCCCCACCTCAGGCTCGGAACGCACCGCTTTCCGTGCGACCCACGGCCTCCCCGAGGACACCTTCTTGCTCGGCCGCATTGGGCAGCCGTCGCGCTGGAAGTGGGACCCCGTCGTCTTCGACGTATTCGCTGAGGTGGCCGCACGGCACCGACACGCGCACCTCCTCCTCATCGGCCTACCCGACGAGTTCCGCCCTCGCCTCAAGGCGCTCGACCCTGCGGTCGGGGCGCGCGTCGTCGAAATCCCCTTTCTCCACGGCGACGACGCGCTGCGCCGTTGCTACGGCGCCCTCGACGTCTTCCTCCACGCAGCCCGGATCGGCGAGAGTTTCGGGACGGTGCTGGCCGAGGCGATGGCGTGTGCTTGCCCCGTCGTTACGCTCAGCACGCCATCGCGGGACAACAGCCAGATCGAGGTCGTCGGGCACGAGCGCGGTGGCTTCGTGGTACACGACCGGGGAGGAATGGTGGAGGCCATCGAGCGGCTCATCGCGGACGGTGCCCTGCGAGAGCGGCTGGGACGAGACGGCGCGGCCCACGTCCGTTCCACGTATACGCTGGAGCGAGTCGTTCCCACGCTCCTCCGCATCATTGAGTTGGCGCGCAGCACCCCAGACCGCGAGGCGTTCGGGCGCTCGCTCGCTGCCGAGCCCGACCTCGTCACCGACGTGTCCGACGACGAAATCGAGGCCCTCCTTACCCGGACGCTCGGCCGCCCGTCGCTGCGCCAACGGCTCTTGATGAATCTCGTCCATACCCCCCTCCTGTTCCGCGCGTGGTGGACGTTCAAGGGCCTCCGTTACGGACGCACGCTCCCCAACCCCTCCCTCTCAGAGTCCTCTTCTACGGCACCATGACCAACGCCCCTTCCCCCGTCGCCCAGGGCACCGACCCCGCTGCCCCGCCGCGCCGGATCTGTGTGCAATGGCCGCGCTTCGGGCCGCTCCACCTCGCGCGCCTCCGCGCCACGCATACCCGCTTTGCCGAGCGCAATGTGGAGGTGGTAGGGCTAGAAACCGCCGCCGACGACGCCATCTACGAATGGCGCATAGAAAACGATAGTCAGCCGTTCCCACGCGTCCAGACCTTTCCCGACCGCGTCTTCGACCAGATCCCTCCAGCAGAGATGCATTCGGGGACCCTCGCCGTACTCGACCGCCTCGACCCGGACGCCGTTGCGATCATGAGTTACGGAGGCCCCGACGCCCGAGCGGCTCTGGCGTGGTGCCGTCGTCACCGCCGCGCTGCCCTCCTCATGATGGCGACCAAGGAGGACGACGCAGAGCGTGTCGCTTGGCGTGAATGGATCAAATCCCACATCGTGCAGCAGTACGATTCCGCCATCGTCGGGGGAAGCCCGCAGCGCAGCTACATGGAGAAGCTCGGCCTGCCGCCGGAGGTGATCTTCGAGCGATACAACGCTGTCGACAACGAGTATTTCCGGGCTCAAGCAGAAGCGGCTCGGCGCCACCCTGACGCCTATCGCCACCTCCCCGGCCTCGACCGCGACGCCCCTTACTTCCTGGCCTCGAACCGGTTCATCCCGCGCAAGAACCTCGACCGTCTCCTACTCGCTTATGGACGTTACCGCGCGAGCGTTCAGCAGCAGGGCGGCACCCCCTGGCGGCTCCTCATGCTCGGCGACGGGGCACTCCGCCCGGAGTTGGAACGTCTCGTCAGGGAACAGCAAATCGAGGGGGTCGGTTTCTGCGGGTTCCGCCAGATTGAGGATCTCCCGGTCTACTACGCCTTCGCCGGCGCCTTCGTCCATCCCGCTCTCGCGGATCAGTGGGCTCTCGTCGTCAACGAGGCGATGGCCGCGGGTCTGCCCGTCGTCGTTTCGACGGGTGCCGGCTGCGCCCGTGACCTCGTGCTCGACGGCGAGAACGGCTTCCGCTTTGACCCCCGCGATGTTGAGGCGTTAGCTTCTCGACTCGCTCGCATCGCGGCGCCGGACATGGACCGGGCGGCCATGGGAAGGCGCTCGCAGGATATCGTCGCGGGGTGGTCGCCGGAAGCGTTCGCCGAGTCTATGTGGAAGGCGTACGAGGTGGGACTCGCCCGTGCCAACCGAAGGGCTTCGCTCTTGGTCCAAGTCATCCTGACCGGGCTCAACAAGATCTCGAATGACATCAACGCCTTCCACACGGTAGAGACGTGAGTCGCGGAAGCCCCCACCTGTGCTGCTCGACCGAACCATTCCGGGCTCGCTCTGCCCCGAGCGCCTTACCGGCGAGGCCTCTCCGTAGTCTGCAGTGCTCCTCGTGCCGTGGTGATACAACAACTCCTCGATGAAGCCCCCCCCTAGTCAGTTCGCTGGCCTCAAGCTCGCCTGGACGTTCGCGGCGAAGGAAGCCTTGTGGGCGCTAACGCGCCACCGGACCGGTTCGCAGAAGGACATAGCCCTCTTCTCGACCCGACGGAGTGGCAGCACTTGGCTGATGGAGGTCGTGGCGGTCAACCGCGGTGTTCGCTACATCGACCAGCCTTTCTCCCTGTTCCGAGCCGCCCCGGGGCACCTCGCCCACCTCCTCGTGCCCGACCGCAGCAAGTTCCTCGCACTCGATGGAGAGGAAGAGATCCGTGTCCGCGCCTTCGTCAGCGGACTCCTAGACGGTTCCATACAGGTGAATGCGCCATGGGCTCTCTGGAGACCTACGGCCCACTGGCACACCGATCGCGTCGTTCTGAAGATCGTTAATGCCAAAACACTCATAGACTGGTTCGACCAAGAGTTCGATCTCCACATCGTTTACAGCACCCGCCATCCCATCCCCGCCTCGCTCTCCGTGCAGCGCAATGGGTGGGCGCTCTCGGCCCCGCCGTACCTCCGCAGCCCAGCGTTTATTGAGGCGCACCTGACCGAGGCCCAACTCACCTTCGGGCACGACGTGCTCCGATCCGGGTCTCCGTTGGAGCAGCACGTTCTCGGGTGGACGCTAGAAAACCTCGTGCCCCTCCGGCTCCTTCCTGAACGCCCGCACTGGCATTCCCTCACCTATGAGGAGGCTATACTCGACCCCGTCGCTACGGTCGAGCGCTTGAGCGAAGCGCTCGACCTCCCCGACCCGAAACGGATGCTGCGCCAGGTCAACTCAGCGTCTCGCTCTACCCGTCACATCGCCTCTACGTTCGACCCGGTCCAGGCAGGCCGCGAGCGTCTCAGGGCGTGGCGCCGCCACGTATCCCTAACAGAGGAGCAGGCGGCGATGCGTATTTTGGAACGGTTTGAGATTGACCTATATCGTACTGGTGAGGATCTGCCAGCTTGGTCCCCGTAGTAGTCTCGGCGCCCCGTGCGTCGATATCGTCCTGCGCGCGTGTCTCACTCAGCGTCTTTCCCGGTGCTGTCTCACCGATGGTGCCCGCCTGCCACCCTCAAGCCTTCACTCTCTATGAAACGCCTTCTCCTCAAAGCAAGCGACGCCCTGCCTCAGCGGCTTAAGCACCAGTTATTTCGTGCTGGCATGGCCTTCGGCAGGGAGGAGGCGTTTCCCAGCATCTACGGGGCGCTGATGTATCTGCGTCAATGGGGGTTCCGTCCGCGCTACGTCGCCGATGTCGGGGCCTACCACGGCGAATGGACACGCATGACAAAAGAAATATACCCAACGTGCAGCGTCCTGATGGTCGAGCCTCAGGAGGGCAAGCGGGTGCGGCTAGAGGAGGTGCGCACGGCGATCCCGGACGTACGGTTCGAAACCGCCCTCCTCGGCGCTACCGAAGGCGAAACCGTAGACTTCGTCGTGATGGAAACAGGAAGCTCTATTTTCGAAGAGATTTCCGACCACCATCCCCGGAAGAAGGTAGAGAAACGGCTCACGACCCTCGATGCCCTCCTCGCGAGGACCACGGATTGGAACGAGATCGACCTCCTCAAGCTCGATGTGCAGGGGTATGAACTGGAGATCCTCCGAGGGGCCCCCGCTTGCCTCCCTCGCACCGAGGTCGTACTGATGGAGGTCTCGATCGTCCCACGCAACGAGGGCTGCCCGACCATCGAGCGCGTCTTTGAGTTCATGACGGCTCGTGGGTTTCGCATGCTCGACTTCTGCAGCCAGCACCGCCGAGCCAACAAGGCACTCGGTCAGACCGACCTCCTCTTCCTCAACGCCCGATCCAGCCACGCGCCCCAGGTCTTCCACGACCATGCACGTTGGATGGAAAGCCATAACCTCGACCCAGCCGCTGACATGCTGAGCCCCGCGGCCTGGAAGCCATAGCACTGCCTCGGCCGAGGTTATCCCCGCCCGGTGTGCCCAAAGCCGCCTGCACCGCGCGCCGTCGCCCCCAGCTCCGTCTCGGGCACGAGTTCGATCCGCTCGACGCGGGCCACGACGAGTTGGGCGATGCGCTCGCCGCGCTCGACGGTGAACGTCTCGAG
>CAYTJT010000057.1:0-14376 GCA_964438105.1 uncultured Rhodothermales bacterium | reverse complement strand
GCCGGCTGCGTGAGCGTCGGCATGTGCCCGAAGATGTCGTGGAACATGTCGGGGGCGGGGGTATAGTCGAGCTCTTCTTTGCCGCGGATGTAGTCGGTCGAGGGGAAGAGGCGTTCGGAGAGCAGGCGGAAGAAGTCGCGCTCGTGGAGGAGGCCGGGGATGCGGGCCACCTGCCACCCCGTCGCGCGGTCGAGCACGCGGCTGAGGTCGCGGAGCGGGGGGATGCCGTCGTTCGAGAGGCCGAGCTTCGCGACGCCTTCGAGGTAGGTCTCGGAGGCGCGGCCGGGGAGGAGCTCCATCTGCCGGTCGAAGAGGAAGTTCCACGTCTCGTGGTCGCCCTCGGGGTAGACCGGCGGCGCGATCTCGTCGCCGACGGGCGGCGTGCCGTCGAGGTCGTGCGGGATGCAGCGGGGGTCGATGTCGGCGACGCCCTCTTTCTCGTAGGCCGACGTAAACGCGGGCTCGTCGGTCGTCTCTGCGGCGGGAGCCGTGGCGGTCGTGTGCTCGTCCATCATAGTCGGGTCGTTGGAACAGGTCGGGTATCGGAAGCGCTTCCGCTTTTTTACTCTGCGAAGCCGTGGCGGGTTCAGTGCTTCGGCGAGGTCACGTCGGCGTCTCCGGCGTCACGTTTGGCGTAGCCGTAGATCACCACCGCCGCTCCGATCGCGACGCCGATGCCGACGGTCACCCACCAGCTCGTCTCTTCGAGCCCGAAGAGGCGCGGTGCGAGGATGGCTAGAATCATCACCACAGCGAGTGCGAGTCCGATCGCTACGATCCAGAGCGGGCCGGTGGAGGCGAACCAGGGTTTATCTGCCATAGGAGAGGTGCGGGATGTTCGTGCGAGGGGGGGTCAGATCGTGTCTTGCTTCGTCGCGAGTAGGGCGAAGCGCAGCACGAGGTAGAGCGCGAGCACGGCGCTGCAGACGAAGACCGCCATGCGGACGCCGTGGAGCGTGAAGACACCGTAGCGCGCGTAGTCTAGCCACGTCCACCCCACGAGATTGCAGGCGGCGATGAGCAGGCCGAAGATAAGGACGAGCCTGCGGGGGGCCGGCAAACGGGTCATGGAGGCGGGCGTTGGGGGCCCGGTAAAAACGGCCCCCCAACGCCGAGGTTTCGGCCCACCCGCGACCGCGCTCGCTACGCCGCTTCGGTCCACTTGATGTTGCACCCCATCGACGGCACCTGCTCCCCGGTGACCTCGCCCGTCTCCAGCAGCTCGTCGAGCGCGCGGCGGAGGTCGTGCCGCGTGGGCTCGCGGCCCGGGCGGCCGTCGTCGAGGCGGCCCCGGTAGACGAGCGCGCGGTCGGCCCCGCTCGAGCGGGACGGGCTGTCGTAGACGAAGAAGTCGGGCGTGCAGACGGCGCCGTAAGCGCGGGCCACGTCCTGGCTGTCGTCGCGGAGGTACGGGAACGGGTAGCCTTTTTCCTCTGCCCGAGCGGCCATCGGCTCGAAGCCGTCCTGCGGGTAGCGCTCGGCGTCGTTCGAGCAGATCCCGACGACCTGGACGCGCGGCGCGTAGTCCCGAGCGAGCGCGACGAGGCGGTCCTCGACGGCGTGGACGTACGGGCAGTGGTTGCACATGAACACCACGACGAGCGCCTCGGCGTCGGCGTAGTCGGCGAGGCTCCGCGTGGCCCCGCCGCGTCCGTCCGCGTCGGGGTTCGCGACGGGGAGGTCGAACGCGGGCGCGTCGGACCCGAGCGGGGGCATTTCAGAATAGGTCTTCGACATGGCGGTTGGAGGGTGGCGGCGTCAAGAGGCCGGGCGGCGGATCTGGTCGAACGGGACGAGCGTCGAGGAGACGATGTTGGAGAGGTGCGACGAGATCCGGCTCATCATCCGGGCCGAGATCGCGTAGACGACGGCCTCGTTCGGCGTCACGTCGTCGGCGTGAGCGATCGTTTCGAGGTAGTCCGCGACGAAGGCTTTCACCTCGTTGTGCTCCTGCATCACGCGGTGGGCGGCCTGCGCGTCGGCCTTGCCGAACCCCTTCCGGGTATCGGCGAGCAGGCGGAAGATCCGGTCACGGAGCTGGCGCAGCGGCTCGGCGTGGGGGCTGAGGCGGGGGGCGTCGGCGAGCGAGGCCGCCGCCGCGAGCGACTTCGCGAGGTCCCCGATCCGCTCGGCCTCCTGCACCGCCGCGACGAGGATGAGCGACTGGATGCGCTCGCGCTCCGGATCGATGGCGAGGTGCTCGAGCACGAGCCGCCTCACTTCTTGCTCGCCGTCGTTCACGACCTCGTCACGCGCGGAGAGGTCGACCTCCAGCGCCTCGTTATCGAGTAGGCACGCGAGCGAGGCCTCCAGCATCTCCCCCGACGCCTCTAGCATTCCATCGAGCGCTTTCAGGGCGTCGGTGATGAGCGGGGGTTGCTTGCCGGTAAAAAAGGAAAAAAGGCTCATAAACAGTCAGTCCAAGAGGTAGCAGTATCCGAGCGGGCACGAGACCGCCGACCAGCGGTGTCCGATAGAAGAATGGTACGTCTCCGAGCACACCGCATGGAATCAGGGCCGCTGCGTTGTACCGATGGGGAGAGGTTAAAGCTCCCGGCAGTGGGATTTCGCACCCCGCCTGACGTCCGGTCCGGTGCTCAGTCGGCGGGGACACCGGCGAGGACGTCGGCGAGCGCGCGCTGTGCCACGGGCGCATCGCTGTACGAGCACAGCCGGGCTTCGGCACCGGCGAACCGGTCGAGGATGCGGGGGCTCCCCAGCGCCGCCACGGCGCTCGGTGCGGCGCCGACGAGCGCCTCGACGAAGCGCTCTAACGCTGCGGGCAGCCCGAAGGCGTGCCACGCGGCCGGCTTCACCACGAGCGCTACGAGCACGCGCCGTGCCGCTCGCGCCTCTTCGACGACCGCCGCCAGCGTTTCATCCCCGGTGTCCGGCCCGACCTCCCGGTACGTCACCCCGGGAAGCGCCGATCGCAGCGCCTCGCCGAGCGGCTGCTCCGGCGGGTCGAGGTGCGAGGTGTGGGGTTTGACGAGGACGGCCACCACCCCCTCCCCGCTGCCGAACCGCTCGAACGCGCCGAGCGGGGTGACGGCCCGGCGCGCAACGCGGGTCGCCAGCCAGCCGTGCTCGTCCGCCCCGACTTCGCTCGGCTCGACCGCTGAGGAGGGGTCGGTGAACACGTCGCCGCCGAAGCGATCGGTTAGCTGCCGACGGAGCCGCTCGGCGCGCGCGAGCGACGCGTCGAGCCGTGCCTCGTCGAGCTCGCCCCGCTCCACGGCCGCGGCGATGCCCTCGATGATGGCCTCGGGGGTCTGGGCGTCGAGCAACAGGTCCACCCCCGCGCGGATCTGCTCGACGGCGAGATCGGCCTCGCTGCGCCCGTCCTCCTTGATCCCGCCCATGTGCAGGCTGTCCGAGATCACCACGCCCTCGAACCCGAACTCGTCGCGGAGCAGCCCCCGGAGGATCGGGGCGGAGAGCGTGGCCGGGCGCCCGCTCGGGTCGAGCGCGGGGTAGGCGACGTGCGCCGTCATCACGAGCTCGCACCCCGCGTCGATGGCGGCACGGAACGGCACGAAGTCGGTCCGATCGAGCGTGGCGCGGGCGTCGCTGACGGTGGGGAGCACGGCGTGCGAGTCCTCGCTCGTGTTGCCGTGGCCGGGGAAGTGCTTGGCCGTCGAGAGCAGCCCTTCGGCGCGGCACCCCCGGACGTGGGCCGCCGCGAGCGTCGCCACGCGCTCCGCCTCGGCGCCGAAGGCGCGCGTGGCGATGATCGGGTTATCGGGGTTGCGGTTGACGTCGGCGACGGGCGCAAAGGCGACGTGGACGCCGCACGCGAGCGCTTCCCGCGCCGACGCCCGGGCGAACCGCTCGACCATCTCCTCGGCGTCGTCGAGCGCTCCGAAGGCCGCAGCGTGCGGGAACGTCGTCGCCCGCTCGACCTGCTGCCCGAGCCCGCGCTCCATGTCGGTCATCACGAGGAGGGGCCGAGCCGCCTGCCGCTGGAGATCGATCAACGTCTCGCGGGTTTCGGGCCACCGGCCGTTGAACAGGATCACCCCGCCGACCGGGTAGCGGTGGAGGAGCTCGCGAACGGCGGCAGCGTCCTCTTCGGCGCGGCGCGGCGGTCTCATGTTGGAGCCGAGGCGCACGACGAGGAGGCCGGCCGCTTTGTCGCGGAGGCGTTGCGGGGCAGGATCAGCCATTCGGTGGAGCGGAGAGGTGGAGCGTGAGGGGGGCTCCTAAACTAGCGGTAGGCGGCGGCGAGGGTTCACGAGAAATTTTTTGAATCGGGTGTGACTTGAAGGCCTCTTCTTACGTCTTGATCTTGAGCCCGGCCTCGCACGCGCCCCTCCCGTCTCGTGCGGCACCTGCGAGCCGATCCCCCGTCACCCCCTCGACCCGAGCCGTCTCATGCCTCCGCTCCCGGCCCCGCCTCGCCAGAGCCGCCTCGCCCCCTGGCTCTTGCTCGCCCTGTTGTGGGGGCTGACCACGGCCTCGCTCGTCGTAGGGGCGGAGGTCGCCACCGCGCTCGGCGGCTAGTCCTCCACCCCGTCGTACAGCCCATGCTCGGCGGCGTACGCGAGCACGGCGTCCGGGACGAGGTAACGGACCGAGCGCCTCGCGCGGAGGAGCCGGCGGATCGCCGTGCTGGAAGGGTCGAGGAGCGGGCGGTCGAGGACGGTGACCCGCGCCATCACGTAGGCCGAGACGTCGGCGATCGGCGCGCCCGGACGCGGATACACGACGAGCGGGACGCGGCGCACGATCTCCTCGGGCTGCGCCCACGTCTCGAACTGCGCGAGGCTGTCCCCGCCGAGCAGCAGGTGGAACTCGGTCTCCGGAAACGCCCCCTGCAGCGTGCGGATCGTGTCGACGGTGTACGACACGCCTTCGCGCGCGATCTCCAGGTCCGAGACGACGAACGCGGCGTTGCCCTCGACCGCGCGGCGCGTCATCGCGAGCCGGTGCTCGGCGGCGGGCAGATGGCGGTGCTGCTTGTGCGGCGGCACGGCCGCCGGCATCCACACCACCCGGTCCAACTCTAGCTGATCGCGGGCGGCCTCGGCGAGGGCGAGATGAGCGAGGTGCGGCGGGTTGAAGCTCCCCCCGAAGAGACCGACGCGGTCCCCCGCGCGGAGGTCGAGCGGCACGTCGTGAGGCCCTGCCATCGTCGGTGAGGTCTATCGGCTGGCTTGCTCCTGGAACCGTTGCAGCGCGCGGCCCACGCTCGCGTGCATCGCCTCGGCCTCGTCGAGGAGCGGGCTGTTCGGGAAGAGCTGCACGAGCCGCGTGTACGCGTCGTCGGCTTGCTGGTAGCGCTCGCGCTGCCGGGTGGGGATGCTGGCCTCGGCGTAGGCTTTGTAGTTGCGGAGCATCCCGAGGAGGGCGTCGTCGGCGTACTCGGAGTCGGGGTACTCCTCGAGGACGCGCTCGTAGGAGAGCGCCGCGGCCTCGAACAGCTCCCGCCGCTCGTACAGCTCGGCGATCTCGGCCTGCTTCTTCGCCAGCTTGGCGCGCAGCTCCTCCGTCATCGACGCGAGCTCTTCGGCGTGTTCGCCCTCGGGGTACTTGCTGAGGTAGAGGCGGATGTAGCTCAGCGCCGTCCGCGTGTCCGTCTGGTCGAGCTGATACGGCGGCGAGAGGCGGTAGTAGCTCATCGCCCGCAGGTACTCCCCTTCTTCGACGCGCTCGTCGCTCCGGTAGAGCTCGACGAAGCGGGTGAACTCGTTGGCCGAGAGGAGGTACTGCTTGTCTTTGTAGTACGACTGCGCGAGGTAGTACTGCGCGTCGGCGGCGTAGGGCGTCGCCCGGCCGAAGTCGAAGACGTGCTGGAAGTACTCGATCGCGCGGAGGTACTTGCCCCGCTCGTACAGCGCCAGCCCCTCTTCGAGCGCCTCCTCCGGCGAGTCCGAGTTGACCCGGCCGCTGCCGGCACACCCGGCGGCGAACACGAGGACGAGAAGGAGCCAGACAGATCGGAAGGTCATAGGGGCGACGATGACGGAACGGGGGGCGGGTGCTCGTAAGAAACCACCGAGGCGGCGGAGCGCGTGCGTCCCCGGGTTGAAAAGCGCGGGAACTCGCCCGTGCACAACGCTCCGTCCCCCCGATTATTGCGGCTCCGCCGTGCCGCCGTGTCCTACTCGATCACGACGAGGCGGCCGTCGCGGTAGCCGAGCACGAACATCGCCTCGTTGACGGAGCCGCCCGCGAAATAGACCCGGTGCCCGAGCCCCGTGAACGGCCGGGCCCGGCGCAGCCCGTCCGCCACCGACTCCTCCGACCGCCGCTCCGCGAGCTGCTCCAGCACGAGGCGGGCGACGTCGTAGCCCGCGAAGGCGAGCCGGTTGGGGGCGACGCCAGCGAGGTCCTGGTAGCGCTGTGCGAAGACGCCCACGGACGGGCTGTTCTCATCGACGTAGAAGTCCGAGGTGAACGTAGCGTCGTACTGGCTCGCCTGGTCGCGCGCCACGTCGAGCTGCCGCCACTCCGTGTTGCCGAACACGCGCAGCCCGTCGCGCTCGCCCGGGGGGACGAGCTGGTCGAGCCCGCGGAGGGCGCCCGTCGCCCGGCCGGAGGCCTGTGCGCCCGTCACGGGGAGGTAGACGGCATCGACGAGCCGGAGGCTGTCGCCGAGGATCTCCGGTAGGCGGAACCACGAATCCTCCGTCGGCAGCATCACGACGAAGGGCACCGTCCCCCCGAGGCGCTCGACCTCGCCCCGAAACGCCTCGGCCATCGTCGCGCCGAACGAGCCCGTCCGCGCGACGACGCCGACGGGACCGCCCGCCGCTTCGGCCGCGTAGCGCGCCATCGTCAGCCCGCGCTGCTCGAACGTCGGGTTGGCCTGGAAGACGTAGTCGCGCCCCGCCGACACGTCGGCCTCCGTCGCGAGCGGCGCCACGAGCGTGAGCCGTTCGTCCTCGGCGGCCTCCCCGGCCGCGGCGGCCTCCCCGCTGTAGAGCGGCCCCACGGCCACGTCGACGCCGCCCCGCGCGAGCGCTTCGACGGCCAGCCGGGCGCCGCGCCCTGTGCCCTCCGTGTCGCGGAATACCATCCGGACGGGCCGCTCCGGATTCGCCGCGTTGTGCTCGTCCACGGCGAGGCGGACGCCGTTGAAGAGGGCCTGCGTGAACGGGAGGTCGCCGTCGCTCATCGGCAGCACGACGCCGAGGTCCGTCGGCTCGGGCACGGCGGCGAGGGCGTCGAGCTGGTCCTGGGCGGCGCGGCGGAGGGCGCGCGCGTCGTCGGCGTAGCGGCTGCGCGGGTAGGCCCGGAGGAACGCCGTCATCGCGGACGCGGTGCCCGCGAGGTCGCCCGAGGCGTAGAGCGCCTTACCCGCCATCAACTGCGCCGCCGTCGTCCGCTGGTGGTAGTCGAAGTCGGCGGCGGCGCGGACGAAGTGCTCCGCGGCCCGCTCGTACTGCCCGACCTGATACGAGCGGAGCCCGTTATCGAAGGCCGTCTCGGCGGCGGGGATCGACGGCGCTTGGGCGGGTTGGGCGGCGACGGGAGCGGTCCCCGCAGCGGCGACGGCGAGCAGGCAGCAGAGCAGGAGCGGGCGAAGCATCGGGACGGTCGGGGGCAGAGGGGAGAGGCGGGCGGAGAGAGAACTTACTCCCACTCGATCGTGGCGGGGGGCTTCGACGAGACGTCGTAGGCGACGCGGTTGATGCCGCGGACCTCGTTGATGATCCGGTTCGAGACGTGGCCGAGGAAGCTGTACGGGAGGTGCGCCCAGTCGGCCGTCATCCCGTCCACGCTCGTCACGGCGCGGAGGACGGCGGCGTTCTCGTACGTCCGCGCGTCGCCCATCACCCCGACGGATTGCACCGGCAAGAGCACGACGAACGCCTGCCACACGTCGTCGTAGAGCCCGTGCGCCTTCAGCTCGTCGATGAAGATGGCGTCGGCCTCTTGGAGCAGCGCGGTGTACTCGGCGGTGACGGGGCCGAGGATGCGGACGGCGAGGCCGGGGCCGGGGAACGGGTGCCGGGCGATGATCTTCTTCGGCACGCCCAACAACCGACCGACTTCGCGGACCTCGTCTTTGAACAGCTCGCGGAACGGCTCCAAGAGGTCGAAGCCGAGCTCTTCGGGCAGCCCGCCGACGTTGTGGTGGCTCTTGATCGTCGCGCTCGGGCCTTTGAACGAGACGCTCTCGATCACGTCGGGGTAGAGCGTGCCCTGCGCGAGGAAGCGGGGCTTCGTGCCGAGCCGCTCGGTGAGGGCCTCGGTCGCCTCCTCGAAGACCTCGATGAACGTCCGCCCGATGATCTTCCGCTTCCGCTCCGGGTCCTCGACGCCTTCGAGGGCGTCCATGAACTCGTCCCGCGCGTCGACCACGATGAGGTCGATGTGGAAGTGCTCGCGGAAGGTCTGCTCGACCTCCTCGCGCTCGTCCTTCCGCAGCAGCCCGGTGTCGACGAACACGCACGTCAGCCCGTCGCCGATGGCCTCGTGGAGGAGCACGGCCGCGACGGAGGAGTCGACGCCGCCCGAGAGCCCGAGGATCACGTGGTCATCGCCTACCTCGTTTTGAATCTCGGTTTTCTTCTCTTCGATGAACGACGCCGCGGACCAGTCGCCGGAGCAGCCGCAGACGCGGTGGACGAAGTTCTCGATCAGCTTCCGGCCGTGCTCGGTGTGAACGACCTCGGGGTGGAACTGCACGCCATAGACCGGCTGCTCCGACGCGGCGACGGCGGCGATCGGGGCGTTCTCGGTGTGGGCGATCGTGCGGAAGCCGTCGGGGAGCCGCGTGAGGTGGTCGCCGTGGCTCATCCACACCGTCGAGCCGTCGGGGATGTCGCGGAAGAGGTCGGCCTCCTCGTCCACGATGAGGTGGGCGCGGCCGAACTCGCGCCGCGCGGCCCGCTCGACGCCGCCGCCGAGCTCGTGCGCCACGGCCTGCAGCCCGTAGCAGATGCCGAGGACGGGGACGTAGTCGCCCGCGTCGGTCGTGAGCGCCAGCAGTTCGGGGTCGAGGTCGGGCGCGCCGTCGTCGTAGACCGAATTCGGCCCGCCGGAGAGGATGAGCCCTTTCGGCTCGAGCGCGGCCACCGCCTCCACGTCGATCGTGCAGGGGTGGATCTCGCAGTAGACCCCGGCTTCGCGCACGCGCCGCGCGATGAGCTGCGTGGTCTGCGAGCCGAAGTCGAGGATGACGATGGTTTCGTGCACGGCGGGGCGGGATCGAAGGCGGGGAGAAATGACGTAGGGGCGCAGCATGCTGCGCCCCTACCGGCGGTTGCGCTCGAAAGATACGGCGCGTCAGGCGTCGGCACCGATCATGTGCTTGTAGGCGGCCGCGTCCATCAGCGCGTCGAGGTCGGCGGCGTCGCGGACTTCGATCTTCACGAGCCAGCCCTCGCCGTAGGGGTCCTCGTTGACGGTCTCGGGCGCGTCTTCGAGCGATTCGTTGACGGCGACGACGGTGCCGGCGACGGGCAGGAACAGGTCCGACACCGTCTTCACCGCCTCGATCGTGCCGAAGACCTCCTCGGCATCGCCCTCGGCGCCGTCCTCGAGCTCGACGAACACGATGTCGCCGAGCTCCTGCTGCGCGTAGTCGGTAATGCCGACGGTGGCCGTGCCGTCGTCGTCGAGGCGGATCCACTCGTGCTCGTTCGTGTAGCGGCAGTCGTCGGGAAAGGTCATGGGGCGTTGTGGGTTTGAAGTGATGGGTTGTGGGTGATGCGCTCGGGACCCACAGCTCAAGCTCTGCTATGCCTCACCCAGAGGCTTGAGTTTGAAATCGGCGAGGAAGCCCGTGTCGAAGTCGCCGGCCTGGAAGCGCGGGTCGTCCATGAGCTGGCGGTGGAACGGGATCGTCGTCTGGATGCCTTCGATGACGAACTCGTCGAGGGCGCGGCGCATCTTACGGATCGCGTGCTCGCGCGTCTTGCCGCGGACGATGAGCTTCGCCACGAGGGAGTCGTAGTACGGCGGGACGCGGTAGCCGGCGTAGACGTGCGTGTCGACGCGGACGCCGCGGCCCTTCGGCGTGTGGAGCCCGACGATCGTGCCCGGTGAGGGGCTGAAGCCGCGGAACGGGTCCTCGGCGTTGATCCGGCACTCGATCGCGTGCCCCTCGATGGGGAACGTCCGGTCGGTGAGCTTCGCGCCGTTCGCCACGTCGAGCTGCATCTCGATGAGGTCGGTGTCGGTGACCTCCTCCGTGACGGGGTGCTCGACCTGGATGCGCGTGTTCATCTCCATGAAGTAGAAGTTGCCGTGCTTGTCGAGCAGGAACTCGACCGTGCCGGCGCCGACGTAGTCGACGGCGAGCGCGCCGGCGATCGCGGCCTCGCCCATCCGCCGCCGGAGGTCGGCGTCGACGACGGGCGACGGGGCCTCTTCGAGCAGCTTCTGGTGGCGGCGCTGGATCGAGCACTCGCGCTCGCCGAGGTGGACGGCCGTGCCCTGCCCGTCGCCGACGAGCTGGATCTCGATGTGGCGCGGCTCCTCCACGAACTTCTCGAGGTAGACCGCGCCGTTGCCGAAGGCGGCTTTGGCCTCGTTGCTCGCGGTCCGGAACTGCCCCTCGAGCTCGGACTCCTCGCTCACGAACCGCATCCCGCGCCCGCCGCCCCCGGCGGACGCCTTGATCATCACGGGGTAGCCGATCTCGGCGGCGACGCGCTTCGCCTCGTCGACGGTCTCGATCTCGCCCTCGGAGCCGGGCACGACGGGCACGCCGGCCGCGCGCATCGTGTCTTTGGCGACGCTCTTGTCGCCCATCTTCCGGATCGTGTCCGGTGTCGGCCCGATGAAGACGAGGTCGTTGTCGGCGCAGATCGCGGCGAACTCGGCGTTCTCGGCGAGGAAGCCGTAGCCGGGGTGGACGGCGTCGGCGCCGGTGACCTCGGCGGCGGCGATGATGCGGTCGGCCCGGAGGTAGCTCTCGGACGAGGGCGGCGGGCCGATGCAGACGGCCTCGTCGGCGAAGCGGACGGCGAGCGACTCGCGGTCGGCCGTGGAGTAAACGGCGACGGTCTGGACCCCGAGCTCGCGGCAGGTGCGGATGATGCGGAGCGCGATCTCGCCCCGGTTTGCGATGAGGACTTTCTTTATCACGCGGGGGCTCGGAGCGGGTGAGGGGGACGAGCGGAGGGGCGAGCGCGAGGGTTACTGCTCGATCACGAATTACTGCTCGATCACGAAGAGGGGCTGGTCGTACTCGACGGCCTGGGCGTTCTCGACGAGGATCTCTTTGATGGTGCCCGCGTGCTCGCTCTTGATCTCGTTCATCAGCTTCATCGCCTCGATGATGCAGAGCGTCTCGTCCTCGCCCACCTTCTGCCCGACCTTGACGAACGGGTCGGCGTCGGGCGACGGCGAGCGGTAGAACGTCCCGACAATCGGCGCGTGCACGACGACCTCGTTGGCGCCGGAGCCGGGCTCGGCCGGGGCCGACGGCGGCTCGGGCGCGGCGGCGGGGGCCTGCGGCGCGGGCGACGGGCTCGGCGGGGCGTAGTTCTGCTGCGACATGGCCTGCTGCGACATGGCCTGCTGCTGCATGGGCTGCGGCATCGGCGGGTAGCCGGCCTGCATCGGGAACGCCTGTGGCATCGGCTGCTGCATGGGGTAGCCCTGGGGCTGCTGCACCATCACCGTCGCGCTCTGCCGCCGGATCGTGATCTTGAACCCGTCCTCCTCCACCTCGACCTCGGCGACGCCACTCTCGTTGACGAGCCGGAGCAATGCTTGCACTTTATCGAGGTCCATAACGGGGCGGGCTGGAGGAGGAAGGGGGTGGGATGCGAAGCATACGGCGCCGCCGCATGAGGTGGGGCTGCGACGGCCCGATCAGTTCGAGCTGACGCGGGTGAGGTACTCCCCGGACTCGGTGTCGACGCGGACCCGGTCGCCCTCGTTGATGAAGAGCGGGACGTTGATCGTGGCGCCGCTCTCGAGCTCCGCCGGCTTGGTGGCGCCCGTCGCCGTATCGCCCTTGACGCCGGGCTCGGTCTTCGCCACGGCGAGCTCGACCTGGCGGGGGATCTCGACGGAGAGCGCTTCGCCGGTGGAGGCGCGGACGAGGAGGTCCACCTGGCCGCCCTCTTTGATGAAGCCGCGCCCCTCGACGCGGTCCGCCGGGAGCGTGGTCTGCTCGTAGGTGTCGGTGTTCATAAGGTGCAGCCCGAGCTCGTCCTCGTAGAGGAACTGGTACTCGTGGCGCTCCACGCGCGCCTCCTCGACCTTCTCGCCCGCGCGGAACGTGTTGTCGACGACCTTGCCGTTGCGGACGTTCTTCAGCTTCGTGCGGACGAACGCGCCGCCCTTGCCGGGCTTGACGTGGAGGAACTCGACGATCTGCCAGACGTCGCCGTTCCAGATGAAGGTGAAGCCGTTGCGGAAGTCTTGCGTGGAGGCCATAAAAGGGGTGCGGACGAGGGTGAGGTGGGGCGAGCGCGGCGCGAACGCAGACGTGAAATATACCCTGCCCCGCGCGCATCTGTCAATCGCCCCCGCTCTGCTCCGCCGCCCCGACGGTCCGGCCGACATGCAGGGAGGCCCCGCCAGCGTATGCCGGCGGGGCCTCCGAGATCAGCAGAGCTCCGGCGCGTCGCGCCGGGCCCGTGCCAGCATCCTTAGCGGACGATCGTCATGCGCTCGGTGAGCTGTACCGAGCCCGCTTCGAGGCGGTAGACGTACACCCCACTCGGGAGCGCGGCTGCGTCGAACTCGACCGTGTGCTCGCCGGACTGCAGCACGCCTTCAGCGAGCGTGGCGACCTCGCGGCCGAGCACGTCGTAGACCTTGAGCGTCACGTCCTGCGCGGTGGGCAGGTCGAAGTCGATCTTCGCGCTAGAGGAGACCGGGTTCGGGTACGCCGAACCGAGGAGGTACGTGCCTTCCGGCGTCGATGCTTCGACGGCGGGGTTGCCGCTACCCTGCGCCAGGGCCGCGTTCGCCAGAAGGTCGTTGAGGTCCGAACCGGCGACGAGGGCGAACCGGGCCGTGACGATCGCATCTGCGTCGATGTCGAACGGCCCTACACCGATGACCGTAGCACGCTCGGCCGGATCGGCGCCGGGCTCGTTCGCCGACGTGAGCGCCGTCCACAGATCGGCGTCAGTGGCTTCACCCTCCGGCCCCTGGGCCGTCGTGCTGTAGCCGGAGAGAGACTCGCC
This sequence comes from uncultured Rhodothermales bacterium, assembly GCA_964438105.1. Classification (GTDB taxonomy): domain Bacteria; phylum Bacteroidota; class Rhodothermia; order Rhodothermales; family JANQRZ01; genus JBBSMX01. The sequence goes on along the minus strand of CAYTJT010000057.1, from coordinate 1,273 downwards.
GATCGCGGTCACGCCCCAGTACTTGGTCTCCTCCGCCGGGTCGAAGACGTAGACGAGGCTGAGATCGGTGTCGACGCCGGCCGCGTCGTCTTCGGAGGTCGTCGAGCCCGCGTCGAAGTCCGCGAAGAGACCGACGTACGCGCCGGAGATAGCGCTGCCCGACGTGTTCTCGACTTCGACGTCGAGGACCACGAAGTCCTGGTTCGGAGCGTCCGCGTCGGCATAGGCCGTCAGCGTCACGGTGAAGCCGAGCGGCGAGGAGAACACGGCCTCGGCCCCGGTGTCGAACGGAGCGGGGACGCTGGCGAGCTCGTTCGGACCCGAAATCGGCTCGAACTCGGACGCCCCGTCGTAGGGGTTCGTCGTCACGTCGTTGTCGACGCCGACGAGCACGGTGCCCACGAAGAGGCCGTCGGCGCCCTCGAACGTGAACCCTTCGCCGAAGCCGAAGGAGGGATCGCCGCCGAAGAAGCCGGCCTCGAAAAGCGAGGTGGCAACCACATCGTTTTCAACCACGACCTCATCCGGACGCGGCATAATGGCGACGGGATTGAGCGTCGCCTCGCCTCCGAGCTCGGCCTCGAGAAGGAGCGTCTGGCCCATGTTGAAGGTAACGGACCCGGCGGGAGACGAGCACACGGACGGATCGCAATCACCCCCCATCAGGACGTACTGATCGGGGTTTTCAGCATCGTTATTGAAGATGATGATGGCGGCGGCACCGGCGTTGGAGGCATTCTCGACCTTGGTGACGAAGGCGCACGAGCCGCGGCTGATGAGGGCGACGTTGCCCGCCATGTCGCCCGCGTTGGTGATGGGATCACAGGCTTCGAGGGGCTCCGCCGTAATGAGCGGGAGCGGGCCGATGACCACGTCTTCTTCGAACGCCGTACCGAAGGCGGCGCCACGCGCGATCTCGTCGAAGGTGCCGATAGTGACCTGAACGCTGTCGGACGTGGTCTGCGCGAGGACGAGCCCCGGCGCGAGCACGAACAGCATAAGCAAGAAGTAGCGAAGGTTCTTCATAGTTGGAATAGGGGGTTGGTAGAAGAAGAAAGGCTGCGTCACAGTCTCGCCTATTACGCCGTCTTACGGGGCATGGGGGCACTGCAGATGAAGCGAAAGGCGTGGGCTGGATGCGAGCCCCATGATACGGCACGCCGTCCTGCACGTCAACAGTTCCTTAATACACGCTCCCCAGAAACTTCTCCGATGGATTAGGCCGTACTGAGGAATGGGAAGTTCACTTGACATCTCATGCTAGCCACACCAT
>CAYTJT010000056.1:0-15041 GCA_964438105.1 uncultured Rhodothermales bacterium | reverse complement strand
GCGAGAAGGCGCAGATGTACCGCCTCCGCTACGAGCGCGGCATCGCCGCCGACTCCTCGCACTGCATCGGGTCCTACGTCTTCCTCTGGGGCCAGAAGCAGGAGACGACGCCGACGTGGTATGGCATCTTCACGCCCGGCGGCTACGAGACCGAGGTCTCCGACGTGCTCCAGCACATGTGGACCGGCGAGTGGCCCGAGAACCGGGCGCCGAGCCTGATGGCGCTCACCGCGAACGGCGAGGACGCCTTCGCCGACGTGTACGTGGAGCCCCGCGAGGTGGTCACCTTCGAGGCCGACGTCACCGACCCGGAGGGCGAGACGATCCGCTACGAGTGGGAGCTGCTCCCCGAGAGCACGGACATCCGCGCCGGTGGTGACGCCGAAACGCGCCCCGATGCCGTCGACCTCAACGTCGTGGACCGCGAGGACGGCACCATCAGAGTGCGCGTGCCGCGTAAGGAGGGGCCGTACCGCATGTTCGTCTACGCCTACGACGGCCACGGCAACGTCGCGACGGCCAACATCCCGTTCTACATCGGGCAGCCCGCTCCGTAGGCAACGCGGGCTTCTCGCGGGTAGTCAAGTGTAGCGCTCCGATCGATACCGTATCCCCGATCGACCGTATTTCTGATCTTCTTCGGTAGGACCACCCATGACGTACTCCCGCTTCCCGCACGCCCGCGTCGCCCTTCTCATCGGCTGCCTGGCCGCTTTTGGGCTGGGCTGCGACAACTCGGTTGATCGGGACGTCCCGGACCCGGAGGCCACGCCGCCCGGCTGGTCGCTGGTCTGGTCCGACGAGTTCGACGGGGCCGAGCTCGACACGACGAAGTGGGAGATCCAACTCGGCGACGGGTGCGACCTCGGCATCTGCGGCTGGGGCAACGCCGAGTTCCAGAACTACACCGCCGAGAACCTCGCCGTCGACGGCGGCACGCTCACCATCACCGCGCGGCAAGACATCGTCGCGGCCGACACCGTGATCGCCGACGGGGACACGACGACCGTCGAGGCGGACACCTCGTACACGTCGTCGCGCATCCGCACGCTCGGCAGGGGGGACTGGACGTACGGCCGGTTCGAGGTGCGGGCGAAGCTCCCGACCGGGCAGGGGCTCTGGCCCGCCATCTGGCTCCTCTTCAGCGAGCCCACCTACGGCCAGTGGGCCGCGTCGGGCGAGATCGACATCATGGAGGCGATCGGGAGCGAGCCGGGCGAGGTCTTCGGGACGCTCCACTACGGCGGCGAGTCGCCCAACAACGTGTTCTCGGGCGAGGAATTCCAGCTCAACTACGCCACGTTCGACGAGGAGTTCTACGTCTTCACCGTCGAGTGGGAGCGGGTCGAGCGCGGCGTCGATGAGGACGGCGAGCCGATCGAGGGCGTCGACATCCGGTGGTACCTCAACAACGTGCTCTACCAGGTCCAGACCGAGGAGGACTGGTTCACGACCGGCAGCAACGATCCCACCGCCCCCTTCAACCACGACTTCCACATGATCCTGAACGTGGCCGTGGGCGGCAACCTCCCCGGCGCGCCCGACGTGTCGACGACGTTCCCGCAGACGATGGAGGTCGACTACGTCCGCGTCTACAAACGCACCGAGACAGGGGAGTAGCGCGCTCGACGGTCGGTAGAGACGGTCGGTAGAGACGCAGCATGCTGCGTCTCTACGGCGATAGGGACGGCAACCTGTAGGTTCCGCTGAGACTCAGCGCGCAGGGCGCAGGTCGACCTCGATGCGGGCGACCGCGCCTGTCCGGCGGAAGACCTCGGCGCTGGCTTCGGGGCCGAGCGAGGCCCCCGCGCGCTCCGCCGTCGTGCCGTCGCTCCGGACGATGCGGACGGCGGGCTCCTCGGACCGGCGGTAGACGACGGGCACCTGGCAGTAGGTGAACGCGAGCGTGCCGGCGTCGAGGTCGAGGCGCTGGGCCTGCCCGCGCACGTCGAAGTAGTCGAAGGTCGCAGCGTCGGTGAGGAACTCCGAGGTTTGCAACAGCGCCGGGTCGAATACGATCTGGCCGCCGGTGACCCGCACGCCGAGCTCGCCCCACCGGCTGAGGATGTCTTCTTTGACCTGGCCCGTCATGCCGGGCTGCTTCGCTCCCGCGTGGCCCGGCGTGTGGGAGTAGGGGTCGATGGGGAAGGCGCCGTAGACCTCCGGCGTCTTGTGGGTGCCCAGCCCGGCCCGCACGTCGTAGTACGCGTCGGCGAGCCGGCGGAGCACGTCGGGGTCGGCCCCGCCGTCGCTCGCCTCGAAGAACGACTGCTGCGCGGCGAGGATCAGCTTCGAGACCATGTGCCAGTAGATGCTCCCGAGCCCCTCGTACCCGAAGAACGTGCCCGAGCGGCCGGTGTACGAGCGGTGGTCGAACATCTGCTCGAACACGTCGAGGATCTGCTGGCGCTCGGCGTCGACGAGGGCAGCGCGGCCCCGGTCGCGGAGCGCGTCCAGCGCGGCCTCGACGTCGTGCTTGTTGCGGAAGGCCCCGTTGAAGTGGACGCCGCCCCGCACGTCCTGGACCGCGAGCCGCCGGTCGCCCGCCGCGAGGAGCTGTCCGATCAGCTCCGACCGCTCGACGGCCTCCGGCGGGATCGCGTTCTTTTCGAGAAAGCTCGGCAGCTCGCGGTCGGGGTAGAGGGTGTAGCTGTGCTGGTCGGCGCGGTAGAGGTCGCTCCGGCGGAGGGCCTCCAGCACGTCCAGCGACGCCTCCGGTGAGAGCACGCCGGCGCCGAGCACGGACACCTGCCCCTCGAGCATCGGGTAGAGGTGGCTGAGCGCGATCCCGTCGCCCTCGACCGAGAGGAGGTTGTACGAGTGATAGAGGTCGTCGTCGCGCCGGTTGGCCTCGATCGTGCGGTCGACGAACGCCTCGGCCTGCTCGACGAGGGCGAGCGCGTCGGCGTAGGCCACGGGGCGCGTCTCGCCCGAGAGGCCGTGGGCGTAGAGCGCCTCGCGGTACGCGCCGCCCGCTTCGCCGAGCGCGTCCACGACGCGTTTGCGCTCCTCGTCCGTCAGCGGCTCGCCGCGCAGCCCGGCGAAGCGCTCGAAGGCGTCGCGCAGGGCGGCGAGCAGGTCCGCCACTTCTTCCGAGATCGCGACGGCGTCGCTCGGCGCTTGCGTGAAGAGGGAGGAGAGGAACGCGAGGTAGCGCCGCACCTGGTAGAGCGTCACGGCGGACACGCCGTAGCCGACGAGGGCGTTGTTGGCGTCGTTCCACTCGGGGCGCTGGGTGTTCATCCAGATGCCGCCCTCGGGGACGAAGTTGGAGAGCTTGGCGAGGAGCGGGACGAGCAGCTTCTCGGCGAGCGAGACGAGGAGCACGTCGCCGTCGCCGTCCCACAGGAGCTTGCCGTCGGCCCCGACGGCCTCGACCCGCCGGGCGATCTCCGCCTCTTCCTCCTCGTCGTAGTCGATCGTGTCGTGGGGGTTGCGGAGGAGGTCGGCGTAGGGCTTGATGCGGTAGGGGACGTTCGCGTAGGCGTACGTCCGGCGCCCCAGCAGCCCCGCGAGCCGGTCCGGGTGGTGGGCGCGCGAGAGCTCCAGCAGCATGAGGAGGTAGACGATCTGGTGGTCGCCCCAGTAGCCGATGTACGACCACGGGTCGTCGGGCTCGATCACCTCCCAGTCGATGCCCTCCTCGGTGATGCGGTAGGGGTTGTAGCCGTCGGCCGTCGAGGCATTCGCGAACTTGGCGATCATGCTCTCGGCGTAGCCGGGGAACGAATAGCCGAGGGTCTCCCAGTTCTGGAAGATGTCGCGCCAGTTCCCTTCGTAGCCCCGGCGCACCGTGCCGTCGTCGTCGCGGAGGTCGATGGAGAAGTGGTTCCACGGGCGGCTCGGGTCGCCGTGGCGGCGGCTGAAAATGAGGGGGAGGTACTCGTAGCAGAGCCGCTCCAGCTGCGGCCCGCCGGCCTCCGCCGCTTCAAGCAGCGCCTGGATCGTCACGCGCTCGGGGAGGGCGTCGAGGAGGTCGGCGTGGTCGCGCGCGACCGGCCCGTTGAACGAGGCGATGAAGTCCCGCACGTCGTCCCGCTCGACGTGGTAGCCGTCGTCGAAGACGCCGCCGCGCATGATGTTGAAGAGGACGTTCGTGTAGTGGCGGGCCGTGGTTAGCCGGTCGGCGGTGCGCTGGAACCCGTCGCTGCTGCCGACGAGCGCCCGCAGCCGCTCCGTCCCCGCGCGGACGTCGCGCTCCACGTCGTCCCGAAGCGCGGAGGGATCGGCGAGCGCGGCGGCGAGGTCGACCACGTCGGCGGCGTCCTGCTCGATCTCCGCGACCTGGATCCAGCCTCGCTCCTCGCCCGGCTCGAGGGCGAAGGCGGCGTGTGCGAAGTAGGCCCCGCGCTCGGCGCGGACGGCGTGCTCGGTCTCCAGCGCGTGTCCCGCCCGGAAGCGGTCGAGCTGCTGCGTCGAGAGGAGGTGGGCGTCGGCGTCGAGCCCGGCCTGCCACACCGTCGTCGCCTTGAGCGCCTCGCTGGGCTCGGCGCGGTCGACGGGCTGCGCGCTGAGGGTGAACAGCCCGAGCCCGGTCTCGGCGAGCAGCTCGTTCTTTTTGTACGCGTCGGCGAGCACGCTCCGCTCGGTCTGCAGCGCGCGCGAGACGCCGTAGGGCATCAGGTTCTGCAGCCCGTCGAGCACGCGCACCTCGGCGGCGGCCGACCCGTGGTTGCGGAGCGCGGCGCGCTTCACGAACCCGAACCGGTCGCTCGTGCACCACGTGAGCGCGAACGTCAGCCCGAGATCCTCGTTGACCTCCTCGAAGCGGAGCGTGTCGCCCGTGAGGCTTTTGTACAGCGTCCGGCGGAGCGTGTAGAGCCCGGCGTAGCGGTCCGAGAACGGCTCCCAGAGATACCGCTTACTCTCGCCATCCCCGCCGCGCGGCGTCGCGAGGATGAGGGTTTTGCTGCCCGTCAGATCCTGCGCGTCGTGGATCTTGTCGACGGTGGTGTAGGGGAAGAGCGCGTGCTCGGGGCTCCGCCGCCCGGCCGTGAGCGCGCCCCTGCTGGAGACGAAGAGCCAGTGGTCGGCGTCACTGACGAGCGAGATGAAGAACGGCGGCATCCGGTCGTAGTGGACGATCCGGTAGCTCGCCTGCCCGTCGACCTCGGCGAAGCCGCCCTCGACGGCGTGGGCGTTCGGCTCTCGGCGCGCGGGGCCTACGTAGATGGGCGGCCCGGAGGAAGTGCGTCTGTCGGGAGGGGCGGGCTTACTCGTTGACATAGAAGGGGATGTTGGCGTGCGCGGCGTTGTCGTTGCCGTCGTAGACGTAGACGAAGAGGCGGTACGCGCCGGGCTCCGTCGGCGCGGTGACGGTGACCTCGGCCGCGTCGGTGGGCGAGACGGCGCCCTCGACGAGGGCGGGCACCTCCTCGTCGTCGCCGCCTTCGGTCTGCGCCCGGCTCTCCTCGCGGACCTCCCACGCGACTCGGAGGGCGTCGCCGTCGGGGTCGCTCGCGACGACCTCGGCGGCGACCGTCTGCCCGGCGTCGAGGGTTAGGTCGTCGTAGGCGGTCCGGCCGTCGAGCGTGGCCGATTCGAGACGCGGCGTCCGGTTGTCCGGCCACTCCCCGGTCCAGAGGTACTCCATCACGTCGACGGACTCGGTCTCCTCGCCGGTCGGGAGAAACATGCCGTACCACGTCGGGGTGCGCTCCTGCTTCTGGCCCCAGAGGAAGACGTACGAGCCGAGCCCCGTCGTCGTGTCCGCGGCGATCGCCTCTTCGTAGCGCGAGCGGTAGAGGTCGGCCTTGACGGAGGAGGTGTTCTCGATGGGGGCGCCCCACGCCGTCGAGTCGGTCTCCCAGTGCCCGGTCGCGCCCCACTCGGTGACGGCGTAGGGGCCGTCGTAGCCCGCCTCGTCGAGCCGCTGCCTCAGATTCTCGATGTCGGCGTAGAACTGCACGCTGACGAAGTCGAGGTCGGGCGCGCGCTCGGCGATGTCGGCGGCCAGCTCGGGGCCGATCCCGGCGAGCATCGTCGTCGTAAGGTGGTTCGGGTCGACCTCGTGGATCATCTCGGAGATCTCGTTGACGGCGTCCCAGACGGCGGGGTTCGTCGCGCCGAGGTTGAGCTCGTTGCCGATGCCCCAGACGATCAGCGCCGGGTGGTCCTTGAGCGCCATCACCTCGGCGCGGACGCGTTCGAGCTGGGCGGCGACGGCCTCCTCGTCGTCGTAGTCGAAGCCGAAGACGCCGCGGCCCTGCCCCTCACGCTCACGGGCGATCTCGAGCCCCATCGTCACGTAGAGGCCGTGCTCGTAGGCTTCGTCGAGCACCTCTCGGCCCGTCTGCACGCCGTTGTCGGTGCGCCACGTCCGGAACGAGTTGGCGCCGTGCTCGGCGAGTGCCTCGACGTCGCCGAACTCCAGCCCCGCGCCCTTGATGTAGAACGGCTCGCCGTCCACGGTGAGCTGGTAGTCGCCGTTGTCGTTCTGCAGCTCGACCTTCACGGGGCCTGGCATCGCCGAGTCGGACGGGGCTTCGGTTTGCGGGTCCTGCGGTCCAGCGCAGGCGGAGAGGAGCAGGAGGCCGAGCAGGCAACCCAGCGTTTTGCGGACGCCGAGCGGAGCGGGGGTCGTCATGAGAACCGAGGCTTGGGGGAAAGGTAAACGAAAGACGGGTCGGGCGCCCGGCGCTCAGGCATCGGGCCCGGCGCTCAGGCATCGGGCGCGGCGCTCAGGCGTTGGGCGTGCGGACGAGCTCGGCTTCGAGCTCCTCGAGCGAGCGGCCCTTCGTCTCCGGCACGACGAGGAGGACGAACACGAGCCCCGCCGCCGCGAAGAGCCCGTAGATCAGGAACGTCAGCGAGCTGCCGAGCGTGGCGAGCTCCCACGGGAAGACGAGCTGCACGAGGAAGCTCACGGCCGAGTTGATCAGCCCGACGAACGAGATCGCGAGGCCGCGGATGCGGTTCGGGAAGAGCTCGGAGAAGAGCACCCACATCACCGGCCCGATCGAGATCGCGAAGGCGGCGACGAACCCGAGAATCCCGAACAGGATCAGCGTCGGGTTCATGCTGATCGCGTTCGTGATGAGCCGGGACTCGTAGACCGTGGCGGCCTCCTCGCCGAGCGCGCCCTGGAGCGCGCCCTTGAACGCGACGTCGCTGTCGTAGACCTCGCCGACGAGCGGGAGGAGCGCCTCGGGCTGCTCCACGACCACGGCCGGCGCGTCCGGGCCGAGCGTGTACGTCGCCTCGCCGAAGCCGTAGGCGAGGACCATCATCGCGATCGTGATGCCCGTGAGCCCGAAGATCAGCAGCGGCTTCCGCCCGAGCTTGTCGATGAGCGCGATCGCGGCGACGGTGAAGACGAGGTTCACGAGGCCGACGAGGATCGCCTGCACGAACGACGCGTCGGTCCCGATGCCCGACTGCTCGAAGATGATCGGCGCGTAGAAGAACACCGAGTTGATCCCCGTGATCTGCTGCAGCACGCCGATCACGACCCCGATCGTGATGACGAGCCGCATGGCCGGGGCGAAGAGGTCTTTGATCGAGCCCTTCTCTTTGTTCTCCTCCTTCGCCATGCTCCGCTGGATCTCGGAGAGCTCCTGCATCGCGGCGACGTTGCCGACGGCCATCTGCATGATCGGCAGCGCCTCCTCCTCCTTGCCGTGCATCAGCAGCCACCGCGGGCTGCGCGGCACGAAGAACAGCCCGACGAAGTAGAGCACCGCCGGCAGCGTCTCGAGCCCGAGCATCCACCGCCACTCGTTCCCGCCGAAGCCTAGCGCCACCGCCCACGCGGCGTCGGAGTCCGCGAGCTGGAGGATGAGGTAGTTCGTGAAAAAGGCGACCGAGATGCCGAGGACGATGTTGAGCTGGTTGAACGAGACCATCTGCCCGCGCATCGACGGCGGCGCGATCTCGGCGATGTACATCGGCGCGATGATGAGCGAGGCGCCGACGCCGAGCCCGCCGATCATCCGCGCGATCACGAGCAGCAGGAACGAGGGGGCGAGGGCGGAGCCGATCGCCGAGACGGCGTAGAGGATCGACGCGACGACGAGGATGCGCTTGCGCCCGAAGCGGTCGCTGAGCGGGCCGGCGATCATCATCGCGAGCGTGGCCGTCAGCGTGAGCGAGCTCACCGACCACCCGAGCTCCAGCTTGGTCAGGTTGAACTCGGGCTCGATGAACTTCACGACGCCGGAGATCACCGAGGCGTCGAACCCCATGAGGAAGCCGCCCAGCGCGACGATCAGGGCGGTCCGGATGACGTAGAAGCGGTTCGGCATAGATCTCGGATCGCGCTAAATGACGAGAAGAATCAGGTGCACGGAATAGTCCGGGGCAGCCGACTGCTCCCCGTCTCGGCGCTGCCTCAGCGTGCACGCACTTGGAGTGAAAACCCATGGTACACGACCGGTCGGCGAGACCAGCGGAGGGTCGACGGCTAAAGCCCCACCCCTCCGAGCCCGTCATTCCCGCGAAGGCGGTAATCCAGACGGCACCGCCGGTTTCTCCGGTTCCCCGCTTTCGCGGGGACGACGCCGGAGGGGTCCCGAAGCGGCCTCAGCAGTCTGGAATCGAGAACTGTCGTGTACTATGGTGAAAACCTTCTCAGAAAGCGGTTTCATAATATCGTAGGGACAGGGAGTAGTGCAACCTCCGAGGGGGATTTCAGGCGGCGCGCTACGCCTCTGAACCGGGCCCGTTCGTCACCGATCGCGGCTCCGAGGTGGGGCGCGGAATCTAGCGAGCCGAGGGCGCGCGAGGGGGAGGAGAGCCGGAGGAGAGCCGGGCTCCGTTCGGAGGCGATCCACCGCATCCCGTGTGGCGCTAAGCCCCACGCCGCTCACCGCAGCCCCCCGCCAAGGCGGGCAGGAGCGCGCGCGTATGCTCAGGGGGTACGCATGGTCTGCCGTCCGACTCCCTTCGAGCCCCGATGCGCGGTGCTTCTCCATCCCCTCGTCCGACGTTCCCCCAAGAGGCGCTCGCCCGGCACCCGTTCCTGGGCCGTGCGCCGCAGGCGATGCGAACCCGTCTCGCTGACGTATCGGCGGTGCAGGACGTGCCACGGCGCGGGCCGATCGTGCAGGACGGCGACCCGTGCCTCGGCCTGCACCTCGTGCTCGACGGGGTCGTGCGGGTCTTCCGCGTGGCGGCGTCGGGCCGCACGTTCGTGTTCCGCCTCGTTCGTGCGGGCGACTCGTTCGGGGAGGAGGCGCTGTTCGCGCTGGAGGACCGGGCGCCCGCGCCGATGGCCGCCTCGGCCGTGACCGACGCCCGGCTGCTCGTCACTCCGGCCGGGGCGGTGCGCGCCGCGGTGGCGGACGAGCCCGCCCTCGCCGAGGCCGCGCTGCAACTGCTGTCCGAGCGCGCCCTCGCAGCGCTGGAGCGCCAGGAGCGGTTGGCGCTCGACCCGCCCGCGCGACGGATCGCCCGGTACCTCCTCGACCACGCGCTCGACCACGCGGGCTCGCGGGGCCGCAACGGCAACGCGCCGCCGACCGTCCACCTCGACGTGCCGAAGGCGACGGTGGCGCACTACCTCGGGACCGTGCCCGAGGTGTTGGCGCGGCACCTCTGCCGCTTCGAGAAGTGCGGCGTGCTACGGCGCTGCGGCAACGGCACGCTCGAAATCACCGACCCCGCGGCGCTCGGGCGCTGCGCTGCCGGGCGGGAGTAACGGCTGCTGGACTCGGGGCCGTCCGGCAGCGAAAGGGTAAGGGGGTGGTTATTTATATCGATTCTCGATTTAGCGGGGTTGACTCTAGTCAAGGCGTTGGTCCGGCGTGTCTTCGTAACGTCGCCACATCTGCTCTCCTTCGTCGCACGTCCCATGAGCGCCCAGGCTTCTCCGTCGTTCGTCGGCATCATTCTCCGGATGGCCGTCTTCGTCCTGCTCGGCTTCCCCCTCGTGGGGTATCTGTGGGAGACCATCAGCGAGCTGCTCGCGCTCGAGGTCAACGGCACGCGGCTGCTCATCTCGATCCCGGTGGCGGCGGCGCTCGCCGCCCTGCTCGTGTGGCTGGGCCGGTCCGTGCGCCGCTGGCTGCCCGCCGCCGACTAGACCCCTCCGACTCCGATGGCCGACCCCTCCTCCGACCGCCCGCCCCCCGTCCGCCCGCCCACGTCCGATCCTGAGACGGGCACGGCGCCCGCTATGGGAACCGCGCCCGCTACGGGCACGACGGACGACGACGCCACGCACGTCCAGCCCGTCGAGGAGCCGAACACGACGGGGACGCTGTTCTTCACCCTCTTCCTGCTCATGGTCATCTTCGGCTTCTGGGCCGTGATGTACGTCGAACTGCTGAACCGCTGAGCCCTCGTCCTCTCTAACCCCCCTCGCTATGGCTGCGGGCACGAAAGTCGTCGTCTACGAAAAAGCGTTCCTCACCCTCGGCGCCGTCCTCCTCGGGTGCTGCCTCATCGCCCTCGCGTATGCCAGCGTGGCGATGGGGATCGACCTGCCGGGCCGCGTGGCGCAGATCGACCCGGCCGAGGTGGACCAGACGCCGCCGTTCGACCAGCCCGGCGTGCGGCAGGTCGGGGCGAACGCCTACGAGGCCGTCGTCGTCGCCTACGCGTGGGGCTTCACGCCGAGCGAGATCCGCGTGCCCGCCGGCGCCGACATCACCTTCACCTCGACCACACGCGACGTCATCCACGGCTTCTCGGTCGAGGGCACGCGCGTCAACATGATGCTGATTCCGGGGCAGGTCTCGCAGAAGACGTACCGCTTCGAGGCGCCGGGCGAGTACCTCCTGCTCTGCCACGAGTACTGCGGGCTCGCGCACCACGCCATGTTCGGCAAGGTCGTCGTCGTCCCGGCCGGGGACCCGCTGGAGGAGCCCTTCGAGCCGCCCACCGCCGCGCCCGACACGAGCAACCTCCTGCCCGCCAACCCAGAGGGTGCCGAGTAGCCCGGCTGCGACCGCTCTTCGTTCCCCCTTAGCCCCGTACCCCGATGGCAGACTCCCTCGGCTCCTCCCGCTCGGCCACGGCCGTGCTCACCGCCACGCCCGTCGTGCAGGACCCGGCGGGCTTCGAGGTGGCCGAGACGCACCGCCGCGCCATCCGCTACGCCATCTACATCGGCTTCCTCGCGCTGACGGCGGGGATCTTCCACGGGCTCGCGCAGGCGCTCTCGTACGCCAACATCGACATCCTCTCGTACTTCCCGTTCCTGCAGAACTACTACCAGGGGCTGACGGCGCACGGCGTGGCGAACGTGCTGATCTTCACGTTCGCCTTCTCGAACGGCTTCCTCCCGCTCCTCGTCGCGCGCGCGCTCTCGATCCAACCCCTGAGGTGGGCGTCGTGGACCTCGTTCTGGCTGCTCCTCGTGGGCAACGTCCTCGTGATCTACGCCGTCGTGAGCGGGCAGGCGACCGTGCTCTACACGGCCTACGCCCCGCTGCAAGCGCACTGGACCTACTACATCGGCCTCGCGCTCGTGGTCGTGAGCACGTGGGTGGCGCTCGCCAACATGCTCGCGATGTACCGCGTGTGGCGGCGCGACCACGCCGACGACCGCATCCCGCTGATGGCCTACATCAGCCTGCTCAGCTACGTGATGTGGGGGCTCGCCTCGATCCCGATCGCCGTGAGCTTCCTCGGGTTCATGACGCCGTGGACGCTCGGGATCCTCCCGGAGATCGACCCGCTGCTCACGCGGACGCTGTTCTGGTTCACGGCCCACGCCATCGTCTACGCGTGGCTGCTCCCGGCCTACGTCTCGTGGTACGTCCTCATCCCGCGGCAGGTCGGCGGGCGGCTGATCTCGGACAGCCTCACGCGGCTCGTCTTCGTCCTCTTCCTCCTCCTCTCGATCCCGACGGGCTTCCACCACCAGTACACCGACCCCGGGATCTCGAACGCGATGAAGTTCTTCCACGCGATCCTCACCTTCGGCGTGTTCTTCCCGAGCCTCGCCACGGCGTTCTCGGTGACGGCGTCGCTGGAGAACGGGGGGCGGGCCGCCGGCGGGCGCGGTCTCCTCGGCTGGATCCCGAAGCTGCCGTGGAAGGACCCGAGCGTGCTGGCGCAGCTCCTCGCGATGATCGCGTTCATCTTCGGCGGGGCGACCGGCCTCATCAACGCCTCGTTCTCGATGAACCAGGTGATCCACAACACGACGTGGGTGCCGGGCCACTTCCACATGACCGTCGGCAGCGCCGTCGCGCTCACGCTCTGCGGCGTGGGCTACTGGCTCGTGCCCTACCTCACGGGGCGGCGGCTGTGGCGGCCGATGCTCGGCGTGGTGTCGTCGTGGACGTACTTCATCGGCGTGCTCGTGTTCGCGCGCGGGATGATCTCGGCGGGGCTCGAGGGGATGCCGCGGCGCATCTTCCGCGCCGGCGCCGCTTACGACAACCCGGCGTGGGATCTCGGCGGGGCCCTCACCGGTATCGGAGGCACGGCGATGTTCGTCGGGCTCTTCCTCTTCTTCGTCGTCATGCTGATGACCGTGGTGGCGGGGAAGAAGGGCGAGGCGCCCGCCGACATCCCGTGGAGCGAGACGCTCACGGCCCCCGCCAAGGAGGGCTTCGAGCCGACGTGGGACCGGATCGGCCTCTGGGTCATCGTCGCCGTCGTGCTCATCCTCCTCGCCTACGGGCCGTTCTTCTTCGGGTATCTCCCGCCGCACTTCGTATCACCGGGCTACCAGTTCTTCTAGCCCGACCGCCTATCACGTTCCCTCACCCACTCCAACTCTCACACCATGTCTGACCGCCCTACTCCGAACCCCCCGCCCTCACCCTCGCGCCGCCACTTCCTCGGCCGGATCGCCGCCGTCGGCGCGGCCGGCCTCGGCGGCTCCACGCTCCTCGCCGCCTGCGGCGACGGCGCCGACACCGCCGCCACTGGCGGGGGCGAGTACCCCGTCGTCGAAGCCTCGACGTGCCAGGGCTACGACGCCCTCGACCAGCAGGCCCTCGCCGCGCGGCAGGCGCTGAACTACGAGGACGTCACCCCCGAGGAGGGGCAGTACTGCGGCAACTGCCGCTTCAAGCAGGACTACGCGCAGGACGCGAGCTGCCTCGGCTGCCAGCTCTTCGCCGGGCCGGTCTCGCCCGCCGGCTGGTGCCAGTCGTGGGCGGCGCTGGCGTAGGAGGCCGTCGCGTGTGCTGAACGGACCCGCGTGTTGAACGGAGCGAGGAGGGGAGAATGCCGCGTGCGCTGAAGGTCACCCTGGCGTCGTTCGTCGGGTTCGTCGTGCTCGCCGGGGTGCTCTACGCGGCCCTCTTCCAACTCGACGTGCGGCCCCGCCTCGGGTTCGCGCCCGGCTTCTCGCTGACGTCCGCGGACGGGAGCGGGCTCACGAGCGAGGAGCTCCGCGGCGGCATCACCGTCTACACGTTCGACCACGCCGGGAACGACGACGCGGCGCGCGGGACGACGCCCGTCCTGCGCGCCGTGAAGGCCGCGCTCGACGCGGAGGACACCGGCGGCATCCCCGTCCGCCTCGTCACGGTCGCCTTCGACGGGCCGACGCCGGAGCGGCTGCGCGACGCCGCCCCGGCCGCCGACGAATGGACGTGGGCCACGGGCTCGCCCGACGCGCTCCGCCGCGCCGTCCGCGACGGGTTCGGCGCCTACTACGAACCCCAGCCGGACGGGACCTACCGCTTCGATCCGACGTTCGTAGTCGTCGACGGGCTCGGGATCGTCCGCGCCCGCTACCGCCTCGGCCTCCCGCAGCCCGAAGCCCTCGTCTCCGACGTCCGCTCGCTCGTCCGCGAGGCCCGGTCGGCCGAGGGCACGCTGGGGCTCGCCTACGAGGCCGCCCACCTGTTCAGCTGCTATTCCGTTGCGTCCCCATGACCCGCGCCGTACCGCTCCTCGCCTTGCTCGTCGCGCTCGCCGGGTGCCGCCCGTCCGCCGCCGACTTCAACGGCACCTTTCTCGACCCGCCGATGCCCGCCCACGACGTGACGCTCGCCGCGGCCGAGGGGCCGGTGCAGCTGAGCGACTTCGCGGGCGACCTCGTCGTGCTCAACTTCGGCTACACGAGCTGCCCCGACGTCTGCCCGGCCACCCTCGCCACGCTCGCCCGCGCGAAGGATCTGCTCGGCGAGGACGGCGAGGGCGTGCAGGTGGTCTTCGTCTCCGTCGATCCCGAGCGCGACCGCCCGCAGCGCGCCTCTAGCTATGCCGCCGCGTTCGACCCGTCGTTCGTCGGGCTCTCGGGCTCGGAGGATGCGATCGCGGACGCCGCCTCGGCCTTCGGCGTGTACTACGAAAAAGCCGATACCACGGCTACGACCGAAGCGGGCTACCTCGTCGACCACACGGCGACGGTCTTCGTGCTCGACCGCGAGGGCCGCGCCCGGCTGTTGTGGTCGTTCGGCACCGACGCCGAGGCGATGGCGTCCGACCTCCGCGCCCTCAACCGCTTATCATGACGCCGATGCGCCTGCTGCTGGCCCTCTTCGCCGCCCTCGCGCTCGCCGCGTGCGAACCCGCGCCCGACGCCTCGACGCCGGAGACGCCTCAGGGCGGCCTCACGGTCGACGACGCGTGGGCGCGTCCGGCCGACACCACGGGCGCCGCCCGTTCGGCGGCCTACTTCACGCTCCGCAACGACCTCGCCGAGCCCGTACGCCTCGTCGCCGCAGACGCCGAGGCGGCCCGCGTCACCGAGGTTCACCTGAGTTTCGAGGAGGGCGGGGTGATGCGGATGCGCCCGGTCGTGGACGGCGTCGAGGTCGCGCCGGGCGAGGCCGTGGCCTTCGAGCCCGGCGGCTACCACGTCATGCTGATCGACCTGAAACGCCCGCTCGCCGAGGGCGAGCGGTTTCCCCTAACGCTGACCTTCGACGGGGAGAACGAGCGGGAGGTCGAGGTCGAAGTGCGGAGTCTGTGACGCGAGACGGTCTCTGGCGAGGGAGGGGAGCGAAGGCTGTTGGCGCCAGGGCGACCGCGCGCTGATTTCCTCGACCCCCCGCGTTCCGGCAGGTCGCTCCGGGTCTCGACCCTCCGGGACGAGTCCCTCCGCTCCCGGCTCGGAACGCTGTCCCCCTAATCTAGCAGGGCTGCTAAGTTCTGGTCACCACGCCCCGCTCATTCAACCCACGGGCCGA
>CAYTJT010000055.1:0-15051 GCA_964438105.1 uncultured Rhodothermales bacterium | reverse complement strand
GATCTCGGCGGCGAACCCGGCGCCGAGCCGCCCCGCGAGCACGAGCCCCGTGATCACCGGGCCGATCTCTTTGAACACGCTCAGCGCGAGCATCGACGGGAGGAACGCCTCGGCGCCGAAGCGGGCCAGCGTGCCGCGGCTCTGCATCGCGAGCACGATGCCAATGGCGAGCCCGCAGACCGAGACGAGCAGGAAGCTCTTGCTGCCCACCTCGTCCATCTGGTTGAGCAGCTCCCGCCACTCGAACGGCCGCCGCCAGAACCGCGCGAAGAAGCGGCCGATGAACGAGAAGAGATGCCCGGCCTGGTCGAGGAAGCCGTAGAGCACGCTCTGCGAGTGGCGGATCCGCTCCATCGCGCGCTCGCCGAAGCTCTTCTCGCGGAGGATCTTCTCGTTCGCGCGGGCGCGGCGGGCGTCACGCGTCCGCTCGGCGAACGAGCGGTCCGGGGACGCGTTGGTGGGGCGGTCGTCATCGGTGAGGCGAGGAGGCTCCATGTGCAGCGGGTCGGGGGGGCGGGCGGCGTCGGGTAAGGTAGGGGAACGCGGGTGGGAAAGAAACGAGCGGGCGCCGGTTTAATCGGACCCCCGCGCGCGGTCGCAGAGGCTATGCCTCCGCTCCCCCCGCCCCGCTCGGCCGAGGGGGACAGCTTGGGCCGCGCCTGAGCGCGGGGGGCACGTCAGTACGACACCTCGACCTGGGCCGCGCCGCCCGTGCCGCCGAGGTTCCGCCGCTCCAGCCGCAGGAGGAGCCAGTTCAGGAGCTGGTACTCGATCGTGACCTCCGGGAGGCGGCCGTCCTCCTCCTCGCTCCGCCCCGCGCCCTCGGTCACGGGCTGGCTGACGGAGAAGAACGTGCGGTTCGTGGCGTAGAAGCCGAACCCGACCACGAGCACGCCGTCGGGGCGCTGCGTCACCTCGACCACGTCGAGCCCGAGCGAGTTCGCCGCGAGGCCCTCGACGATGGAGCCGATCTGGCTGAAGGCGAGGTTGCCGGCGCCGGCGCCGCCCTGGAACGCCTCGCCCGCCGGCTGCCCCGTGGCGATGTACGAGAGGATGTCGGTGTTCTCCATCGGCGGGTCCGCCGAGAGCGTGAGCTCGAGCCCGTCCTCGGCCTGCTCGCCCTCGGCCCCGAGCCGGCCCGCGAAGGTGAGGTTGATCGTGGCCTCGGCACCGGAGCCCTGCCGCGCCGGCACGCGGAACGCGGCCTCGATGTCGATGAGGGTCTCCGACACCGGCCCGTTGAAGGTGAGCGTCCCCCGCGTGATGTCGAAGTCGCGCCCGAAGTACTCGATCTTCCCGCGGACGACCTCGATCGAGCGGAAGAGCTGGTTCTCGCCGCCGGGGGCCTTCTCGACGAGGAGCGTCCCCGCGAACTCGATGTCGAAGGCGGGGTTCTGCCGGCTCCGCAGCCACACGTTCCGGTCGATGTCGAGGTCGAGGTCGAGCGCGAGGTTCTGCACGAAGACGGAGCGCGCGGTGTCGGCCTCGGTGATCCGCTCGCCGAAGGTGGCCTCGATCCGCTGGATCTGCGCGTCGGTGAGCTCGACCTCGGCGAGGTCGGGGCCGGTGAGCTCCTCGGTGAGGTAGATGTCGCCGGAGTCGAGCGTGAGGGCGCCGACGAGGCGGGGGAACTCCGTCGTGCCGGTGAAGAGGAGCGGCCCCTCGCGCGTGGTGAGGCGGAGGTCGTCGTAAGTCCGGGTGTCGATGACGTTGAAGTCGTCCATCTCGATCGCGATCGCGAGCTCGCCGAGCGAGAGCTTCGGCAGCGTGATGGTGCCCTCGGCGAAGAGGCGGCCGTTGCCGCCCGCGCCCGCGCTCGCCTCGCGGACGCGGACGGTGTTGCCGTCGAACGTGACGGGGATGCGCACGTCGCGGATCGTCCGGCCGATGACTTCGAGCCCGAGGCGGCCGTCGGCGAGGAGCGCGTCGCCGCTGAGCTGGGGGTCCGACTGCGTGCCGGTGATGGCGAGGTCGATGTCGAGCGCGCCGCCGACCTCGGTGAAGGTCTCGGGCGGGAGGAACGGCTCGGCCCACGCCACGGGGAACGAGTCGGCGCGGACCGTGAAGTCGACGTCGACCGACGGCGCGGCCTCGCCGAGGCGGGCGGCCCCGCCGGCGCTGTCGGGCGCGGCGAGCGAGAAGTCGAGCGGGAGGACGCCCTCGGCCTCGAGTTCGCGGCCGGAGACGTGCGTGAGGAGCGCGTCGAGGCCGAGGCGGAAGTTGGCGTAGTCGACGTCGACGTCGAGCGCGCCGACGGCCTCGCCCCCGGCGACGAGGCTGTCCACGCGGAGCGTCCCCTCGATCTCGGGCGAGGCGGCGGGGCCCGAGAGGATGAGCGTGGTCGAGAGCGTGCCGCCGACGCCGTCGTAGCCGAAGAGGTCGGTGACGGTGTCGAGCCCGAACTGCTCGACGGTGAGCACGAGGTTCTGCTCGCCGCCGAGGTCGACCACGCCGTCCACGGCGATCTGCTGGTCGTCGGCGTAGAGGAGGAGGTTGCGGAAGCGGACCTGCTCGCCGTACGAGATGACGGCCTCCTGCAAGAGCTCCCACCGGTCCCCGTCCACGTTGAAGGTGAAGGCCTCGAGCGTGATCGTCTGCTGCTCGGGGGCGAGGTCGGTGCGGAGGCGGAACTCGAGGTCGCGCCGCCGGTCGATCCCGACCTCGCCCGAGGCGGCGAGCTGCTCGCCGTCGTACGTGAGGTCGACGTTGCCGTCCTCGATGCGCAGCGTCGGGAGCGAGAGGAAGCCGAACTCGACCCGCGCCGTCCCGACGAAGCCGAGCCCGAAGGCGGTCGAATCGGCCCCCGGAACGTTCGTATCGCCGACCGCGGTGGCGCCGACGTACTCCCCGTTGAGCCGGGTGTCGAGCGTGGAGGCGCGGATCTCGCCGTAGGCGAACTGCTGCGCCGAGGCCCGCACGTCGAGCCGGAGCGGCTGGCCGGCGCTGCCGCGGACGGTGCCCGCGACCTCGCCGTTCTCGAGCGTGAGCGGCTCGGCGAGGAAGGGGTGGAGCGGGCTGAGGTCCTTGACGTCGGCGGTGAACGTGAGGTCGGTCCGCTGGGTCTGCTGCGCGTCGAAGAGGGCGACCTGCCCCTCGCCCCTAGCGTCGGCGAAGGAGGAGCGGAGGAGGAGGTCGTCGACGCGGAGGACGGACGCGGCGAGCGCGAACTCGGCGCGGAGCGTGTCGACGGTCGCCCCGACGAGCTGGGAGCTGCCGCCGCGGAGCGAGCCCTCGACGGTCGCCGTCGCCGGGTCGAACCCCTCGCCGTCGAGGTCGAAGGCGAGGTTCACGGCCGTCTCCTGCGCCTGGTCGTCGCCGAGGAGCGCGCCGATTTCGAGGCTGTCGAGCCGGCCGGCGGCGTCGTACGTCGGCGTCTCGTCGAAGGGGCGGCCCTCGAACGAGAGCGCCGCCGCGCCCTGCTGGAAGTCGATCTCGGCGGCGGCCTCGGCGAAGCCCTGCGCCACGTCGAACCGCACGAGCCCTTCGTCGATGAGCGCGCCGTTGATGCGGGAGGGGAGCAGCACGAGCCGCCCCTCGATGTCGGACATCCCCGGGTCGAAGCCGGCCGCGTCGAGCTCAATGCGGCCGTTGAGGTCGGTCTGGAGCGCGGGGTTGTCGAGGATGAGCGCGAGGTTGACCCCCCGGAAGGAGCTCTCGCTGAGTCGGAGCGTCGGGTTGTCGCCGAAGGGCCGGCCGCTCGCCGTGAGTGTGAGCTCGCCCTCCGGCGTCCGCGCGTCCACGGTGAGGTCGAGCAGGCCGCCGCGCAGCGTGCCCTCGACCGTGCCGGCGGTGATCCGCTGCTGGCGGAAGCGGGAGTCGCGGAGGTCGAGCCGGAGGTCGGCGGCGAGCGTTTCGGGGTCGGTGCCCGCGCCGTCGATGCGGAACGAGCCCGTGAGGTCGCTCGACTGCGCCGGGTCGTCGGTGAGCACGGCGAGGTCGAGGTTGCGGACGGTGCCCTGCGCCTGGTACGCGAGCGGCTCGGCGAAGGGCTGCGCCGTGCCCGTCGCGTCCACGGCCCCCGCCTCGGCGAGGTCGGCCTCGACGTCGAAGGTGAGCGTGCCGCCGCGGAGGTTCGCGGCGAGGTCGGCGGCGGCGATGGTGTAGGTGTCGTAGCGGGAGTCGCGGAGCCCGAGCGCGAGGTCGAGCGCCAGCGTCTGCGGGTCGGTGCCGGAGCCGCTCCCAGCGAACGTGCCCGTGAGGTCGGTGTGCGTCGTGTCGCCGGTGACGGCGGCGAGGTCGAAGTTGCGGAGCCGCCCCTCGTCCACGGTGTAGCGCAGCGGCTCGGCGAAGGGCCGGGCCGTGCCTTCGGCCGCGACGAACCCGCCGTCGGCGAAGCCGACCTCGGCGTCGTAGCGGACCACGCCGCCGTCGAGCGCCGCCGTGGCGAGCGCTCGGTCGAGCCGGATGTCGCCGTACTCCGCCCCGTCGAGCCGGACGGTCGCCGTGGCGACGGCCGTCTCGGGGTCGATCCCTCGTCCCTCGACGGCGAACGTCCCGCTGAAGCGGCCGGGCTGCTCTGCGTTATTGAGGAGCACGGCGAGGTCGACGTCGTTGAGTTCTCCGCGCACGTCGTAGCGGGGGACCTCGGCGAAGGGCCGCGCCGTGCCCCGCGCGAGCACGCGGGCGCCGGGGACCGCGCCGCCGAGCGTGAAGTCCGCGCGCCCGTCCGTGAACGTGCCGACGAGGTCGAGCCGCTGGATCTCGCGGCCGGCGATCGACGAGCCGCGCACTTCGAGGTCCACGCGGCCGTCGACCTCGTCGCGCGCGTCGCCCCGGAGGTCGACGTCGAGCGTGGCCGTGAGGGAGCCGTCGAGCGCGGGGTCGCCGAGGAGGCGGCCGGGGTCGAAGTCGGTGACGGTGCCCTGGGCGACGTAGCGCACCGGCCCCGTCGCCCCCGCCGAGAACGCCCCGTTGATATCCAGGCTGCCGTTCTCGGCGAAGTCGGCGTCGACGCGGGCGAGCATGTCGTCGGGCGTGCCCTGCGCCTGCAGCCGGACCTCGGCCGTGCCGTAGACCGCCACGGGCGCGAACGCGCGAACGTCGGCGAAGTCGAGCGGGCTGGCCTGGAGGTCGAGGTCGAAGGTGAGCGGCTCCGCCGGATCGCCGTAGTCGAGGCGTCCGCTCGCGCGGACGTCGCTGCGGGCGGATTCCAGCATGAGCGCGTCGATCCGGGCCTGCTCGGCGGTGAAGGCCCCGGCCCCGGCGATCCGCACGGACTCCGCCCGTCCGGTCGCCGGCGCGGGCGGGGTCGCCGTCGCCCAGAGCGTGTCGAGCGTGGCTTCGAGACGGGGGGGCGTCGTGACGTCGAGGAGGCGGAGGTTCAGCCCATCGACGGCGAGGACGGAGTCGCGGCGCGGCGAGTAGAACCGCACCTCGGCCGTACCCCGCGCCACCGTCGCCTCGTCGATCACGACGGTGAAGCCGGCGGCGGACGTATCGGCCGCGGCGGCCGTGTCGGCGGGGGCGAGGAGGCGGGCGACGTTCCACGTCGAGTCCGCACTCTGCCGGGCGTAGACGGCGGGGTTCGCGGCGTAGAGCTCGCCGATCGAGAGGCGCCGCTGGAAAAGCGTCAGCAGGTTGTAGTCGACCCGGACCGTGTCGACGGTGACGACGGGCTCCCCGCCCTGCTCGATCACGAGCCCGGTCAGGCGGGCGCCCGTGAGGAAGTTGCCGTCGAGGCGGTCCACGCGCACCGTGGCGTCCTCGGCGAGGAGGTTCTGGATCTGCTCGACGGCGACGCCCTGTACCGTCTGCCGCCCCCACTCCGTCTGCAGCACGACGGCGACGACGAGCACGAGCGCGAGCACGACGGCGACGACGATCCCCACGCCCTTCGCGACGCCGAGGAGCACGCGCTGCCAGCGGGCGCGTTCGCGCGCCTCGTCCTCGGGGTCCGGGGGGACCTCGGGCAGCGGGTCTTCGCGGGTGTAGAAGTCGGGGTCAGCCACGGGGCGTGGTCAGAACGTCTGACCGATCGTGAGGTGGAGGTGGATGCGGTTGGACTCCGGGATCGAGAAGAGCTTAAAGACGGGGAACTCGTTGGGCGGGACCTTGCGGATCTCGTCGATGATGGCGTCGCGCGGCGCGTCGGCCCCGCCGGCGGCCTCGATGGCGGTGGCGATCTCGCCCGGCGAGCGGAGGTCGAAAAACGAGGGGTTCAGCTTGTAGCCGACGGAGAAGCGGAGGGCGCCGACGGGCGTGGCGAACGAGAGCCCGGCGCCCGCCGAGTAGAAGAACCGCTCGGGGTCGCCGTAGGTGTCTTCGAGGATGAACGCCACGGGGGACTGGCTGAGGTCGAACGCCTCGTCGGGCGTCCAGAGCCGGCCGACGTCGAGGAACACGAACGTGCCCCAGTCGGGGCCGAGGCCGGGGAACGGCAGGCGCGCCTCGACGGTGCCGTTGAACTTGGCGAGCGCGCCGAGCGGGAAGTACGAGTCGGCGACGAGCACGGTGTCGACGACCACGTCGTCCTCGACGACCTCTTCCTCGATGAGGTCGAGCACTTTGGGGCCGAGGAGGCCGTTGCCCCAGCCGCGCACGTCGGCGGTGCCGCCGGCGAGGAAGACGGAGTTGCGGAGGCGGAGGAGCTGGCCGAAGCCCTCGCCCGCGTCGGGGGCGCTGCGGCCGTAGGGGAGCAGCCGCCCCCCCGTGACGCGCACGAGCAGGCCGATGGATTCCCCGAGCGGGTAGAAGCCCGTCGCGGTGAGGCTGGCCCGGCCGTACTCGACGGAGGTGGTGACGGGCGGCCCCGTCACCTCGAGGCTAGGGCGGAGGATGTAGCCGAGGCGCGGGTCGAGCGCGTCGTCCACATTCCCGTAGGTGGCCGTGAGCGTGCCCGTGCTCCGGTTGATCCGGCCGAGGTCGAGGGCCTCGCTCTGGAGCGCCTCGATGAAGCTGGTCTCGGTGGCGTCCGTCGTGCCGAACTGGAAGTCGCGGACGTCGCGCGTCTCGAGGGCGAGCTGGAACGAGGCCGTCTTCAGCTGCTCGAGCTCGTAGAGGAGCGTGGTGCTGGCGCCGAACGACGTGGACTCCTCGAACTCGTCGTCGCGGATCTCGGCGAAGGGCGAGCCGAGGAGGGCGAGGCGGCGGTTGAGGAAGTAGGGCTGGCGGAGCGTGAGCGAGGCGCGGTAGAGCACGGACGGGTTCGTCACGAACGAGCCGAAGCCGGTGTTGGCGATCGTGCTCGCCGTGAGCGTCCGCGCCCCGCCGAAGAAGTTGCGATGCGTCCACTGCGCCTGCCCCGTCAGCCCGGCCTCGGAGAGGTAGCCGCCCTGGGCCGTGACGACGCGCGGGTCGCCCTCCCGCACGCGGAGGCGCACGGCGACGGTGGAGTCCTCGGGCTGGCCCTCGGGCACGTCCGCGAGGGCGATCTGGAAGAGGTTCAGCCCGAACACCTCGCGCTGCCCCTCGATCAGCTCGCTCGACGAGAACCGGTCGCCGACGCGGAACGGCAGCTCGCGCCGCACCACGGCCGGGCTCACGGACTCCGCCCCCTCCACCTGGATCTCGCTGACGCGCCCGCGCGGGCCGGGGGCGATGCGGATCGTGACGTCGGCGCGGTTGCGGAGCGAGTCGACGTCGGCGTCGGCGGCGACGTCGGCGAAGGCGTAGCCCTGGTCGCGGACCCAGCTGAGCGTGCGGTTCTGGAGCTGGATCAGGGTGAAGTCATCGAGCCGGACCCCCTCCTGGAGCGCGATCTCGTCGCGGAAGTCCGTCCAGCCCGGGCGGAGGGACGGCGGGAACAGCGAGGCGGCGGGCTCGCCGTCGGGCCCGCGGAAGATGAGGTCCTCGAGGAGGAGCGGCGGCCCCTCGTCGATCGTGAAGACGACCCGGACCACGTTCTGCGCGGAGTCCAGCCGGACCAGCCAGTCCACCTCGGGGTGGAGGAACCCGTTCCGGTTGTAGAACCGCTCCAGCCGCACCGCGTCCTTCTGCATCTCCACCGCGGAGAACGGGTGGAAGCCGATGTCGGCGATGATCGGGACGAACGAGAGCCGGCGCCGGAG
Source organism: uncultured Rhodothermales bacterium (assembly GCA_964438105.1). Classification (GTDB taxonomy): domain Bacteria; phylum Bacteroidota; class Rhodothermia; order Rhodothermales; family JANQRZ01; genus JBBSMX01. Next base: position 7,045 of record CAYTJT010000055.1, on the reverse strand, counting down.
CGCGACCGATCCGAACAGCCCGGACTGCTCGGTCAGGGCGATCTGCTCCATCAGCAGCTCCGCCTCGAACGTCTCGCCCTCAGCGAAGTCGAACCGGATGTCGCGGACCTGCGTCTGCTCGTTGACGAGGTAGAGGGGGGGCGGGGCGGACGACGTGCGGCTGCTCGACGCGCACGACCCGAGGACGAGGGGCAGCGTAGCGAGAGAGAGGAGGAGGAGGCATCGGCGCATGGGCCGCGGAACCTGCGAGGTGAGGGGAGGACGGCCGGCGGCTACCGGCCGGCGGGCTACCGGTTGGCGGGCTGCGACGGGTCGGGCGTCGGCGCGGCGGCGGCGCCGTCCCCGGCGGACGGCGCCGCCCTTTGATCGAGCGGGCGCGGCGTGGGTTCCGGCCCCTCGGGCAGGTCGTGCTCGGGCAGGTCGTGCTCGGGCAGGTCGTGCTCGGGCGCGGGCCCCGCGGGCCTCGGCGCGCGGTCGAGCTTCTCGGCGAGCGTCTCGTTGGCCGAGGCGTAGAGCGAGCGGACGAAGCGGCCGATGCGGCTGCGCGCCGGGTGGTTGCGGTGCTCGTGGAGCCCCGTCACGATGGCCCCGATGATGAGCACGAGCCCGGAGAAGTAGACCCAGAACACGAACGCCAGCAGGAGCCCGAAGACGCCGCCGAGCCCGTCGAGCGCCGCGTCGGCATCCCCGCTCCGGTAGCGGTTGAACGTGCCGAAGTAGGTGGCGTAGAGCGTGAACCCGTTCTTCGCCAGCTCGAAGAGCACGGCCGACACCGTGGCCCCGAAGAGGGCGCTCCGCGACGGCGGCGAGGGCCGGGGGATGAAGTAGAACAGCTGCACGAACATCAGGAGGGAGATGAGGTAGGGCACGAGGAGCGTCACGACGCGCAGCACGATCCGCCAGCCCCGCTGCAGCACGTCCGGGTCGAACCCGATGCGGGCCAGCGCGGCCGTGCTCTCGGTGCTGACGTGGTTGACGGCGAAGGTGAGCCCGAACGAGACGAGGAACAGCAGCCCCACCTGCAGCGCCATCCGGAGGTCGAAGGCGTAGCCGCCGAGGATCGTGCGGTACGTGTGCCGGTCGCCCACGGCCGTGGCGACGATGTAGCGCAGCGCCGAGAACAGCGTGATCACCGTCGCGAGCAGGAAGACGGACCCGAAGATGGTGATCGTCGAGCTCGCGTCCTGGAGCTGGTAGAGGAGGTCGACGAGGTTCTCGGACTGCCCCACCGGCAGGAACGTCCGGAGGTAGCCGGCGACCGTCTCGAACGGGTTCTCCTGCCGCAGCACGAGCCCGAAGATGCCCGTCGCGATGAGGATGAGCGGGAGGATCGTGACGAGGACCTTGAAGGCGATGGCCTGCGCCCAGATGAAGATGGGCACCTCGTTGGCGCGCTTCCAGATCCCCGCGAGGTAGTACCTCACGGCGTCGACGAGGGCGCGCAGGAAGCGGGGGAGGGCCATGGAGGGGCAGGCGAGGGGGCCGGTGCCTCCGTCGGGGACACCTAGCACATTCTTCTAATATAGCCGCGGCGCCTCTTTCTAGATCCGCCCGTACACGCGATTCAGAGGGTGCACCGGCGCTTGGGGGGCCGTGAGGCCGGCTTCCTCCCGCCTCGGCGGCGGGAGGGGGCGCCGGGGCCGCTGCCGGGGGGAGGGGGCCTCGGGCTGCGACCGGGCCAGGGATTTAACGGTTGCATTTCGGCGGCCGATGTCAGTAATTACCTTGCCCCTGCCTCCCTACGCCCCGGCGAACGCATGCACTCCGGCGAAGACGACATCATCCGCTGCTCTTTCTGCAACCGCACGGCGCAGGAGGTGACCTCCATGGTCGCCGGCCCGGAGGTGTACATCTGCGACCGCTGCATCCACGACGCCTCCGGCATCGTCCGCGGCGACCTCGTGCTGAGCCCGCCGCCGGCGCGCCCGTCGCTCGCCCGCCCGCAGCGCCTCGCGCCGTCGGAGATCAAGGCCTCGCTCGACGCCTACGTCGTCGGGCAGGAGCGGGCCAAGCGCGCGCTCGCCGTCGCCGTCTACAACCACTTCAAGCGGATCGAGGCGGACGAGTACCTCCACGACCACGACGACGTGGAGCTGGAGAAGTCGAACATCCTCCTCATCGGGCCGACGGGCACCGGCAAGACGCTCCTCGCGCGGACGCTCGCCCGCGTGCTCGACGTGCCGTTCTCGATCTCCGACGCCACCGCGCTCACCGAGGCCGGCTACGTCGGCGAGGACGTAGAGTCGATCCTCTCGCACCTCCTGCAAGCGGCCGACTACAACGTCGAGCGCGCCCAGCGCGGGATCGTCTACATCGACGAGATCGACAAGATCGCGCGGAAGTCCGACAACGCGTCGATCACGCGCGACGTCTCGGGCGAGGGCGTGCAGCAAGCCCTCCTGAAGATGCTCGAGGGCACCGTCGCGGGCGTCCCCCCGAAGGGCGGGCGGAAGCACCCCGAGCAGAGCCTGATCTCGTTCGACACGTCGAACGTGCTGTTCATCGTCGGCGGCGCCTTCGACGGGCTGCAGGAGGTGATCGCCCGCCGGATGAGCGCCTCGCAGATCGGCTTCACCGCGAGCGCCGCCCGCGTGGACAAGAACGACGACGGCATCTTCCGCCACGCCGAGCCGGACGACCTGCTGAAGTTCGGGCTCATCCCCGAGCTCGTGGGCCGGCTGCCGGTGCTCGCCGCGCTCGACCCGCTCACGCCGGCGGCGATGAAGCAGATCCTCACCGCGCCGAAGAACGCCCTCGTCAAGCAGTACCAGAAGCTCCTCGCGATGGACGGCGTGGACCTCATCTTCGACGACGAGGCGCTCGACGTCTTCGTCGAGCGCGCTCACTCGCTCGGCACGGGCGCGCGCGGCCTCCGCAGCGTGATGGAGCAGACGATGCTCGACGTGATGTTCGACCTGCCCAACCTCCACACCGTCGGGTCGTGCCGGGTGTCCGCGGAGGTGGCGCTCGGGAAGGTGCCGCCCCTCCTCGAAGAGCGCAAGGCGACCGCCTGAGCGCCGGCCGCCCGTCGGCCTCCGCATCTCCGCAACCGTGAAAAAGCGGCGGGCTCCTCGACTCGGGGAGCCCGCCGCTTTCGGTTGGCTACGGGTCAGCTACCGCGTGCTCGCTCAGCGGAGCAGCGTCACGCGCCGGGTCTCGGCGAAGCGGTCGCCGGTGACGCGGACGAGGTAGACGCCCGAGGCCAGCGATCCGCCGTCGAGCTCGAACGCGTGGCTGGTCCCGACGGTGAGCGGCCCGTCGTGGAGCGCGGCGACGGCGCGGCCCATGACGTCGTAGACCGTCACGCGGACGTCCTGCGCCTCGGCTACTTCGAGCGTGAACCGGGCCCGCTGCGAGAACGGGTTCGGGTAGGCCGCGGAGAGGGCGAAGCCGTTCGGCAGCGTGGTCGCCTCGTTCGCCACCGGGAACACGCCGGGCGGGAGGTCGGACGACTCCGTGCCGTCGGTGACCGAGGTGATCTCTCCCTGGTCAGCGCCGAAGCCGAGTCCGCGCTTGGCGAAGGCGCGCCAGATCTCGTCGGAGTATTCGCCCCCGTAGAGGAGCGTGTCCGCCTGGAGGATGGCGTCGCGGCCGTCGACGAAGCCGGGCAGGCAGGGCTGCAGCTTCATCCCGTCCATCACGAGCTGGAGGGCGATGTTGTTGCCGCCCGTCCCGTTGATGAGGTCGGGGTCGAAGCCCTCGGCCTCGATCAGGCTCCACGTCATGTCCCACAGCATCTGGGCCCAGACGCTACCGACGCCGTGCGGGATGGAGAGCTGCCCGATGGAGGCGTACGTGGTGGGGTTGACGCTCAGGTCCGTGGAGTAGGGGTAGGGCCGGATGCCGAGGCCGTCGGTCCCCTCATAGGTGAGGTAGGTCGCGATGCCGCGGCGCTGCTCGGGCGTGTCGCCCTCGCGCATCGTCAGCATCAGGCCGAGGTAGTCGCTCCAGCCCTCGCCCATCTGCTCCACGTCGACGGGGTTGCCCTCCGCGTCGAAGGTCCTCAGGCACCCCGTGTTCGAGGGGCCGCCGGTGAGGCGGTTCGAGACGCCGTGGCCGTACTCGTGGATGATCACGCCGTTGTCGAGGTCGCTGTCGCGGTTGAGCGCGCTGCGGACGTGGCCCGAGACGGGCTGGTTCTGGAAGAGCAGGCTGCCCGTGCTCTGCGCCACGAACGCCGAGGGGATCGTGACCTGGCCGCCGACGGCGCCGGGACCCATGGTGAGGACCTCCTCGGCGGAGCCCGTCTCGCCCGCCCCGTTGCGCGAGTTGTTGTGGACGATGACCGCGATGGCGCCGGCCTCCTCCGCGTTGAGCACCTTGACGCCGAACTCGCAGCCGCCGCGCTCGATGAGCGCGATGTTGCCCGCGATCTCGTCGGCGTTGAAGATCTCCTCGCAGGCGCGGTCCGCGAGGTCGAGGTCCTCTTCCCCGCCGGGGTAGTCGCCGCCGTCGACGCTGATGACCGGGACGATCGGCGTGGAGGGGAAGTCCATCGAGAAGGGCGCGCCGAAGGAGGCGACAGCCGCGGCGTAGGTCCCCGCGATCAAGGGCGGGGCCGTGACGGTGAGGCCGGAGCTGCCGGTCCACTGGTACATCTGCATCCGCGGGCGGGCGCCGTCCGGCGGCGTGGAGAAGTTGGCGTTGTTGGTACCGCTGCCGTCCTGCGCCTCGGCGCGGACGTAGTCGCCTCCCTGCCCTTCGCCGGTGAAGTTCGTGTTCTGGAAGTTGCCGCTCGCCTCGTCGAAGCCGTAGCGGTAGAGCACGTCGTGGGTGACGTTGTTCCAGTAGAAGAGGTTCGTGATGGCGGCGTCTTCGTACTCGACGGGCGTCTGCGTTCCGAGGTCGAGCTCGAAGTCGAAGACCAGGTCGTCGCCGCCGTCCGGGCTTTGGCCTGGGACACAGGCGTTGGGGTTCTGGTTCGTGCACAGATTAGCGCGGTCCTCGTAGGCGTGGGCGTTGTTGCCGCGCGTGATCGTGTACTGCGCCGAGCCGTCGTCGTGCCAGCCGTTGGGCGAGGCCGTGGCGTCGAAGGCGTCCACCTCGAGCGTGCGGTCGCCGTGGCTCGGCGACTCGATGGGCGCGGCGTAGACGCGGTACGTGCCGTCATTGCCGCCCCCGCGACGCGCGCTCACGACGGGCTCCTCCGCCATCGGGCGGAGGTCGGCGGGCGTGGCGGCGGCGGTCCACTCGTCGTGCACGACCCAGTCGTTCTTGTCGAGCACGGCGCCGGTCTCGGCGTCCACGCGGAGGCTCCACCAGTGCTCGGCGTCGAACTGCTCGATCGAGAGGTCCCAGGCGAGGCGGAGCGCGCCCTCGTCCGTGACGAAGTAGACGAGCTGCACCGGGATCGGGCTGAGCGAGAGGCCGCCGTCGGCGAGGAGCGTCCGGTTCCGCTCGTCGGCCGGCTCCAGCGTGGCGAGCGAGCCGGTGACGGCGAGCCCGAGGTGGGCCGCGGCCGCCTCGACGGCCGCCTCAGCCGAGAGCGACGGCGCAGCCGCGCTCGTGCGCGAGGCCGCACTCGGGACGAACGTGCTGTGCACGCTGGCGACCCGGCCGGACTCAGCGACGTGCGCGCTGATCCGCCCGTTGTAGACCTCGACGCCGTTGACCTTCTGGCGGAGGTAGAGGTGCGTGACGCCGCTGTGGCGGCTGACGTACTCGTCGGTCACGGCTACGTCGCTGAGGTCGGCGGCGCTGAGGCCGAGCGCCGCACTCGAGGCCTGGAGGTGGTCGAGCGCCGCCGTCAGCGCGGCGCTCTGCGCGTGCGTCAGGGGCGCGCTCAGAACGAGCGCGAGCAGGAGGAAGGGGAATCTAGCCATGGACTCGGGGAGGGCTGGTGGGGGGAAGGCTGGTGGGGAGAGGGGCCACGATGCAAGAGCGTGCCGGACTTTGGGACCGCGCCAACACGCCGCGCAGATCACCGTCGTATGGACGTCGATGAGGGCTGGGAAAGCCTCCCTGCGTCCCTACTCTCACGCGTCCATACCTCACCAAAGCCAGCGGATTCGGTATTACCTGCACAGACCCCGGGAGCCGCATCGGTCCCGAATATAGGGTTCAGGTGCCTTCACCGCAGCCGAACGCCAGGGGCAGGAGGGGACTTCGTGGCGCCCGTTGCCGAATCGCACGAATCGCAGCATCCCGTCGAAGCGTTCTAACCCCTGCAGTGACGCCAGCCTCGTAGCCATCGCACGGCGGCGTGGCTCAGTCGAGGTCGGGGTTGCGCCACCCCTCGATGTCCTCGGACTCCACGATGTAGCCGCCTTCGAGCGCTTGCTCGATCTGCCCCTCGATGTCGGCCTCGGCCTGCTCGGCCGTCGCCTGCAGCACGCCCTCGGCGCCCTCCTCGCTCAGCTCGAGGACGACGAGCGCGGCGAACCGAGCGCTGTCGCTGCTGCCGGACCCGCCCATGGGCGCCACCTGCACGACGCGCCACCCCTCGCGGAGGTCCTTGTTGACCGTGGTGATCCCTTGCGTGCCGCCGCTGCCGGCGGTGACGAGGACGACCTTCTGCGTGGTGTTCATAAACGAGGGCAAAGGGGGTGATCAGGATCGTAAGGCCCATGATACTGATCCCAACATTCTAGTTCCACACCTCCGCGGGCTCACCCCACGCGGGCGAAGCCGAGGCTCTTCGGGGCGGTGCGGGCGAAGAACCGCCGCGTGTCGGTGTGCTCGGCCTGGCGGAGCGGCGGGTCCCGTTCGGCGAGCTCGAAGGCGGCCTCGCGCGCGAACTGCAGCAGGTCGGCGTCCTGCACGATGTCGGCGATCTTGAACGCTGGGAGGCCGGACTGCCGCGTGCCGAAAAAGTCGCCCGCGCCGCGCAGCTTCAGGTCGACTTCGGAGATCACGAACCCGTCGGTCGTGTCGAGCATGGCTTTCAGCCGCTCCTCGGCCTCGGCGCTGCGTTTGTAGTCGGCCATCAGCAGGCAATAGCTCTGGTCGGCGCCGCGGCCGACGCGGCCGCGTAGCTGGTGGAGCTGGCTCAGCCCGAACCGCTCGGCGTGCTCGATCACCATCACCGTCGCGTTCGGCACGTCCA
>CAYTJT010000054.1:0-15452 GCA_964438105.1 uncultured Rhodothermales bacterium | reverse complement strand
GCGGAGGAGAGGTGGAGCTTCGGCACGCGCCCGCCCCACGTCGCGGCGACGCGCTTTCTGCCACCCGGCCCTGGCGCGCGCCAGCACATCGACGCGGGTGTAGCCGCGCGGCACGGCGGCGCTCGCCGGGAGGCGGACGCGAAGGGCCGCCGCGGGGACGTCGCCTCCGGTGCGGAGGACGCGGACGTCGAGGCGGTGCGCCTCGTCCGGGAACCGCTCGGCGAGCGCGGCCTCGGCCGCCGCTTCGAGCCCGCCCACGGCCGAGCCCATCCCGACGAGCGGGACGAAGACGGCGAGGGCGACGAGGAAGCGGAGCGGCGAGGGCATTGAGAGCGGGGTTAGCGCTTGACGTTGTTGGCGATCTGGAGCATCTCCTCGCTCGTCGTCACCATCTTCGAGTTGAGCTCGTAGGCGCGCTGCGCCGAGATGAGGTTCACCATCTCCTGCACCACGTCCACGTTCGCCGTCTCGAGGTAGCCCTGCGAGACCGTCCCGAGCCCGTCGGTGCCGGGCGTGCCGATCGTCGGCTCGCCGCTGGCGTCGGTCGGCTCGTAGAGGTTGCCGCCGAGGCCGCGGAGGCCGGCGGGGTTCGCGAAGCGGGCGAGCTCGAGCTGGTCGAGCTCGACGGGCTCGGCCTCGCCCTGGATCCGCGCGAGGACGACGCCGTCGGCGCTGAGGCTGACCTCGATCGTCTCCGGCGGCACGGCCACGTCGGGCTCGACGAGCAGGCCGTTCTGCGTGATCAGTTCGCCATCGGCGCTGAGCGTGAACGTGCCGTCGCGCGTGAACGCGATCGAACCGTCGGGGCGGCGGACCTGGAAGAAGCCCTCGCCGTTGACGGCGAAGTCGAGCGCGTTGCCCGTCTCGGCGAGGCTGCCCTGCCCGAAGTTGCGCACGGTCGCGACGGCGGCGGCGCCGTGGCCCATCTGCATCGACGCGGGCGCGGCCCCGCCGGCGGCCTCCTCGCCCGCGGCGCGGACGTTTTGGTAGAGGAGGTCCTGGAAGACGACCGTAGAGCGTTTGTAGCCGGTCGTGTTCGCGTTCGCGAGGTTGTTCGCGGTGTTGTCCACGCTGTTCTGCTGCGCGCTCATGCCGAGGGCGGCGGTGCGGAGGGCTCGGAGCATAGGGGAGAGTGTTCGGTTAGGGGCGTGCGTCTGAAAGAGGGCGGACGGCTAGAACTGGCCGAGGTCGCGCGTGACGGCGCCGAGGGCCTGGTCGGTCGTCTGGATCATCTTCTGCTGCGACTCGAACAGGCGGAAGTGCGCGATCATCTCGGTCATCTCCGAGAGCGGGTTCACATTACTCAGCTCCAGGGCCCCCTGCATCACGGTCGGGACGGCGACGGGCTCGGGCTCGGCGTCGGTCGCGAACGTGGCGGCGTCGAGCCGCTCGAACGCGGTGCCCGGGGGGAAGGCGGCGAGGCGGAGCGTGCCCACGGTGGCGTCGCCGACGCGGATCTCACCGTCGCGGTTGATCGCGATCTCGCCGCCGTCGAGCGGGAGCTGGATCGGGCCGTCGGCGCCCTGCACGGTGAAGCCCTCGGCGGTGACGAGCGTGCCGTCGGGGGCGGAGGCGAAGCGGCCGGCGCGGGTGTAGCGCGTCGCGCCCGCGTCGTCGGTGACGACGAAGAACCCCTCGCCCTCGAGCGCGACGTCGAGCGGGCCGTTCGTCCGCTCGATCGTGCCCGCCGACGGGTCCGTCCACTGCTCGATCGTGCGGAGGCTCGTCGGCGTGCCCTCCTCATCGATCCGGTTGCGGAGGGCCTCGGTGAAGGTGCGGTCGCGGCGGTAGCCGACGGTGTTGGCGTTCGCGAGGTTGTTCGCGGTGCGTTCCTGCTGCCGGTTCATCTCCGACATGGAGGCGGCGGCGTTGCGGAGGCGGAGGAGCATGGGCAGGCGGGACGTAGGTTCACGCCCCCCAACTCAAAGGCGCTGCCAAAGCCTGGAACCGACGGCTATCCGATCCTGCGCGTTGTTTCTTCGGGACGCAGGCAACTTTTTCCCCGCGCCCGACGGCACCTTTTACCAAAGACCCGAGGGCCACCACGCCGCCGCGTCGCGTCGCCCGATCAGGAGTAGGGGACGCCGTCGGCGCGGGCCGCCTTGAGCGCGCGGGCGTACCAGCACAGCTCGCCGAGAAAGCGGTCGGCGCGGCGCTCGTAGCGCTCGTCGCTGGGGGTGCCGTCCTCCTCGAACGCCTTGGACACGTTCGGGACCGGCAGCGTCGAGGGGATCACGGCCAGGCCGACCTCGCCGAGCACGGTGCGGAGGTGGACGGCCGCGCGCACCCCGCCGAAGCTCCCCGCCGAGTACGTCACCATGCCCGCCGGCCGCCAGAAATACTCGTGCAGGAAGTGGTCGATCAGGTTTTTGAGCGCGGGCGGGAGGCCGTGGTTGTACTCGCCCGCGACGAACACGAACGCGTCGGCCGCGCGATACAGCTCCGCGAGCCGTTCCAGCTCGGCCGGCGCCTCGCCGTCGTCGTAGGCCGCGTAGGTCTTCTCCATCAGGGGAAGCCGGGCCTCCTCCGGGTCGATGAAGTCGACGTGGTGGCCGCGCGCTTCGAGCTGACGGACGATGAACCGGGCCGCCCGGATGCCTTGCCGTTTGGTGCGCACGGAGCCGTAGACGACGACGCAGCGGAGCCCCCCGCCGTCGTCGTCGCTGGCGGGGGAGGATTCGCGCGGGGCGTCGCCCGAGAGATCGGCGGCGGAATGCTTGTCAGCCATCGCAGTGCTCCGTTGGGTGTGCCTCAAAGTACCGGCGCAACCGGTCTGGGTGACCAGCCAGGCAGCTACGCCGACTCGGTGATGTCTTCGACCGCGCAGGCGATCGCGAGCCACAGGTCGCCGCCGTCGAGCGTCCCGCCCTCGAACGTGCCGTGGCCGACGAGCGTGAGCGACCGGTCGGCGTCGGTGAAGGGCACGCCCGTCGCGTCGAGCTCGGCCTGGTCGATCCGCGCGTCGGAGCGGAGCGCGAGCGTCACGCGCGAGGTCCGCGCGAGCACGTGCCTCGGCTTGAAGGTCAGCGTCACGTCGATCTCGACCTCGCCCGTCGTCGGGTGGAAGAACCCCTCGGGGTTGCCCTCGACGGTGACCGTCGCCTCGATCTCGCCGAGGTCGGTCCCGACGTGGTCGGTGACAGGGGGAAAGTCGATGAGGCGGACGGTCTCGGCGTCGCGGTCGACCTCGGCGTGGAAGAGGATGAGGGCCTCGCCGTCTTTGGGTTCGTGGACGAGGTGGCGGTCGTCGCCGTCGAGGATGCGGTGGGCGAGGAGGGCGTAGACGTCGGCGTCGAGGGCGGCGCGGAAGCGCGGGGGGAGGTGGGCGGGCACGGAGCGGAGGGGCTGGGAGGGGGGAAGTGCGGAAGGATACAGAAAACCCCGACAACCTTACGGGGTTGCCGGGGCCTCCGACTTGCAGCAGCCTTACGGGGCTGCCTGTGTTGTTGAGTTCAAAACGGGCACGCGCGATTTTTAGTTTCTAGGGCACCCCGTTTAACCTACGCTTCACGCACGCCCTTCGAAGCGAGTCGGATTCGCACGTCGGACCTACGGCCCGGCGGCCGGAGCGTCGACGGCCGGAGCGTCGACGGCCGGAGCGTCGACGGCGGCCGGGGTTGGCGGGGCGGCGTCCGAGCGCGTCCAGCGAACGCGGTCGCCGGCCGTGATGCCCCACGTATCGGTGAACCCCGCGAGCGTCTCGACGATAAACCGAGCGGGGGCCTCGGCGTAGACCGACTCGGTCGAGTACGGGACGGTGTACTTCGCCGTGTTGATGACCGTCGAGTCCGGGGCGACGAACGTGATGTCGAGCGAGAGCGGGGTGTTCGCCATCCAGAACCCGTGGCGCTCGACGCGGGGCATGAGGAAGAGCATCCCGCTCCGGTCGGGGAACGAGGTCCGCTGCATCATCCCGCGCTGCGTCGCCGAGTCGCCCTGCGCGATCTCGATATCGATCGTGACGATCTCCTCGCCGCCGTTGCGGAGGAACGTGAGCGTGCCGTCGTGGCGGAACGGGATCTCGACGGCGGGTTCCGCGGGCGGCGCGGGGCGGCTGGGTTCTTCGCCGCACCCGGCGAAGAGGAACGCGAGGGCGAGCGCGGGGACGAGGAGTCGGGCCATGGAGCGGGTGGAGCGGGCGTCAGTGGATGAGTTTGGCGGTCACGGCGTCGCAGACGAGCACGCCCTCGTCGGTGAGCCGGACGACGCCGTTGCGGAGCTGGACGAGCCCGGCCGATTCGAGCTCGGCGAGCTCGTCGACCTTTTCAACGAGGAGGTCGGCGCCGTATTGCTCTTCGAGCACGTCGAGGTCGAGGCCGTCTTCGAGCAGGCGGAGGCGGAGGAGGACGTACTCGTCGGCGAGGTCGTCGGCGCCGATGCGTTCTTCCCAATCGAGCGGGCGCTGGCCCTGCCCCAGCAGGGCCTGGTAGCGGCGGAGGTTGCGGACGTTCGACCAGCGCCCGGCGAGCGAGCGCGTCCGCCGCCAGAACGAGTGCGCGCTCGGCCCCAGCCCGAGGTAGTTGCCGTGCCGCCAGTAGAGCTGGTTGTGGCGGCTGCGGGCGCCGGGCTGCGCGAAGCTCGACACCTCGTAGTGCTCGTAGCCGTGGTGGCGGAGGTAGTCCATCGTGTCGAGAAAGCGGGCCCGCGTCGCCTCTTCCGAAACGGGCTCGACGACGCCACGGGCGACCTGCTTGGCGAGGGGCGTGCGCTCCTCGATCGTGAGGCCGTACGTCGAGAGGTGCGGGGCGTCGAGGCGCGCGGCCTTCTCGAGGTTCGCCATCCAGTGCTCGGCGGGCTGGTCGGGCAGGCCGAAGATGAGGTCCACGGAGAATGTCTCGAACCCGACGCGGCGGATCGCGTCGATCGAGCGCTCGGCCTCGGTCGCGTCGTGGACGCGGTTCATAAACCGGAGGTCCTCGTCGAAGAACGACTGCACGCCGAGCGAGAGCCGCGTCACCCCGAGGCTGCGCAGCCCGGTGAGGTAGTCCAGCGTCGCGTTCTCCGGGTTGACCTCGAAGGTGACCTCCTCGACCTCGCTGAGGTCGAAGTGCCGCGCGATGCCGTCCATCAGCCGCGCCACGTCGGCGATGGGCAGGAGCGACGGCGTGCCGCCGCCGAGGTACACCGTCTCCAGCGGCTCGCGCGCGCCGTACTCCCGCCCGTACGCCTCGATCTCGACGAGGAGGGCGTTGACGAACGAGGCGTAGTCGCGGCTCGTCGTCACGAAGTAGAAATCGCAGTAGACGCAGCGCTGCGTGCAGAACGGGATATGGAGGTAGAGACCCGCGATTGTCGATTCGGGATTTCGGGTTGGGGATTTCGAGGCCGTGCAGCGGGCGTAAGTTACCCACACGCCAGAGTCGGCACGACCGTGCTCTCGTGTAATCCGAAATCGCCGATCCTCAGTCCGCAATTGTTAGACTTCCACCGCCTCCACCCCCAACTCGCCGACTTCAGCGCGTACCGCGTGGACGAAGACGCGCGGCGCGTGGCGAAGCTCGACCTCGCGCTCGCGGCGTTTCGGGACTGCGCGCCGACGTGGGAAGCCTTGCGCGACCGCGTCGCAGCGGACCGCCCGCGCACGCTCGTCGCCGGGCTGAGGGAGCGCCCCGACGGCTGCGCGACGTGCGGCGACCGCCCGACGCCGATCACGCTCGTCGCCACCGACGGCTCGCAGATCTACCCCGACCGCCACATCGAGCCGACGTGCTACCTCCTCAACGTCAGCCGGATCGCGTTCCACTACGGCACGGAGGAGCCGCCGCTGATGACGGCCGAGCCCGAGCTCCGCTTCCGCCGCCGCGACCTCGACGAGCTCAACGCCGAGGAAGGGGAGGAGGCCCTCTTCGATGTCTCCGCCGAAGTCGTCTCCGCGCTCCGCGACGAGCAGGAGCTGAAGTGGCTGTTCGAGACGGCCTTCGGGGAGCGCCGCAGCGCGCGGCCGGTCCTCGCCCTCGCCGACGGCACGCTGATCCGCTGGATGCTCCGCGGGATGAACCACCGCGCGCTCGAAGACCGCCTCATCGCCCGCTACCTCACGATCCTCGAAAAATTTCGTGACGAGGGCATCCCCGTCTGCTCGTACGTCTCGATGCCGGGCAACACCGAACTCGTCAACCTCCTCGGCCTCCACCGGGGCGAGACCGACGAGACCCCCGACGAGGACTCCGTGCAGGGGCTCGTGGACCGGCTCGTGTTCGAGCGGACGCTGGAGGTCGGCGAACGGTCGGCCCTCTTCGAGTCCGGGTCGCACATTCAAAAGGACTACGGGCCGCACCACCGGATCTGCTATTTCTACGTCCGCCTGCCCGAAGAAGTCGGCCGCGTCGAGCTACCCGCGTGGGTGGCCGAGCAGCCGGGCTGGCTCGACATGATCCACGCCGTCGTCGTCGACCAGGCCGAGAAGGGCGGCGGCTACCCCATCGTGCTGACCGAGGCGCACGAGCGGGCCGTCATCCGCGCCCAGGAGAAGGCGCTGTTCTACCGTATCCTCGAACGCGAGATGCAGCGGGCTGGGCTCCGCGGCTACGCCGGCTCGCAGAAAGCCGCCTCCAAACGCGCGCCGAGGATTTGAGTGGAGGGAGAGGAGGGAGAGGAGGGAGAGGAGGGGGACAGGATAAACCGTATAAAATAGCGAGACCGTCGCGCTCCGCGCCCGTAGGGGCGACCCCACGTGGTCGTCCTGGCCGGGGGCGACGCCTTCGCCACAGGCACACCAGAGACCATGCCCGAACCCTTCGCCGAAGTCATCGAGTCGAGCACGCGGCACTTCGTGGCCGAGGTGCTCCGCGAGGAGGACGCGCCGGACTTCGGCGCGTGGACCGAGGTCGCCCTCGGCAACGGGACGACGCTCTATGCCGTCGTCGCGCACGTCGAGACGGGGAGCGTGGAGCCGGGCCGCCGCGCGATCGCGCTCGGGATGGACCGGCCGACGCTCCGCCGCGAGATGCCGCAAGTGCTCGAGCTCATCCGCACGACGTTCCGCGCCCAGGTGCTCGCCCACCGCGACGACCGCGGCGAGATCCACCAGATGCTCCCGCCGCGCCCCGCCGCCCTCCACGACATGGTCCGCTCGTGCTCCGACGACACCGTCTGCGAGTTGGGCGACCCCCGCGGCGGCTTCGACTACCTCCGCACGCTCGTCCGCCACCCCGAGCAGGGCATCCCCACCGACGACCTGCTCGTGGCCCTCCTGCGGCGGACGAACCGGGCCTACGGCGCGGGCGGCGAAGGCAAGCGCGCGCTCGTCCACGCGGGCCGCGCGCTCAGCCGCCTCCTCGACGACGACCACGAGCGGTTGCAGTCGATCCTCCGGCGCGTGACCTAAAAAATTACGCCGACGCGCGCGGGCAGCACGAGCGCCGTCCGCGTCTCCCCGATGATCAGCGCCGGGTCGATCTCGACGTAGAGCGAGGACTGCTGCAGCGGGCGTACCCAGCCGAGCCCGAGGTGCAGCGCGGGACCGCCCTCCGCGTCGGATTCGCCGAGGGGGAAGTAGCCGCCGAAGCCGCCGACGAGGTAGCGCGCCCAGTTGCGCGAGGGCGGGAGCGTGAGGATGCCCGAGATCTGCGGGTTGAAGAGGTACGTCGCGTCGTCGCGCCCGCCGAGGAGGAAGCCCGCGAAGCCCGCGCCGACGGCCACGGAGAAGTCGGCGTTGACGGGGAACGAGGCGCGGCCCCGAACGCCGAGCCCGAAGCCGTCGTCCAACACGTCGCCGCTGGCGACCGAGAGGAGCGCGTCGAAGCCGACGCCGAACCGGGGCGCGATGCCGCCCTGCGCCAGGGCAGGAACGGCGGACAGGCAGAAGAGGAGGAGGCCGAGGACGACAGAGCGGAGCATGGGGCGGGGTGCTGGGGTCAGGGAGTAGAGAAGGGACCGGGCCACGGCGCAAGGCTACGGGATTTTGGTCCGTGAGATACGCCGCGCGCCGGGCCGCCGAAGTTACTCAACCTCCGCCGGGAGTTGACGAGTTCCGCCGACGGCCAGAGGGGGAGCCGTCCGAAGCGGCCCTCTGCGCCGCAACCCCCAGGCGGCGGTTTCGTACCATGAGCGTCCGTACATCCCGTCTATCCTGTCGCTACCCACCCACATTCGGCCATGGAGTTTTTCGAGTTCGTCCTCGTCATCTCGCTGACGGTGTTCTTGCCGCTGACGATTCTGAAGACGGTACTGGACTACAAGAAGAGCCAGGCGGAGGCAGAGCGCAGCGCGGGCGCGTCGGACGGCCTGACGGTGGGAGAGCTTAAAAAGATGCTCTCCGACGCCGTGGAAGAGGCGAACGCGCCACTCGTGGAGCGTATCGATGCACTGGAGCGTGAGTACGACGACCTCCCGACGACGACGGAGCACGACCTGCTCGCAGACGTCGAGGAAGACGCAGACGACGGGGTGGAGGAAGGGGCCGGCAAAACGCTCGGCCGCCGTGTCCGCACCTGAGGCAGAGGCCGCGACGTGAAGCTCGACCGTGACGATGCGTTCTGGGAAGCCCTCGCCGCGCGCTCGTGGCGGCGCGTCAAGTGGCGCCGCTCCGACGGAGAGCCTCCGAGCGAGCGGTGCGTCGCCTTCGACCTGCCGATCCACCGGCGGGGGACCTACTACCTCCGCCCGGCCTACACCGACGGCGACGCGTGGCTGTGCCAGCAGGCCTACGAGGAGATGATCCGCCGCACGGAGGGCCGACGTCCCAGCCGGCGCTACAGCCGCCCCCGCGGCGAGGCCGGCTCGACGGGCGACTGAAACCGGACCGTACGCAGGGGGAAGGCACGATGTCGCCCCGCTGCCGCGTTGGGATCGGCAGGGGCGAGCCCGAACCATTCCGCCGGTTGGTACGTTGAGATCGTCCCCTCTCCCGCTCCGGCCCCGCCGGTCCCATCCATACTGCTTCGAACGTCCGATGTCACTCAAGGGCGCCCTCCTCCGGCTCGTCTGCTTCCTGTCCCTCGCCTGCCTCTCGGTTCCGACTGCCTCCGCGCAAGCTCCGACTGTCGACTTCGTCTGGTCGGGGGCGTTGCAGCCGACCTCGGTGCGGATCGTCACCGGGCTGTCGGCGCCCTCGGACAGCGTCCGCATCGCGCTCGTCACGGGGGAGTCGTTCGGTGAGGCGGAGTATTCTGCCTACCAGGCGACGAAGCGGCAGAGCCGAACGGCCGCGTTCAGCATCGGCGCCCTCGAGCCGGGCACCCCGTACCGCTACGCCGTGGAGGTCGAAGGCGAGCTCGACACGCTGCGGGCCGGGTCTTTCGAGACGCCGCGGGAGGGGCCGTTTTCGTACCGCGTCATCGCCGGGGGCTGCGCCGTCACCGGGTCGGACCGGCCCGTCTTCGACGTGATCCGCCGGCAGGAGCCGCTGTTCTTCCTCCACCTCGGCGACATGCACTACGAGAACATCGACTCCGACGACCCCGAGGCCTACCGCGAGGCGTGGCGCGAGGTGCTGGCGTCGCCGTCGCAGTCGGCGCTCTACCGCAGCACGCCGATCGCCTACATGTGGGACGACCACGACTACGGGCCGAACAACAGCGACCGGCTGGCCCCGGGCCGGGAGGCCGCCCGACGGGCCTACCAGGAGATCATCCCGCACTACCCCCTCATGGCCGGCTCGGGGAACGTGCCGATTACGCAGAGCTTCGCGGTCGGCCGCATCCGGTACATCCTCTCCGACCTCCGCTCGACCCGGCTGCCGGGGCGGCGGGCGTTCGGGCGGACCCCCACGCTGATGGGGGCGCGGCAGAAAGACTGGTTCAAGCAGGAACTGCTCCGGGCAAAAGAGGCCGGCGAGGTCGTCGTGTGGGTCAGCAGCGTCCCGTGGATCTACCGCGACAGCCGCACGAGCGACTCGTGGGGCGGGTACCATGAGGAGCGTGAGGAGATCGCCAACTTCATCAAGGAGCACGGGATCGACGACATCGTGATCATGGGCGGCGACGCGCACATGGTGGCGATGGACGACGGCACGAACAGCGACTACGCCACCGGCGGCGGCGCGCCGATCCCCGTCGTCCAGGCCGCCCCGCTCGACCAGGCGGGCTCCCGCAAAGGGGGCCCGTTCAGCGAAGGGATGTTCCCCGGCCCAACGGTCTTCCCGCCGCACCCCGGGCAGTGGACGATGATGGAGGTAGAGGACGATGGCGAGCGCACGGTGTGTCTCCATTGGAAGGCCTACCGGACGCGGTGGAACCGGCCCTCGTCGCGCCCGCTCGTGGAGATGGAGCGGTGTTTCGATGTGCCGCCGTACCAGCCGGCCGACCGGCAGGTGGAAGGGGAGGCCGAGGCCGACGAGACGACGAGTGGAACGCAGAACCCGTCGGGCCAATGACCCACCACTACCTAATCTGTTCTGGCCGAATCCGTTCTGGCCGGATCGGGCTGGTCGGCCTGCTCGTGACGCTGCTGCTCGTCGCCGCGGGGTGCCGCCGCGCGGACGACGGGGCGCGGCTCGCCCTCGCCGAGGCCGTGCCGCCGACGGGGTTCGTGTGGTCGGGCGGGCTCACGCCGCGCTCGGTGGAGGTCGTCGCGGGGCTGTGGTCGGCCGACAGCGTGCGCCTCGTCGTGCAGCCCGAGGCCGAGGGGGTTCCTGCCCTCGCGTCCGAGCCGTTCACCGTCTCGAATCAGGGGCGGATCGTGCGGGCGACCCTGCAGGGGCTGACCCCGGGCACGCGCTACACCTACGCCTTCACCTCGGGCGAGGGGCGGCTGCGCGAGGGGACGTTCCGGACGCCGGAGGACGGTCCGTTCTCGTTCAACATCGCCCTCGCGGGCTGCTCCCTCACGGGCTCGGACCGGCCCGTTTTCGACGCGATCCGCGCGACCGAGCCGCTGTTCTTCCTCCACCTCGGCGACCTGTTCTACGAGGACATCGCGGTCAACAGCCCGGGGTTCTTCCGCCGCGCCTTCGGGCGCGTGCTCCGCTCGGACTCGCAGTCGGCGCTCTACCGCAGCACCCCGCTCGTCTACGTCTGGGACGACCACGACTACGGCCCCAACAACAGCGACCGGATCGCGCCCGCCCGCGAGGCCGTGCGGGAGGTCTACGAGACGATCGTCCCGCACTACCCCCTCCGGGACGGACCGATCTACCAGGCGTTCACCGTCGGGCGCGTCCGCTTCATCGTGACGGACCTGCGCTCGGCCCGGGACCCGGTGGCCGACGTGCCGGGGGACCGGCGGACGGTGATGGGGGTGGAGCAGCGCGCGTGGTTCGAAGAGCAGCTCCTCGCGGCGAAGGATCGCTACGCCATGATCGTGTGGGTGAGCACGGTGCCGTGGATCGGCCCGCCCTCCCCGACGGCCGACCACTGGGGCGGCTTCCCCGAGGAGCGACAAGAAATCGCCGACCTCGTGAAGGAGAACGGCATCGATCAGCTCGTGATCGTGGGCGGCGACGCGCACATGGTGGCCATCGACGACGGCACGAACAGCGACTACGCCACCGGCGGCGGTGCGCCGATACCGGTCATTCAGGCCGCGCCGCTCGATCAGACGGGCTCCCGCAAGGGCGGGCCGTTCAGCGAAGGGGCGTACCCCAACCCCTCGGTGCTCCCGCCGCACCCCGGCCAGTGGGTCGAGATGACGGTGCAGGACGAGGGCGGCAGCGAGATCTGCGCCGAATGGACGGGCTACCGGACGGACTCGGACTCGCCCGACACGGAGGAGATCGTCTCGTGGGGGCGGTGCTTCGACGCGCCGCCTCGCCCGGAGCCCGCGCGCAGCGTCGCGCCCCCCGATTCGACCGTGCTCGACGCGGTGCTGGGGCCGGAGCCGCCGGCCGTCGCCATCGAGGTGGTGCGCTGACGAGCGTGGGGTCAGGCGGGCGTGGCGTTCAGCGCGCGGACGGTGCGGGCGAGCTGGTGGAGGTGGTGGTCGATGTGGGCTTCGAGAAAGCGGAGCGTCTGGGCGAACGTGAGGGGGCCGCCGACGGCGTGCATCACGAGCGCCTCGTCCGCGAGCGACGGGGGCAGCGACGCCGCGAGGTCGTGCCAGCGCTCGCCGGCGGCGAGCCACCGCCGGTGGAGCTCGTCCATCGGCACGTCGCCGGTCGGTTCGATGGCGGTGAGGGTCTTGGGGATCTTCATCTTGGCCGGCGTCCGCAGGGCGCGCAGCAACCCCTCGACGGAGAGGTCCGACGGCGCGTCGAACCGCCGCCGGTCGTCCCCTTTCTCGATCTGCCGCGCCATGATCCGCGCGAGCCCGCTCTCGACGATCAGCGAGTGCTCACCGATCCCCAGCGGGGACCACGCACGGGTCGAAGGGGCGCGCTCACGTTGTTCGGGCGGGACGGAGTCGAGCCCCGCGAGGAACTCGGCGCGGCGGGCGTCGAGGGCGGAGAGGAGCGAGTCGTGCATGGCAGCGGGGCGTAGGGAGACGGTCGGCCCCGCAAGCTACCGCTCAGGCGCCGCGTCCGCGTGCTTCGTCCTCGCCTTTCTCGCACGTGCAGGAACCGCAGCGGGTGCAGCGCGGCGACGGCTCGGCGCGTTTCGCAGCTTGAAGCTCGGTTTCGAGTTGGAGGCAGCTTTGGGCGTAGCGGATCCACGCGTGCGGGTCGCCTTCGAGCCAGCGGGTGCGGGCGTCGCTGAGGGTGTCGAAATAGGCAGGAGCAGACATGGCAGGGGTGGGGTTGGAGAGACGATCCTCCGTGGTAACAAGGACCCTGCCGGACGGGCTTCGGCGTGCAGCGGCTGCGAAATAGCGCGGTCGGCCAGGTGCACTGGCGTGAAAAGGTGACCGTTCGGTGAAGAAGGTTCCGCCTCGATGGGCGGCCCGCCTCCCCCGTATCATGGGGCGCTGCTCTTTCCCTACCCCGTGCCGCTCCACATGCCTCTCTCCAACTCCTCCTCGCTCGTCGCCGACATCCGCCGCCGGCTCGACGGTGTCCGCACGCGCCTCGACGCGGCGTGCCAGCGCGCGGGGCGCTCGCCCGACGCCGTGCGCCTCATCGCGGTGACGAAGACGTTCCCGCTCGCCGTCGTCCGCGCCGGGGTCGAGGCGGGGCTGACGGACTTCGGCGAGAACCGCGTGCAGGAGCTGGAGGAAAAGGGCGCGGCGATCCCCGGCGAGTTCGGCGGGGGCGACGTGCGCTGGCACCTCATCGGCCCGCTGCAGAAGAACAAGATCAACAAGGCGCTGGAGGTCGCCGACGCCTTCCACGCGCTCGACAGCGACCGGCTGGCCGAGCACATCGACAAGCGCGCGGCCCGCGCCGGGCGCGTCCTCCCCTGCTTCGTGCAGGTCAACGTCTCCGACGAGGGCTCGAAGTCGGGCGTGCGGCCGGGCGAGACGCACGCCTTCCTCGACCGGCTGGCGCGGTGGGAGCACCTCCGCATCGTCGGGCTGATGACGCTCGCCGCGCCCGCCGACACGGAGGAAGAACTCGAGACGGTCGTCCGGCCGCAGTTCCGCCGGCTCCGCACGCTCGCCGAGACGTACGACGGCCAGGGGACCGGCATCGCGCTCGACCGGCTGTCGATGGGGATGAGCGGCGACTTCGAGGTGGCCGTCGAGGAGGGGGCGACGGACGTCCGGATCGGCTCGGCGCTGTTCGGGGCGCGGTCGGAGGGGTGAGCGTTCGGCGTCGGCCTCCGCCGCCGGAGCGGCGGCATTCCCTATCCTCCGTCTGTATCTTTGCCACGAGCTATGATGACCCCGCTACTCATCCTCGCGGCCGGTCTGGCCGTCATCCTGCCCCTCGCCGTGCTGCTGCACCGGCGGCAGCGCGAGGAGGAGGAGCGCGCCGCGCGCACCCTCGCCCGGCTCCGCCACCGCCACACCGCCCTCGTCGACCGCCGGGCCGAGATCGGCCTCGAAGTGGGAGCGCTCTACGACGAGGCCCCGCCCCTCTCACCTCCCCGACCCACCGACCGATGAAGCTGACGCCCCTCGACATCCGCACGCACGAGTTCACCCGGAAGGTGCGCGGCTACGACCCCGAAGAGGTCAAGGCGTTCACCGACATGGTCTCGCGCCAGTGGGAGGAGGTCCTCGACGACCTCCGCCACGCGCGCGACCGCGTCCGCGAAATCGAAGGCAAGATCGAGCACTACGAGAAGGTGGAGAGCGCGCTCCACGAAGCGCTCGAAACCGCACGGAGCGGGGCGAAGCGGACGCAGGAGCAGGCCGAGGAGCGGGCCCGCCTCATCGTGGAGGAGGCCGAGCTGAAAGCCGAGCAGCGGCTCCAGGAGGCCGAAGGGCGGCAGGGCCGGCTCAAGCACGACATCACCGACCTCACGCGCCGCCGCGACGAGATCGTGGCGCGGCTTCGGCACTTCCTGATGTCCGAGCTAGAAATCCTCGCTCGGCACGAAGACGACCACCCCATCGGGTTCATGCAACTCGTGCCGTCGTCGCCCGCCGAGGCGCTGCCCGAGGCGCCCGGTCCGTCCGAGCCGAGCACCGCGTCGGACGAGGCGCCGGGGCGGGCGAAGAGGCAGGACGTCGACGCCTCGGAGACCGAGCCCGCACAGCCCGACGAGGCCGAGCGCGGCACGACGTACGGCGAGCTGTACGCCCGCGCGGCGGAATCGGAATCGGAGCGCGAGGCGCGCCGGGCCGAGACCGACGGCGAGGACGCGATCGACGAGCAGGACGACGAGCCCACGTGGACGCTCCGCTCGATCGTGGGCGGGGGCGGCGAAGAGGAGGCCGACGACCTCGATGAGCGCGAAGCCACGGCGCCGGACGCGGAGAAGGAGCGCATCCGCCGTATCCTCGAAGACCTCGACTGAGCCCGCCACCAGACGGGGATCGTGTGACCGGGAGTCTGGGCTCGATCAGCAACTCACCCACCAGCTTTTCAATGGACACCACGGAGTACCGCCGCCACGTCGAAGAGGCCGCCGCGTCGATCCGCGAGCGCGTCGATCTCGACGCCCGGATCGGCATCATCCTCGGCACCGGGCTCGGCGCCCTCGCCGACGCCGTCGACGCCGAGGTCGTGCTCTCGTACGACGACCTCCCGCACTTCCCCGTCTCCACCGTCGAGAGCCACCACGGCAAGCTGCTCGCCGGGCGCCTCGACGGCGTGCCCGTGCTCGCACTGCAGGGCCGCTTCCACCTCTACGAGGGCTACAGCCCGCACGAGATCACCTTCCCCGTGCGCGTGCTCGCCCGCCTCGGCGTGGACACGCTGCTGATCTCGAACGCGGCGGGGGGGATGAACCCGAACTTCCGGCGCGGCGACCTCATGCTCGTCACCGACCACATCAACCTCCAGGGCGTCAACCCGCTCTCCGGCCCGAACGTGGACGACTGGGGCCCGCGCTTCCCCGACATGAGTATGCCCTACGACGAGGGCCTCCGGCGGATTGCCGAGTCGGTGGCGCTGGAGCAGGCGGTCAAGCTGCAGCAGGGCGTCTACGTCGCCGTCGAAGGGCCGAATCTGGAAACCCGCGCCGAGTACCGCTTCCTCCGCATGATCGGGGCCGACGCCGTCGGGATGAGCACGGTGCCCGAGGTGATCG
>CAYTJT010000053.1:0-15510 GCA_964438105.1 uncultured Rhodothermales bacterium | reverse complement strand
TGGTGTGGCTAGCATGAGATGTCAAGTGAACTTCCCATTCCTCAGTACGGCCTAGTCGGGGAGGTGGTTGAACCGCTCGTGGGCCTCGCGCTCCAGTTGCTCGCGGTGGTCCGGGTGCGCGATCTCGATCATCGCGCGCGCGCGCTGTCGGAGGTTCTTGCCGTAGAGGTTCGCCACGCCGTGCTCGGTCACGATGTAGTGGACGTGGGCCCGCGTCGTGACGACCCCGGCGCCGGGCTTGAGGAGGGTCACGATGCGGCTCTCCCCCCGCCGCGTCGAGCTCGGCAGCGCGATGATGGGCTTGCCGCCGGGCGAGAGCGACGCGCCGCGGATGAAGTCCATCTGCCCGCCGACGCCCGAGAACTGCCGCGTCCCGATCGAGTCGGCCACGACCTGCCCGGTGATGTCGACCTCGATGGCGCTGTTGATCGCCGTGACCTTGGGGTTGCGCCGGATGACGGCGGTGTCGTTGACGTAGTCGGCCCCGAGCATGATCACCAGGGGGTTGTCGTCGACGAAGTCGTACAGCCGCCGCGTCCCCATGAGGAAGCTGCTCACGAGCTTGCCCGGGTGGACGCGCTTCTTCCGCCCCGTAATTACGCCCCGTTCGACGAGGTCGATCACGCCGTCGGAGAACATCTCGGTGTGGATGCCGAGGTCCTTGTGCCCCCCGAGCGCCGCGAGGACCGCGTCGGGGATCGCGCCGATGCCCATCTGCAGCGTGGCGCCGTCGTCGACGAGGTCGGCGCAGTGGTGCCCGATCGCCCGCTCCACGTCGGTCAGTTCGGGCGGCTCGTGTTCGTGCAGCGGGTAGTCCACCTCGATGGCGAAGTCGATCCTGTCGACGTGGAGGAAGCCGTCGCCGTGCGTGCGCGGCATGTTCGGGTTGATCTCGGCGACGACGTGCTGCGCCTGCTCGACGGCCGCCTGGGACGCGTCGACGGAGACGCCGAGCGTGCAGAACCCGTGCTCGTCCGGCGGCGAGACCTGCACGAGGGCGACGTCGAGCGGGAGGATGCCCTGCTTGAAGAGCGCGGGCACCTCGCTGAGGAAGACGGGGATGTAGTCGGCCTCGCCGCTGGCGACCGCCTTCCGGACGTTCCCCCCGACGAAGAAGGCGTTGACGTGGAAGCTGCCCCGGTGCTCGGGCTGCGCGTACGGCGCGTGCCCCTCCGTGTGGAGGTGGCAGATCTCGACGTGGCTGAGCTCGGGCGCGCGCGCGGCGAGCGCTTCGACGAGACGCTGGGGGGCTGCGACGGCGGTGTGGACGAACACGCGGTCGCGAGACTTGATGTGGGAGACGGCGTGAGCCGCGTCGACGATCTTCATGGGGGTGGGTGCGTGGGTGAGAAGAAGCAACCGTGCGCCCGGAAAGTAACGCGCTTGCGTGATGCGCTCCTGCGGGGGAAACCCCCCTCGTCAGCACCGGGCCACCCCGTTCATCGCGCTCCCATCCGACGCGGTCCCCAACGAGAAAAGCCCCAGGCTGCGAGGCAACCTGGGGCTTTGGCGTGCCCGGGAAGATTCGAACTCCCGACCTTCTGATCCGTAGTCAGACGCTCTATCCAGCTGAGCTACGGGCACGTGCTTGCGAGGTTCTAAGATACGGCCCCCTGACGGCCGGGCAAATGAAGAAAGCGTAGGGCTACGCCCCCTCACCCACCCCCGCAGGAGCCGCGTGGCCGGAAGCCGCCCCGCCGCGCGACGTCCACCGTCGGCGTCACGGACACCTCCACGGTGTAGCCGCCGCCCACGAAGCCGAACCCGTCCTCCACGTTCGTCAGCGCGTTCGGGTCCACGAGTATCTCCGGGTCGTAGGTCCCCCCCTCCGGCACCCAATCCTCACTCGAAACGACGGCGCGCAGTCGGAGGTCGACGAGGGCCACGTTGTTGTTGGGCGAGAGGTTATCGAGCACGGCCTGCGCGTCCACCAGAAAGTCCGACGTCGTCTCCCAGCCGAACTCGAACGGCTCGGACGTCAGGCTCACGGGCACGACCTCGGTGATCGTGTTGCAGTCGGCGTCGGCGAGGACGAAGACGGCCTGGGCCGCGTTGATCCGCGGCGCGCCGGGCCAGATCGCGGAGACCTCTACGGAGCCGACCGAGGTCCGTATCGACCGCGGCAGCGGGATGACGAAGGGGGGCACCGGCACCTCGGCCTTGGACACCGCCCCGTCGGGGCGGCGGGCATCGATGCGGTAGGGGCGCCGATACACGGGCCGAAAGTCGGCGATGTAGACGTATCCGAACCGGCCATCGCCGAACGTCACGAGCGAATCGCGCCACGTGATCGTCTCCCCCGTGACGAGGTCCGTGGATGTCACGACGGCGCCGAGGGGCCCGGGCTCCTGCGGGTTGAGGTCCGGCGCGAACGGCACGACGCGCAACGCCTGCCGCTCCGCCGTCGGGTCGAGCACGCCGTAGAGGGTGTAGGGCTTGTCGGCGTCGAACGTGGGCGACACCGAATCCGCACAGCCCGCCGCAAGGAGAAGGAGGAGCGCGAAAAAAGCAGAGCGGGGAAGCACGGCCATAAGGGAGGACGGCATTACTCGAACGACGCTTTCAGCCCGAACGTGGGCACCACGGGCAGTTGGTCCACGCGCTGCAGCGTGAAGACGTCGTAGGCGAAGATGTTGGAGCGGTCGTAGGCGTTGATGAGGCCGGCCTGCGCGGTGAGCTCCAGCCGGTTGAGGTCGAACGTCCGCTCCACCGACACGTCGAGGCGGTGGTAGGTCGGGAGCTCGGAGTTGAACGGGCGGTCGTAGACCACGCGCGGGTCCCCGTTCTCGGTGGTGGGGTCGACCGTGCCGTCCATGAGCACGAACACGTCGAAGCCGAGCGGGCTGCTGAAGGGGAGCCCGCTGCCGAACTGCCACCGCGCGCTGAGGTCGAACCCGAAGACCGTCACGCGGCCGAGCGCGTTGAGCTGGTGGCGCCGGTCGTGCGCGGGGCGGTACCGGATCGCCTCCTCGCCGAACCACACGTCGTAGCGCTCGCTCGTGGTGACGTACTCGACCGACGAGAGGCCGTAGTTGACGAACCCGTAGAACGGGCCCGAGCTGACCTCGACGCGGGCGTCGACGCCGAGCGCCTCGCCGGAGGCCGCCTGCACGCGCGTGGTCAGCCGGGGGAACGCGGTCCACTCGCCGACGGAGAGCGCCCCGAGGTCTTTGTAGTACCCCTCCACGGCGACGTCGAGCCACGGCGTCGGGGTGACGCGGTAGCCGGCGATGAAGTGGGCGGCCTGCGGGGTCCGCTCCTTCGGCGCGATCGTCCACGCCGTGAAGATGCTCGTGGCGTCGCGGATGTCCGCCACGCCGACGACCGGCTGGTTGTAGAGCCCGGCGGCCCCGCTGAGCTGGTGCGGGCCGAGCTGCCACTCGAACCGCCCGCGCGGCTCGAGGAACGTCTGCCCCTGGTTCGGCAGCGACGTCAGCCGGAGCCCGACGGACGCCGTCAGCCCCGTAGCGAGCCGCCACTCCGGCTCGAGGTAGGCCCCCGCCTCGGTCACGTGGTCGCGCTCGGTCGCGAGGCCCTGGAAGGCCCCCCCGAGCCGGCTCTCGACCGTCGTCGTCCGGATGAACACGCCCGCGTGGAGGTCGGCGAACCGGAGGTACTGCGTCATGTTGACCTCGGCGCCGTACTGCTCGATGTCCGAGACGCGGTCCGGCACCTCGGTCGGGGCCGGGTCCTGGGCGCCGAGCTCGCTGTGGAACCGCGACGCCGTCACGAGCACCTCGGCGAGGATCGGCAGCCTCGTCGGGACGAACACGTAGCGCCCGCCGAGCGCGGTGTTCTGCCAGCGGACCTCGTCGGGCCGCGGCGCGTCGAGGTTGCCGACCACGCCGCGGTCCCACGTGTGGAGGCCGGTGACCGAGAGCTGACCGCTCTCGGCGATGCCGGCGTGCACCTTCCCAAACACGTCGCCGAACTCGTACGGCAGCTCCTGCCCCACGTACCGCCCCGCGCCCTGCTCGATGACCGAGACGCGGCCGGAGCCGAGGAACGAGACGCGGTCCGGCACGAGCGGCCCCTCCACGATCGCCGCGCTGACGAACGGCGCGACGGAGGCCGAGGCGTTGAACCGCCGCTTGTTGCCGTTGCGGGTCGCCACGTCGAGCACGGACGAGAGCTGGCCGCCGAAGCGCGCGCCGTACCCGCCGGCGTAGAGGTCGGCGCGGTTGAGGATGTCGGAGGGGAACGCCGAGTAGAACCCGAGCACGTGGAACGGCTGGTAGAGCGGGACGCCGTCGATGAGCACCTGGTTCTGGCTGGGCTCGCCGCCGCGGATGAAGAGCTGCCCGCCGCGGTCGCCCGTCGTGACGACGCCCGGCACCGTCGTGAGGTAGCTGGCGAGGTCGCCCGAGACGTCGGGCGTCGGGACGAGCTCGATGTCCTGCGTCCGGATGCTCTGGAGCCCGGCCGTGACGTTCGCCGCGCCCGAGGTCCGCTCCGACTCGACCGTCACGGCGTCGAGCTCGGTCTGCCCCACGCCGAGTTCGACGTCGAGCTGGCGCACCTCGCCGGGCACCAGCGTCAGCGAGTCGGTATAAGTCGCGTAGCCCAGAAAGCTGGCGCGGAGGACGTACCGCCCCGGCTCCACCCCCGAGAGGAAGTAGAACCCGTCCACGTCGGTGGCGGCGCCCCGCGTCGTGCCCGCCTCGTTCTCCAGCACCACGTTGACCCCGGGCAGCCCCTGGCCGTCGGCCTCATCCGACACGAAGCCGCGTACGCTCGCCGTCTGGGCCTGTGCAGGCGAGGCCGCGCTGAGC
Source organism: uncultured Rhodothermales bacterium (assembly GCA_964438105.1). Lineage (GTDB taxonomy): Bacteria > Bacteroidota > Rhodothermia > Rhodothermales > JANQRZ01 > JBBSMX01. Next base: position 10,738 of record CAYTJT010000053.1, on the reverse strand, counting down.
GCGAGCCCCAAGGCAAAAACGAATCGGACCGGCAGACGCAGTCGCATCGGCACGTGCTAGGCTAGCGGAGATGACGAGAGACGTAGGCGGCCGAGTCGGGGCGGGCTGCGGCCCCGGGCTCGGCGCTCTGAGCCCGGGGAAACTAAGCCTCGGGCTCGAAAAGACAAGGGAGGACGGGAGTTCAAATATTCCTGCCTTTCTTTAGAACAGGCGCAGTCTTAATCTCCCCGCGCCGTGCGTATGCCGCAGCGACCGGCTCCGCGGAACCCGCCGCCCCTCCTACCCCGCCGTAATGATTGACTTTTCCCGCTCCGTGCTCCCCCCACGCCACCTCGTCATCGTACTGCTGGCGTTCGTCGGGCTCGGAACGCTCAGCGGCTGCGGCGACGACGTGGCCGCCCCCGAGCTCTCCGGCGACAACCTCCTCGAGCTCGTCACCGGCCCCGACGACCTCCGGCTCCTGCGCGAGGTCCTCGCCGACCTCGCCGTCAGCGGCACGCTCCGGACCGGCGCCGACCTCACCTTCTTCGCCCCCACCGACGAGGCCCTCCTCAGCCTGGGCACGGAGATGATCGCTCGCCTCCGCCTCCCCGACAACGAGGAGGTCCTCGACAAGCTCATCCGCCGGCACATCGTCCGCGGGCGTTTCCGCCGCGCCGACCTCCGCGACGGCATGACGCTCGAGCCGATCCAGGGGCCGCCCCTCACCGTCCGCGTCGACGGCGAGGACATCACCGTCGGCGGCGCCCTCCTCGACGACGACGAGTTCACCACTGGCAACGGCGTGCTGCACCTCGCCGACGAGGTGATCCGCGACCACCTCACCCTCGGCGAGCGGCTGCGCGTCACGCCCCTCATCCGCACCTTCGCCGACGCCCTCGACACGGCAGAGCTCACGAGCGAAGTCGCCGGGGGCGGGCCGGGCGACGGTCCCCGCACGCTCTTCATCCCCATCAACACCGCCTTCGAGGCGTTCCCCCCGCTCGAGCTCCAGTCGCTGCTGAGGTTCGCCAACCGCGACGTGCTGGAGAAGGTGCTCCGCCACCACGTCGTCCCCGGCCGCGTCGCCCTCGACGAGCTCACCACGGGCACCGCCCTCGAAGCGCTCGACGGCACGACGCTCGACGTGGTCACCGAGGACGGAATCACCTACGTCGACGGCGCGCGCGTGATCGTGCCGGAGATCGCGACGAGCGACGGGCTGATTTACCTCCTCGACGCGGTCGTGCTCAACCACCTCGGCATCGACGACCGGATGCGCTACGTGCCGGACTTCTTCACGGCCCACGCGATCCTGCGCGACGCCGGGGTGCTCGCCGACCTCGAGGAGGACGGGGACTACACCGTGTTCGCGGCGCCGGAGTCCGCGTGGGAGCGGTTCGGGCTGCCGTTCCTGCCCGAGCTTCGGGACCGCCCGGACCTCCTGCTCCGCGCGGCGCAGTACGCCGTCGTGCCCGGGCGGGTCGAGCCCGAGGACCTGCTCGGCGGCGGCGATCTCACGACGCTCGGCGGCTACGCGCTCCCGGTGACCGTACGGCAGGACGTCGGGGGTCCGGAGGTGTTCGTCGCGGGACGGGCGCAGGTGGAGCTCCCGCCCCGCGAAGCCGGCAACGGGCTGGTCTACACGGTGGCACCGTTCTACTACCCGCCCGCTATGGATTTGGAGGAGCGCGCGGTGTTCACCGGCCTCTACCGGTTCCTCAACCTCGTCGAGCGGGCGGGGCTGACGCCGCTGCTTCAGGAGCCGGGCCCCTACACCGTTTTCGCTCCCGTCGACAACGCGCTCGCAGGCGTTAGCATTTCTGACTCACGCGCCGACGACATCACGCGCTATCACATCGTTCCGGGCCTGTACACGGTAGGGGACTTCGCTGGCATCGACACGCTCACCACGCTCGAAGGGTCGCCCCTTTCGGTGTGGCGGCGCAACGGCCTATCGCTAAACTGCGTCGTAGTCGAGGAGCCGCCCGATATCACGTGTCCGGCTCGCATCGTCGGGCTGAGCGCTCCGGCCGAGAACGGCGTGATCCACACGATCGACTCCGTGCTGGAGATCCCTACGCCGTAGCCGCCTCCGAGCCGCGGAGGAAGTAGAAGTGGCTCGTCGGGCCGTGGCCGCCGCCGATCGCGAGGCCGTGGCGGATGGCTTCGGTGACGTAGGCTTTGGCGCGGCGTACGGCCTCGGGCAGCGCCGCCCCGCGCGCCAGCCACGCGGCGATCGCCGAGGCGTAGGTGCAGCCCGTCCCGTGCGTGTGCGGCGTGTCGATCCGCTCGGACCGGAAGGCGTGGACCTCCGCCCCGTCGAATAGCACGTCCACCGCGTCGCGCTCGCCGTCGAGGTGGCCGCCCTTGACGAGCACGGCCTGCGGCCCGAGGGCGTGGATTGCGCGCGCCGCTGTCTCGGCATCGGCGCGGGTGCGGATCTCGGTGTCGGTCAGCCGCTCGGCCTCGTGGACGTTCGGGGTGACGAGCGTGGCGAGCGGCAGCAACTCCTGCCGCAACGCATCGACGGCGTCGGGCTTGAGCAGGGCGAAGCCGCTCTTCGAGATCATCACCGGATCGACGACGAGCGGCGCGAAGGGACGCATCCCGGACCCGTGCTCCCGCACCTTCCGCGCGACGAGCCCGATGATGGCGGCCGACGACAGCATCCCGGTCTTCACCGCGCCAAACGTGAAGTCGTCCGCGACGGCGTCGAGTTGGGCTTCGATGATGTCGAGCGGGAGGTCGAAGGCGGCGGTCACGGCCCGGGTGTTCTGCGCCGTGACGGCGGTGACGACGCTCGCGGCGAACACGCCGTTGGCCTCCATCGATTTGATGTCGGCCTGAATCCCCGCGCCGCCGCCGGAGTCGCTGCCGGCGATCGTGAGGGCGAGGGGTTTGGTGGAAGCGTCGGTCATCGTGGGCGTTTGAGGTGGGCGGTGTACCGCGCGGCGGCGGCGGAGGGGCGGTCGGCGTGGAGAATGCCGGAGAGCACGGCGACGCCCCGCGCCCCCGCGTCGAGGCACGGCCCGACGTGATCGGGCGTGACGCCGCCGAGCGCGAAGACGGGCGTGACGGGCACCGCGCGGCAGCACGCCTCCAGCGCCGCCAGCCCGACGCCGGGGTGGTTCGGCTTGCTCAGCGTCGGGAAGATCGGGCCGAAGAACACGGCGCTCGCCCCGGCGGTCACGGCCGCCCGCGCCTCGGGCACCGAATGCACGGAGGCCGTCACGAGCGCCGTCGGGCCGAGCCGGTGCCGCGCCTCTTCCACCGACGGACCGCGCCGGGTGACGTGGAACCCGACGCCGAGCGCCTCCGCCGCGCCGAGGTGCGTGTTGACGGAGATGTGCGGCTCGTGCTCGGCGTCGCGCAGCCGCGGGACGAACGTCTCGGCGGCGGTGGCGAACGCCTCCGCGTCGACGCCGTGGTCGCGGAGGTGCACCCACAGCGGGGCGCCCCGCAGCGCGTCGAGTACGCGCAGCTGAATGGCGGCCCACCCCCTCCGTCCGCCGCCCGCGAACCCGTCGGCGATGAGCGCGACGGCGAGGAACTGGTGGCGCGGCTCGAACGGCTCGCCGCTGCTGCGCCATGTGCGACCCGGCTCCATCAGACCCCGATGCGCCCGTCCATCGGCGACGATGCGTTCGCGTAGAGCCGGCGCGGGATGCGGCCGGCGCGGAAGGCCAGCCGCCCGGCCTCGACGGCGTGGCGCACGGCCGACGCCATCAGCACGGGGTGCTCGGCGCCCGAGACGGCCGTGTTGAGGAGCACGCCGTCGTAGCCCAGCTCCATCGCCAGCGCGGCGTCGCTCGCCGTCCCGATCCCCGCGTCCACGAGGAGCGGCGTGTCGGGCAGCGTCTCGCGGATGATCCGCAGCGTGTACGGGTTGACGAGCCCCATCCCGCTCCCGATCGGCGCGGCGAGCGGCATCACGGCGGCGCAGCCGAGGTCGGCGAGCTTGCGGCACGTGATCGGGTCGTCGTTGCAATACGCGAGCACGTGGAAGCCGTCGTCGACGAGCTCCTTCGCCGCCTTCAGTAATTGCTCGACGTCGGGGTACAGCGTCTCATCGTCGCCGATCACTTCGAGCTTGACGAGGTCGGTGCCGAGGGCCTCGCGGGCGAGCCCGGCCGTGAGCACGGCTTCGCGCGCCGTGTAGCACCCCGCCGTGTTCGGCAGAATCTCGATGCCGCGCGAGCGGAGCAGCCCGAGCACGCTCTCGCCGTCCGTGTCGGCGAGGTTCACGCGGCGGATCGACACCGTCGCGAGTTCCGCCCCGGACGCCTCGACGGCGTCGAGCATCACTTGGGGGCTCGGGTACCGGCTCGTGCCGATGAGCACGCGCGAGCGCAGTTTGAGCGGGCCGATGCGCAGCGGGGCGTCGTGCGTGGTCTCCGGCGTCGTGATTTCGGCCATCGCTCAGCCCCCCTGCGTGGCAGTGATGATCTCTATTTCGTCGCCGTCACTCACCGGCGTATCCGCCCAATCGGCGCGGCGGACGACGGCGCCGTCGACGGCGACAGCGATCCCCGACCGCTCGGGGTCGACGCCGGCGCGGCGCAGCAGGTCGGGGAGCAGCAGCCCGGGCGGGAGGGCGCGGGGCTCCCCGTTGACGGTGACCGAGACGGACGTGGCGACGGGCATCGAGACGAGTTCAGCGAGCGGAAGCGGGGGCGTCGAAGCGCTGCGGGGAGAACGGGGCCAGCAGCGGGGAGGTTTCGAAATCGCCCCCGCCGAGCATCGCGTCGATACCGGCGGAGAGTTCGTCGGCCGTAGCGGGCGCGAGGAGGATGCCGTGACGGTAGTGCCCGGCGGCGAGCACGACGCCCGGCGCAGCGCGCCCGAGGAGCGGCGCGTGGTCCCGGCTCGCCGGCCGCAGCCCCGCCCACGTCTCGACGACCTCGAGCTCTTCGACGCCCGGCACGACCTCGACGGCGCCTTCGAGCAGGCGGAACAGCCCGCCCGCCGTCACGCGCGTGTCGAAGCCCAGCTCCTCGCTCGTCGCCCCGATCACGAGGCGGCCGTCCGCCTTGGGCGCGAGGTACGCGTCGGGGCCGCGGACGACGTGGCGGAGGTCGAACGGCGCGGCCAGGCGGAGCGCGAGCATCTGCCCTTTCACCGGCCGCACCGGCGGCTTCGGCTCGATTCCGTCGATGCCGCGCAGCCACGCCCCGGCGGCGAGCACGACGGCCGACGCCTCGATGCGCTCGCCGTCGTCGGTCACGACCGCGGGCGCGTCGGCGTGCGGCTCGACGGCCCGCACCGTGGCGCCCTCGCGGAGCGTCGCCGTCGGAGCCTGGGCGATGGCTTCACGCAGCGCGTCGACGACGCGGCGGTTGTCGACCTGGTGGTCTTCCGGTGACCAGACGGCGGCGGCGAGTTTGGGCGAGAGGAAGGGCTCGATCTCCAGGGCTTCGCGCCCCGTCAGCCACTCGACCGGCACGCCGTGCGACTGCTGGAAGCGGTAAAGCCGGCGGAGCGCTTCGGCGGCATCGCGGTCGTCGGCGACGACGAGCGTACCTTCGTCGCGGTAGCCGACGTCGTGCCCGCTGGCCCGTTCGAGATCGCGGGCGAACGCGGGCCACCGGCGCAGGCTCGCGCGCCCGAGCGCGTACAGCTCGGTCTCCTCGAACTGGATCTCGACGGCGGGAGCGAGCATGCCCGCGGCGGCGTACGACGCGCCCCGCCCCGCGCGGTCGCGCTCGACGACCGTGACGCGGCGCCCGCGCTCGGCGAGCCGCCACCCGAGCGCGAGCCCGATGATGCCGCCGCCGACGACGAGCACGTCGGCCTGTGATGCGTGATGCGTGGTCATAGGCTGCATTCTACCCCCCGCCCGGGGTTTCTATCCGCGAACTACTGGCAAAGGCGCATGACCGATTCCCTCATCGTCGGCGGCGGGCTCGCCGGGGCGTGCGCCGCGCTCTGGCTGAGCGAGCGGGGCTCCGTCGCCGTGCTCGAAGCCGAACGCCCGGCGGCGGGCGCCTCGGGCGCGGCGGCGGGGCTCGTCAACCCGTTCATGGCGTGGAAGGCCAACCCGGCGTGGCGGTTCGAAGAGGCGCTCGACGCGCTCCGCGCCACCCTCGACCGGGCCGAGGCGTCGGAGTTATTTCGCGCGACGGGGGTGCTGCGCCCCGCCCGCGACGAGAGGCAGGCCGAGGCGTTCCGCGCCCGCGCCGAGGCACAGCCCGAGCACACGGCGTGGCGCTCTCCGTCTGACCTCCGCGACCGCTACCCCGACCTCGCCGCGCCCCACGGCGGCCTGTGGATCCCGAGCGGCGGCGCGGTCGATCTCAGCGCGGTCGTCGAAGCCCTGCTGCATGCCGCAGGACGGAACGGAGCCTCGGTCCGCAGCGGCGTCCGCGTGGCGGGTTGGCGCGAGCTTTCGGATCGCGTCGTGGTGACGACAGACACGGGCGAGCGGTGGGAAGCGGCCCGCGTCGTGCTCGCGCCCGGCGATGGGTTCCGGCACGTCCCGGCGCTCGCGGCGCTGCCGCTCCACCGGATCAAAGGGCAGACGATCCGCCTCGCCCACGAGGGTCTCGGCGACCTCCCCACGCTCTCGGGCTATGGTTACCTCGTGACGGACGGCGACACGCTCGTCGTCGGGAGTTCGTACGAGCACGACTTCGACGACGTGCGGCCGAGCGAGGCGCAGTCGCGGGTGCTGCGGGCGAAGGCGGCGCGGATGGTCCCGGCGCTCGCCGACGCGGAGATACTGGACGCGCGGGCCGGCGTCCGCGTGACCGTCCCCCGGACGCACTCGCCGCGGCGGTTGCCGCTCGCCGGACCGCTCCCCGGCCACGATCGCGTATGGGCGCTCGTCGGGCTGGGGTCGAAGGGGCTGCTCACCGCCCCCCTCCTCGCCCGCGCGCTCGCCGCCGGCGATCCGGCGCGCCTCCCTGCCGAGGTGCGTATCTCCGATTAATCTTCGCATCTCTGAGCGGCCCGAGCCACCGGATTCGCCGGACCAATCGCGGCCGCCGCGTATATTTATACCTCTTCCCGCCGCCTCCGCCCCCCTTACCCGCAACCGCACCTCGCCATGGCCGAAGTCACCACCTCTCGCCTCGAAGAACTCCTCGGCGACGACGCCGACGACCTCCTCGGGTTCTCGAACCCGAAGATCTCCAAAGACGACCTCCACCTCCCCGGCCCCGACTTCGTCGACCGCGTGTGGAAGGACTCGGACCGCTCGGTCCCCGTCGTCCGCTCGATCCAGCAGATGTACGACAACGGGCGGCTCGGCGGCACGGGCTACCTCTCGATCCTGCCCGTCGACCAAGGCATCGAGCACTCCGGCGGCGCGAGCTTCGCCAAGAACCCCGCCTACTTCGACCCGGCCAACATCGTCGAGCTCGCGATCGAGGGCGGCTGCAACGCCGTCGCCTCGACGTACGGCGCGCTCGGCATCGTCGCGCGGAAGTACGCCCACAAGATCCCGTTCATCCTCAAGCTCAACCACAACGAGCTGCTGACGTACCCGAACACGTACGACCAGATCATGTTCGCCCAGGTCGAGCAGGCATGGGAGATGGGCTGCGTCGCCGTCGGCGCGACGATCTACTTCGGCTCCGACGAGTCGAACCGGCAGATCGTCGAGGTCGCCGAGGCGTTCGCGCACGCGCACTCGCTCGGGATGGCGACGATCCTGTGGTGCTACCTCCGCAACGCCGGCTTCACCGTCGACGGCACGAACTACGAGACGAGCGCCGACCTCACCGGGCAGGCCAACCACATCGGCGCGACGCTCGAGGCCGACATCCTCAAGCAGAAGCAGCCGACGAACAACGGCGGCTACAAAGCGCTCAACTCCGGCGACAGCTCGTACGGCAAGCTCGACGAGCGGATCTACTCCGAGCTCGCCTCGGAGCACGTCATCGACCTCACGCGCTACCAGGTGGCGAACGGGTTCATGGGCCGCGCCGGCCTCATCAACTCCGGCGGCGGCTCCGGCGCCAACGACATGGCCCAGGCGGTCCGCACCGCCGTCATCAACAAGCGCGCGGGCGGACTCGGGCTGATCTCCGGCCGCAAGGCGTTCCAGAACCCGATGAGCGAGGGCGTCGAGCTCCTCAACACGATCCAGGACATCTACCTCAACGACGAGGTAACGGTGGCCTGACCGCCGGCACGAGCGTCATCCGACGGGACGAGCGGGGAGGGCTACGGCTCTTCCCGCTCTCTTTTCTGCGCTCTTCCGGGCGTGCCGGCGCCCCCGTTCTCGGCCCAGCCGATAACCGTATACTGCGGAGTCCCTTCGCCTCTCCGCACCACGTCCGACTCCGATGCCCGCTGACCCGTCCGAGGTGTCCGGCGCTCCGCCCGCGAGCGGGGCCGCGCCCGGCAGCGACGGCACATCCAGCGCTCCGCCCCGATCGGATCGGCTCACCGAGGACCCGTCGCCGCGCAAGCTCTTCGGCACGTTCGGCGGATGGTGCGGGCCACGCACTCGACGTACCTCTTCGTCCGCGATTCCGGCCACGAGAGCACGAGAGCGCGCTCGCGTAGCCGTCAGCTTTCGGGCTTCTCGAAGACGAGGTAGTGCTGCCGCGGCAGGAAGTCCTTCGTCTTGACGTGGCGCAGCCCGGCCGCTTCGAGTTCGAGCCGGACCTGCGCCTCGGTCATCTTGTGCAGCGGCTTGATCGGGATCGACGGGTCTTCGGCGCGGTATTCCAGCAGCACGACGCGCCCGCCCGGCCGGAGCGCGCGGACGAGGCCTTGCATCATCTCGCGCGGGTGCGAGAACTCGTGGTAGGCGTCGACGATGAGCGCGAGGTCGACGGACGCGGCGGGCAGGTTCGGGTCGTCGACGTCGCCGCGCACGGGCTCGACGTTTTCGAACCCCTGCTCCCACGCCCGCTCCATCACGATGTCCAGCATCTCCGGCTGGATGTCGACGGCGTAGACGCCGCCCTCGGGCACGCGCTCGGCGATGCGGAAGGTGAAGTAGCCCGTACCCGCCCCGATGTCCGCGACCACGTCGTCCGGCCGCAGATCGAGGGAGTCCACGACGCGGTCGGGCTGCTCGACGCGCTCGCGCTCGGGGCGCTCCAGCCAGGCCGCGCCGCGGTGCCCCATCACCTGGGAGATCTCGCGGCCGAGGTAGAACTTGCCCGTGCCGTCGCGGCTGGCGGACCCGAAGGTGTAGTGGCTCGTGTCGGCGACGGCCCCGGCGGCGCGCGGCGCGAACGCCGACGCCGAGTCCGAAACGGGCGGCCGGGCCGTCTCACCGGACGACGGTGTGCCGCACCCGACCGGCACGATGGCGAACACAACGAGGAGGAAGGCAAATCGACGCATCATGGCACCCGTAGAGGCGCAGCGCGCTGCGCCCGCGTTCGTGATGGCGGAACGGTTCGGACAACATACGCCGCCCCGAGAGCCGCCGGAGCAACAGGCGCTTCGGCGTCAGGGCAAGCGCATGCTACCTCGCTCCCCCCGCCCCGCTTGCGATCGCTACGCTCCCAGGCTGAGAAGCGGGGGGAGCAGCGGGCCGGCACCGCCTCTCGGTTTAGCATGCGGTCGCCCTGGCTTCGGCGTGCCCTCCCGCGCTCAGGCGCCCGGCCGTGTGAGCGGCACCGAGCCCGCGCCGGGGCGCCGGATGTCCTCGGGCAGCGGGACGCCCGAGCCGTCGCCGGCCGCGTACGGGGTGCGCAGCTCGACCGGTTCGGGTCCGGCCTTTTTCGCCTTGGCGCGGAGGTTCAGCATCTCCACGATGAGGGAGAACGCCATCGCCGAGTAGATGTAGCCCTTCGGGATGTGCTGGTCGAACCCCTCGGCCACGAGCACGACGCCGATGAGGATGAGGAACGAGAGCGCGAGCATCTTCACCGTCGGGTGGCGGTGGACGAAGTTCGAGATCGACGTCGCGAACGCCATCATCACCCCGATCGCGATGATCACGGCGATCACCATCACCGAGATGTCCTCGGCCATCCCGACGGCCGTGATCACGGAGTCGAGCGAGAACACCATGTCGAGGAGGGCGATCTGGACGAGCACGCTCGCGAACGAGACGGCCTTCCGCTTCTCCGTCGCGTGGTGGCCGTCGCCCTCGAGCTTGCCGTGGATCTCGTGCGTGGCCTTGCCGATGAGGAAGAGGCCGCCGAAGAACAGGATGAGGTCGCGCCCCGAGATCTCCTCGCCGAGGATCTCGAAGAGCGGGGCCGTCAGCCCGATCACCCACGCGATCGCGAAGAGGAGGAGGATCCGCATCCCCATCGCGAGCGCGAGTCCGATCGTCCGCGCGCGCGGCTGCTGCGCCTCCGGGAGTTTCCCCGTGAGGATCGAGATGAAGACGATGTTGTCGATCCCGAGCACGATCTCGAGCGCGGTCAGCGTGCCGAGCGCGATCCAGGCTTCGGGCGAGGCGATCCAGTCGAACATAGACGAGGGGGCGAAGAGGAGAAGTGCGAGCGGGCCCGGGTATATTAGCGACGCCCGACCAATAATCCGTGCTTCTTTCGCGCGGCCCCGCCCGGTCGCACGGCCTCACCCGACGTACCACCCCGCAGAGACGCCGCATGCGGCGTCTCCACCGCAGGTTCAAACGAAGTCCCACTCCCTACCCGCATGGCGAAAACCCAAACCCCGTCCGGCACCGAGCCTGCCCCCGCGAACGCGGGGGGCAACGGCCACGCCGAGAGCCTCGAGCCCTACATCGCCCACTACCCCGAGTGGGCCAAAACGCTCGCCCGGCGCTACTTCACGAAGACGATCAACCAGTTCGTCCTCCACGGCAACGTCCGCGACC
>CAYTJT010000052.1:0-15661 GCA_964438105.1 uncultured Rhodothermales bacterium | reverse complement strand
GATACCACCAGCTTCGGTGAACTTCAGGCCGCTGTCAAACTAGCACCACTGGTTTCTATGTCGACCGCGTTCGGGCTGGGTTCGCCGGCCGCCGTCGAGCAGAAGACGTACTGCGCGTTCGCGATGTGCCCGAGCATCTGCCCGGCCGTGCGCACGTCGTCGGTGGGCCGGTAGGCGTACATCGCGTCGTCCAGCATCTCGGCCGTCTTGACGATGTTGGCCGAGGTCATCTGGTGCAGGCCTTCGAGGCTGCGCGTGACGGGTTCGGCGATGGCGTCCTCGGCCATCGCGTCGTCCTGGGCGAGGGCGGCGGTGGAGAGGAGGCAGAGCAGGAGGAGCGGGTAGCGTCGGAGCATGGGGGTAGCCAGGAGAGCGGTGGGGAAGGGGACGAGCGTGTGCTCGGCGTCAAGGTACCGTTCCCGCTCGACTACCGGGACCGTCCAGGCCTACGCCGGCTCATGCGGATAGGCCGCCGCCCGGTGCTGGAACGACAGGATCTTCGGGTTCTGGATGACGCCGTCCTGAATCTCGATCGCCCGGCGAATGGTCTCGCTCTCGGCCCACCGCTCCGGCCCGCCCATCACGATCGGGAGGTAGGGCAGCAGGCTGTTCGAGATCTCCCACGACGCGCTGTTCCACAGGTACGACGGCGTGTGGTCGACGGCGTAGTAGCGCACGTGCCCGACCTCGAACATCGGGTCGGCGAACGACGTGGGGCGCGCGAAGTGGAAGCCCATGCCCTCGTCGCAGCTCACGTCGACGATCAGGCAGTTCTCTTTCAGCCGCTCCTCCTCGCCCTCGGCCACGAACATGAGCGGTCGGTCGGTGTCCTGCAAGATGCCGTTGACGATGATGTCGGCCTCGGCGAGCTCGTCCACGAGCGGCCGGGAGTGTCGGTCGGGGTGGAGGGAGACGAGATCGCCGTCGTCGTTCGCTTCGAACTGGAAGTACTCGACGCCGGGCATCTGGTCCGCCACGAGCACGTAGTGCCGCTGGGTGAAGACGGTGATGTCGTGGACGCCCCGCGCCCGCAAGGCCCGAATCGCGCCCCGGCTCACCGAGCCGAAGCTGATCACGACGGCCGTGCGCTTCCGGCCGAAGTTGCCGTCGATGCCCGCGAGGTTCATCGCGTGCAGGACGCCAGCGTAGCCCGCCAGTTCGTTGTTGTTGTGGAAGATGTGCATCTGCCAGTCGCCGTGCGCGCTCCAGCGGTGCATGGCCTCCCAGGCGACGAGGGTCAGCCGGCGGTCGATCGCCGTCTGGGTGATGTCGCGCTGCTGCACGCAGTGGGGCCAGCCCCAGTGGATCGTGCCCTCGGCCATCTGGGCGAAGTCGGCCTGCACGGGCTTGGCGAGGAGCGCGATGTCGCAAGCGTCGAAGAGGTCGGCGCGCGAGGCCGTGCCGCCGGAGAGCGACCGGATGGTTTCGTTCGAGACGCCGAAGGGGAGGCCGTAGTCGGCCTCGAAGACCAGGTGGCGACGTATGTCCTCGTCGATCCAGCTGAGCTGCTCCGGGTGGATCGGCACGCGGCGCTCGTGCTCTTTCTGCGAGGTGGCGAATACGCCGACGGTGAGGAGAGACATGGTCCGGTAGAGGTTGCTGGTTTACCACAGGGGGCGCGGCTGAAAGCTACGCGTGGGGACGATTCCTCGTGACGCATCTTTGGGCTATGTTGACGCTCCCGTCCCTGGATCGCACACCGCTATGGACCGTACGCCCGTCACCCCCGCACGCATTCTCTCCGCTGGACTCGCGCTCCTCGTCAGCCTCACCGTATTCGCGCCGGGGCAGCGCGTATTCGCCCAGTCCTCCGTTGAACTGAACCGTTCGCTGGAACTGAGCCGGGAGGGGCGTTGGGCGGAGGCGGCCGAACTCCTCGCGCGCCTCCTCGACGACCCGGCGACGGCTCCGATGGCGCGCTGCGAGGCGTACGCGCTGGGGGCGTACCCCCTCGCGCAGCTCGGCGACACGGCTGCCGCCACGGACTACGTCCACCGCTTCGACGCCGAGTGCGCGGCCGCCCCGCCGGGCTGGCCCCGGCGCGAGATCAACAAGATGCGCGTGGCGCTCGGGCTCGGGCCAGACCCGAACGCGGTCGAGCCGCCGCCGATGCGCCCCGGCCCGCCGCCTTCTGCACGCGGCGACGGTTGGACTACGACCGACCCGGTCGCGCTCGGGCTCGACACGCTCGCCCTCGCCGAGCACGGGCGGCTGTGCGAGCGGAGCGCAGCCGACGCTTGCCTCATGGTCTACAGAGGTCGAATCGTGCAGGAGCTCTACGGCCCCGATTACCGCGAGCCGATGTACGCGATGTCGAGCACGAAATCGGTCACGGGCCTCGTCGCCGGGCTTCTCATCGCCGACGGCAAGCTCGCGCTCGACGATCCGGTCGCGGACTACATCCCCGAGTGGGGGGCTGGGGCCGAGGACGGCGTCACCGTCCGCCACCTCCTCACGATGACGGCCGGGCTCGACCGGCGGATGGACCCGCAGGGACCGAGGCAAAGCGTCGGGTTCGTCGTGGACGACAAGAACGCCTTCGTCTTCTCGCTCCCCCTCGACGCCGAGCCGGGCGCGCGGTGGGCATACTCGAACGAGGGTGTCCAACTCCTATCGCCCCTCCTGAGCCGCGCGGCGGGCGAGCCGATTCAAGACTATGCTCGGCGGCGGTTGTTCGAGCCGCTCGGGATGGCGAACACGCGGCTCCACGTCTATCCCGAAAACGTGGCGTGGACGTATGCCGATCTGGAAACGACACCGCGCGACCTCGCCCGCATCGGGCAGATGATGCTCCAGCGCGGGCGGTGGGAGGACGAAGAGATCGTGCCCGAGACGTGGGTCGAAGTCTCCGTCACGCCTATCCCGCAGAACCCCGCCTACGGGCTGCTGTGGTGGCTCGACGTGCCGGGCGGGTTCGCCGCGCGGGGCTACCTCGACACGAACCTGTACGTGCTGCCGGAGCGCGACCTCGTCGTCGTGCGGATGCAGTCGAAGCCGACTTGGGCGCCGGAGTCGTACGAACCGGCGGCACTCGACCTGCTCCAGCGTTTGGCTCCCGAGTAGCCCGGCGGAACGGTGTGATGGATGCGGCGTGTCCACATCAAACGGACCGCTGCCCATGAAGCTCGCCCTCTGCCAGATCAACCCCACCGTCGGCGACCTCGCCGGGAACCACGCCACGATCGTCGCCTTCGCCTGCCGCGCTCGCGACGCCGGGGCCGACCTCGCCATTTTCCCCGAGCTGTGCGTCGTCGGCTACCCGCCGCTCGACCTGCTGGAGAGCCCGGCGTTTATCGACGACGTGGAGGCGACCGTCGCGCACGTCGCGGCCGAGGTGCCGCCCGACCTCGGCATCATCATCGGCGCGCCGGTCCGCAACCCGGAGCGCGTCGGCAAGCGGCTCTTCAACGCGGCGCTGCTCTTCGAGGGCGGAGAGAAAAAAGCCGAGGTCCACAAGGTCCTGCTCCCGACCTACGACGTGTTCGACGAGGTCCGCTACTTCGAGCCCGGCGACCGCTGCGAGCCGGTCGACTTCCGCGGGTTGAGGCTCGGGCTGCACGTCTGCGAGGACATGTGGAATAACGAGGAGGCCGCCGCCGTCCGCCTCTACGACGAGAACCCCATCGACGCGCTCGCCGCCGCCGGGGCCGACCTCTACGTCAACATCTCGGCGAGCCCGTTCTCGCTCGGCAAGCACGCCGCGCGCAACGCCGTCGTCGCCGAGAGCTGCCGCGAGCACGGGCTGCCGTTCGTGCTCGTCAACCAGGTCGGCGCCAACACCGAGATCGTGTTCGACGGCGACAGCCGCGTGCACGCCGCCGACGGCACCCGCATCCTGTGCGCGCCGAGCTTCCGAGAGTCGCTGCTCGTGTGGGACACCGACGCCGAGCGCGGCCCGTGCCCGATGCGCCACGAGACGACCGCCGACCTCCACGACGCGCTCGTGCTCGGCATCCGCGACTACTTCGAAAAGACCGGCGTCTTCCCGAAAGCGCTCGTCGGACTCAGTGGCGGGATCGACTCGGCGGTGACGTGCGCGCTCGCCGTCGAAGCCCTCGGCGCGGAGCGCGTCGTCGGGATCACGCTGCCGTCGAAGTACTCGTCGTCCGGCTCGGTCGGGGACTCGCGCGCGCTCGCCGAGAACCTCGGCATCGCGTTCCACACCGTCCCGATCGTCCCCGCCGTCGATGCCTTCGAGACGATGCTCGGCGAGCTGTTCGAGGGCACCGACGAGGGCATCGCCGAGGAGAACATCCAGGCCCGATCCCGCGGCGTGACGCTGATGGCCGTCTCGAACAAGTTCGGCTACCTCCTCCTCACGACCGGCAACAAGAGCGAGATGGCCGTCGGCTACGCCACGCTCTACGGCGACATGGCGGGCGGCCTCGCCGTGCTCTCCGACGTGTTCAAACGCCACGTCTACGCCCTCGCCGAATATGTCAACGAACGCGCCGGGCGCACGCTGATCCCCGAGTCCACGATCACGAAGCCGCCGAGCGCCGAGCTTCGGCCCGGCCAACAGGACTCCGACTCGCTCCCGCCCTACGACGTGCTCGACACGATCCTGCGGCTCTACATCGAAGAGGTCATCGACCTCGACGAGATCGTCGCCGAGACGGGCTACGACCCGGCGCTCGTCGCGCGGATTCTGAAGATGGTGGACCGGAACGAGTACAAGCGGCGGCAGGCCGCGCCCGGACTCCGGGTCTCATCGAAGGCGTTCGGCCACGGCCGCCGCATCCCGATCGTGATGAAGCGCACGCGCGACGAAGCGGTCTCCGAACCGTCGGCCTGAGCGCCGGCCTGCTTTTTTTCGACGCCATCGGAACCGAGGGCCATCACCTCTCTTTAACCACACGGTTAAACCAGTTACACAAGTCTCGCATGCCCGCCGACGTCACCGCTCCCGACACCGAGGCGCAGATCCTCGAAGCCGCCCACCGGGTGTTCCTCCGCCGGGGCACGGCCGGGGCGCGCACGCAGGAGATCGCCGACGAGGCCGGGGTCAATAAGGCGCTCCTGCACTACTACTTCCGCACGAAAGAGCGCCTCGCCGAAGCAGTCTTTCTCCGCGCGGCGCAGACACTCTTTCCACAGATGCTCGCCGCGCTCGCGTCGAACCTCCCGCTCCGCGAGAAACTCCAGCAGGCGGTCGAGGCCGAACTCACGATCCTCGAAGCGAACCCGTACCTCCCCGGCTACATCATCTCCGAGTTTCAGTACCGCCCCGACACCTTCCGCGCGCTGTTGACCGGAGCGCTGCCGGTCGAGGCCGTCCGCCGCGCCGTGTTCGAGAAGATCCAAACGCAACTCGACGCCGAGGCGGAGGCGGGCCGGTTGCGCCCGACGCGCGCTGAGGATTTCATCGTCGCGCTGATGGCGCAGCTCGTGTTCCCCGTCGCCGCCGCGCCCATGCTCGAAACGCTCCTCGGGCTTGACGCCGATGCGCAGCGGGCGATGACGGAGCGCCGCCGCGACGGGCTCGCCGACGCGATCCTCCGCAGCTTCGCCCCCTGACTTTTTTTGCGATGCGATTAACCATACAGATAAACCGAACGGATACGTTCCGCAGGGCTCGCATTCGCCGATCCGTCGTGCGTGTACTCACGCTGCTCGCGCTCGCCGTGCCCGCAGCGGCGCAGCCCGCCGCAACGGATACGCTGCGCCTCGGCGCGCTCCGGGCGGCGGCGTCCGCGCAGGACCCGCGCGCCGTGCAGCCCGACCTCCTCGCCCGCGCGACCGATCTGCGCTTGGCGGCGCTCCGCGCCCAGCGCCTGCCCCGCCTCTCGCTCAGCGGACAGGCGACGGTCCAGAACGAGGTCCCGTCGATCCCGATCAGCGTGCCCGGCCAGTCGGTGCCGAGCCCGCCGTGCGAGCAGTTCCGCGCTCAGGCCGAGGCCGATTGGACGCTGCTCGACGGCGGCCGGATTGCGCGTCAGTCCGAAGCTGAGCGGGCCCGCCTCGCCGAGCGCGTCGCTGATGTCGCCGTGACGCTTTACAGTCTCCGCGACGCCACGACCGAAGCGTTTTTCGCCGCGCTCCTATTTGACGCCCAGGCCGACGTGCTCGCGCTCGCCGCCGACGATCTCGGGGCGCGGCGCCGCGTCGTGCAGCGCCGAGCCGAAGAGGGGGCCGCCCTCGCCGCCGATGTAGCCGGGCTCGAAGCCGAGCAGATCCGCATCCAGCAAGCCATCGACGAAGCCAAGGCCGGGCGCCGCGCCGCGCTCGCCGTGCTCGCCGATCTCACCGGGGTCGAACCGGCGGCGTCGGCGCTCGCGCTGCCCACGCTCGACGCCGAGACGGTCGGTGCGCTCGCCGCCCTCGACGCCGAATTCGGTGCGATCCAGTCACGCCCCGAACTCGTCCGCTTCGCCCGCACCGCCGAGCGTGCCGAAGCGGAGGCCCGCGCCGCCGAAGCGCAGACGCGGCCCACGGTCGGTCTGTTCGCCCAGGCCGGCGTCGGCCGTCCGAGCCCGTTGGACTTTCTGTCCGACGAGGTCTCCGAGTTCGGGATCGTGGGCGCCCGCGTGCAGTGGCCGCTCTTCGACGGGGGCCGCGCGCGGCGCGAAGCCGCTGCCCTCCGCGTACAGGCGGAGATCGCCGAGACCGAGGCCGCCGCGTTCGCCCGACAGATCGAGCGCGGAGTGGCCGACGAGCGCGCGGACCTCGACCGGCTCGACGCTGCGCTCGACGCCGACCGCCGCGTCGTCGCACTCCGCGAAACCGTCCTCCGCACCGCTCGCCGCCAACTCGACGAAGGCGTGCTCCTGCCCGACGTCTACACCGACCGCCTGACCGACCTCGCCGAGGCCCGGCTCACACTCGCCCGCCACCGCATTGAGCGGGCGCAGACGCAGGCCCGCCTCCTCACCGCGCTCGGCCGCTACCCCGAACCGCCGCTCCCGACAGCGCTCACTCTCGACCGCGACTAGTCATGCAACGCGCTCACCTCCTCATCGACCTCGCGCCGCTCCTCGTGGGCGCGCTCCTCGCGCTCCTGCTATTCGGCGGGTGCAGCGACGGGCCCGCGTCCGACGCGTACGGCAACTTCGAAGCGACCGAAGTCACGGTCTCGGCCGAAGCGCAGGGTCGCCTCGTCCAGTTCACGGTCCGCGAAGGCGACCGCCTCGCTGAGGGCGCCGTCGTCGGGCTCGTCGATACGACGCAGCTCGGGTTGCAGCGGCGGGCGCTCGTCGCGCAGCGGCAGAGCTTGCTCGCGCAGCGGCAGGCCACACTCGCGCAAGAGCCGGAGATCGCGGCCCAAGCCGGCGCGCTCCGTGCTCAACTCGCGACGGCTCAAGAGGAGCTCGCCCGCACCCAGCGGCTCTTCGCCGACGAAGCGGCGACGGCGCGCGAGCTGAACCAGCGGCAGGGCGAGGTCGCCACGCTCCGCGAGCAGATCGGCGGGACGACGGCGCGCGTCCGCACGGTCCGCGAAGGCGCGGCGAGCGTCGAAGCCCA
Organism: uncultured Rhodothermales bacterium; assembly: GCA_964438105.1. Classification (GTDB taxonomy): domain Bacteria; phylum Bacteroidota; class Rhodothermia; order Rhodothermales; family JANQRZ01; genus JBBSMX01. Next base: position 8,200 of record CAYTJT010000052.1, on the reverse strand, counting down.
AGCTGCTCAACTCGATGCCCGCATCGCCGAGCTCGACGAGCGGATGCGCGACGCGCGCGTCGTCAACCCGCGCGCGGGGACCGTGCTCACCGTCGTCGCCGAAGCGGGGGAGACGGTCCAGCCCGGCGCGCCGCTCTACACCGTCGCCGACCTCGACACGTTGCGGCTCCGCGCCTATGCCACGGGCGCTCAGCTTCCGCGTCTGCGCCTCGGCGACACCGTCGAAGTGCTCGTGGACGGCGCGGGCGGCGAACTGCAATCGCTCGACGGCACTGTGACGTGGATCGCCGCCGAAGCGCAGTTCACCCCGACGCCGATCCAGACGCGCGACGAACGGGCCGAGTTGGTCTACGCCTTCGACGTCCGCGTCCCCAACCCCGATGGCTTGCTCAAGGTCGGGATGCCGGGCGAGGTCCGCTTTGCTGCTGAATGATTCCACCGCTACCGATTTATCCACGATCCATCGCTCCTGTGTCGCCATAAACCATCCCGGGCCATGCTGTCCCTCCGCCGCCTCCTCGTCGCTACCGACTTCTCCGACAACGCCGAACACGCCCGCCTGCGGGCGCGGAACTTCGCCCGCGCCGTTGGGGCCGAGCTGCACACGCTCCACGTCCGTACGGGCCGCGACGATGCGCTCGACCTCGACGCCCTCGCGTTCGATGCGGCGCCGGGCGAGCGGCTCTATCCTCCCGCGATCCGCACCGCGCGGACGCCTGCCGAGGGCATCCTCGCGTACGCCGAGGAGCACGCCGTAGACCTCATCGCCATAGGGACGCAGGGCCGGAGCGGGCTGAGCCGGTGGGTGCTCGGGAGTGAGGCCGAGGCCGTCGTGCGGCGGGCGGCGTGTCCGGTCCTCTCGATTCGGGAGGGCCTCGCCCTGAACCGGGAGGCCCCGGCGCCGCCGCGCCGGATCGTGGCAGCCGTGGACTTCTCGGAGGGGACGCGCTCGCTCGTCGCCCACGCCCGCGCCATCGCCGACCTCGCCGGAGCGCGTCTCGATGTAGTCTATGTGCTCGAAGAGCCCGCCGCCTTCCGGCTGTTCGAGATCGACGGCTTCCGGACCGTCCTCCCGCGCCTCGCCAGCCGTGCGGAAGTCCGGCTCCGGGACGCCGTCGAGACCGTGCCAGGCACGACGCCTGTGCGCACCTTCGTCTTGACCGGCGATCCCGCTCGGGCCCTCGTCCGCTACGCCGAAGCGCAACGTGCCGACCTCGTGTTCATCGGCACACACGGCGACGCCGGTCCGCGCGCCAGAGCGCTCGGCAGCGTGACCGAGCGCGTGATGCGGTCCGCGCCGTGCCCCGTCTTCACGCTCAACGTCACCGCCGCCTCGCTCGTCCGCGCGCCCGTCGTAGGCACGCCTGGCGTACCCGCAGCCTCCGCGCGCCCGCCCGTTCCACCGGCCGTCTCCTGATCGTTTCCCATCCCCCATCGCTCCCTAACTCCCCAGATTCCATGCTGACGTTCACGCTCGTTCTCGCCTTCGCTCTATCGCCCCTCGCGCCTGCCGTCTCGCCCGCCGACGATCCCGTGCCTGTCTCCGTTCGCGTCGACGGGATACGGGAAAACGACGGCCAGGTGGTCGTGATGCTCTTCGCCGACGATGGTGGGTTCCCGCGCGACGTTCGCCGCGCCGCCTACTCCGCTGCCGCGCCCATCGAGGACGGCGTGGCCCTGATTCGCCTCGGCGATGTCGAGCCCGGGTCGTACGCCGTCGTCGCGTTCCACGACGCCGACGGGGACGGGCGGATGGACACCAACCTCCTCGGCATGCCGACCGAAGGCGTCGGCGTTGTGAACTGGACGGGCCGGCGGCCCCGCTTCGACGACGTGGTCGCGCCGATCAGCGGCGAGGGCGCCGTTTTCGAGATCGCGCTCCGCTACCGCTAACGTTACCCGCGCTTCCACCCGCGATCGCATGAACGACTCCACCTCCCCTCACCCCGCGTCCGTCGCGGTCCGCGACCTCGTCAAGCGGTACGGATCCGTCGCCGCGCTCGACGGCATCTCGCTCGATGTCGAGCCCGGCGAGCTCTTCGGCGTCATCGGCCCCGACGGCGCGGGGAAATCCACCCTCTTCCGCATCCTCGTCACCGTGCTGTTGCCCGACGCGGGCACGGCCGCGCTCGACGGGCTCGATGTCGTCGACGACTACCGGGAGATCCGCCGCCGCGTCGGCTACATGCCCGGCCGGTTCTCGCTCTACCCCGACCTGACGGTGCGCGAGAACCTGGAGTTTTTCGCGTCGGTGTTCGGGACGACGGTCGGCGAGCAGTACGACTTTATCGCGCCGATCTACGCGCAGATCGAGCCGTTCGACGACCGACGTGCGGGCTCGCTTTCGGGCGGAATGAAGCAGAAGCTCGCGCTCTCGTGCGCGCTCGTCCACCGCCCCCGCGTGCTCATTCTCGACGAGCCGACGACGGGCGTCGACGCCGTCTCCCGCGTCGAGTTCTGGGACATGCTCGCCGAGCTTCGCGCGGGCGGGATCACGACGCTCGTCTCGACGGCCTACATGGACGAAGCCGCGCGCTGCGATCGCATCGCCCTGCTCCAAAGCGGCCGACTCCTGCGCGCGCCCGACACCCCCGCGACCGTCGCTGCGAGCTTCGCGGCGCCGCTCGTGCGGGTGCGCGCAGCCGGGGACCGCGCCGCACTCCTCGCCGCGCTCCGATCTCTCGACGGCGTCCGCAGCGCCGACGTGTTCGGCGAATACGTGCACGTCACCGGGTCCGGCCACAACGATGCAGCCGCGCTCGGCGCGCACATCCGCCACGCGCTCGAAAACGAGGGCTGGCAACACGTCGTCGCCGAGCCCGCCGCGCCGTCCGTCGAAGACGTATTCATGGCGCTGATGGCCGACGCCGCACCGAGCGAGGTCGCCGATGCCTGATCCGACTCCCAGAAAAGACGCCGCGGTCTGGGCGCGCGATCTCACGCGCCGCTTCGGGGACTTCACCGCCGTCGACGCGATCACGTTCGCCGTCGCGCCGGGCGAGGTGTTCGGCTTCCTCGGCGCGAACGGCGCGGGCAAGACGACCGCGATCAAGATGCTCACGGGTCTGCTCGCCCCCTCCGACGGCGAAGCGTACACGGCCGGGTTCGACGTGGCCGCGCAGCCCGAAGCCGTCAAGCGCCGCATTGGCTACATGAGCCAGCGCTTCGCGCTCTACGACGACCTCACCGTCGCCGAGAACGTCCGGTTTTACGGCCGCGTCTACGGGCTGTCCGACCGCCAGATCGACGCACGCATGGCCGACCTCCTCCGGCGCCTCGGCGCGGGCCACATCAAGCGCGAGCGCGTCGGGCGGCTGCCGCTCGGGTGGAAGCAGAAGCTCGCCTTCTCCGTCGCGCTCCTCCACGAGCCCGAGGTCGTCTTCCTCGACGAGCCGACGGGCGGCGTGGACCCGGTCACGCGGCGGCAGTTCTGGGAGATGATCTACGCCGCCGCCGCTGCGGGCACGACGGTCTTCGTCACGACGCACTACATGGACGAGGCCGAGTACTGCGACCGCGTCTCGATCATGGTCGACGGCCGGATCGCCGCGCTCGGCACGCCCGCCGAACTCAAGACGCAGTTCGACGCCGACTCGATGGACGGCGTGTTCGTCCACCTCGCGCGGCCCACGGAGGTGCCGTCATGAGCGCCTTCCGCAGCTTCGTCGTCAAAGAGACGCGCCACATCCTGCGCGACCAGCAGACGCTCGCCGTGCTGCTGCTGATGCCGCTCGCGATGGTGCTGCTCTTCGGCTTCGCGATCCGCACCGACGTCGAAGACGTCCGCACCGTCGTCGTCGATCCGTCGCGCGACGCCCGCAGCGCTGAGTTGACACGGGCGATTGCGTCGACGACGGGGCTCCGGCTCGTCGGGGTATATCCGAACGTCGAAGCTGTCGAACCGATGCTGCGGTCGGGCGAAGCGGCCGTCGCGCTCGTCCTCCCGGCCGACTTCGCGCGGCGCTTCGGGCGCGGCACGGCCGAGGTGCTCGTCGTGAGCGACGGGACGAGCGCGAACTACGCGGCGAGCGCCGAGGGCTACGTCCGCACCGTCGTGCAGCGGTGGGCGGCCGAGGCCGGGGGCGGCGCGCCCGTCGTCCGCGCGGCTGTGCGTATGCGCTTCAACCCGACGCTCGCGTCCGAGAACCTCTTCGTACCGGGCCTGCTCGCGTTCGTGCTCACGCTCGTCTCCGCGCTGATGACGGCGATTTCGCTCGCCAAAGAGAAAGAGACCGGGACGCTCGAAGTCTTGCTCGTCTCGCCGCTCAAGCCGTTTCAGATCGTCGTCGGGAAGGTGGTGCCGTACCTCGTGCTCGCGTTCGTCAACGCGCTCACGGCGCTCGGGGTGGCCTACCTCGTCTTCGGCGTGCCGGTGCGCGGGAGCCTCGGGTTGTTGCTCGCGGCGGCGCTCGTCTACGTGCTCGTCTCGCTCGCGCTCGGCGTCGTCATCTCGTCGCGGACGCCGGACCAGCGGACGGCGATGATGGGCGCGCTCCTCGGCCTGCTCTTGCCGACGCTCGCGCTCTCCGGCTTCATCTTCCCGATCGCGTCGATGCCGGGGTGGCTCCAGCCGGTGACGAACGTCGTTCCGGCGACGTGGTTCATCGTCGTCGCGCGCGGGGTGATGCTCAAAGGCGTCGGCCTCGCCGTGCTGTGGAAAGAGGTCGCCGTGCTGTGCGCCTTCGCCATCGTGCTCCTCGGCGTCGGCGCGCGCTCCTTCAACGACCGGATCGAGTAGCCGCCATGCGCACCGTCCTCGCGATCATTCGCAAAGAGATCCTGCAGGTCTTCCGCGACCGGATCATGCTCGTGCAGATCTTCGTCCCGCCCATTGTCCAACTCCTGATCCTCTCGCAGGCGATGACGTTCGAGGTGAAGCACACCGACCTCGCGCTCGTCGACCTCGACCGGAGCCCGGCGTCGGAGCGGCTCGTCGAGCGGTTCACCGCGTCGGGACGGTTCGCCGTCGCCCTCGCCACGCCGTCGGGGGACCGTGCCGACGACGCGCTCGTGGAGCGCGAAGCGAGCGTCGTCCTCCGCATCCCCGACGGGTTCGGGCGCGACCTCGCCCGCGGTGCCGCGCCGACGGTGCAACTCGTGCTCAACGCCGAGGACGGCGCGGCAGCGGGCGTGGTGCAGGGCTACGCGGGGCAGATCCTCGCGGCGTTCTCGCAGGCCGAGATGGGCGCGGCGGTGCGGCCGGCGATGATGCGCGGCGGCGTAACGATCCAGACGCGGACGCTCTACAACCCGGAGCGCGGCTACCTCGCCTACATGGCGATCGGCCTGCTCGCGTCGCTCGTCACGCTCGTCGGCATTCTCATCACGGCGCAGAACATCGCGCGCGAGAAAGAGATCGGCACGCTCGAACAGCTCAACGTCACCCCGATCACGCGCGGGCAGTTCATCGCGGGTAAGCTGATCCCGTTCTGGGGGCTCGGGCTCGTCGAGCTTACGCTCGGGCTGGGAATTATCCGGTTCGTGTTCGGGATCGAGTTCGTCGGGGCAGTCGGCGTGGTGTACGCGGGCGCGGCGGTCTACCTCGTCGCCGCACTCAGTCTCGGCTTGCTCGTCTCAACGGTCGCGGCGACGCAGCAGCAGGCGATGTTCGTGACGTTCTTCGTGCTCGTGGCGTTCTTCTTCCTCGGCGGCATCTTCACCCCGGTGCAGTCGATGCCGGGCTGGGCGCAGACCCTCGCCGAGCTCAACCCGATCAAGCACTTCGCCGAACTGCTGCGGGCGGTGCTGATGAAGGGCGCGGGGTGGCGCGACGTGGCCCCGGCGATCGGGGCGATGGCGCTGTTTGCGGCGGCCGTGCTCCCGCTCGCGCTTTTCCGCTACCGCAAGACGGCGGCGTGAGCGCAGGCGGCGCTAGGGTTCCACGACCGGCCTACAGCTTCACGATCCGCCGGATTACGACGTCGGTTCTCGCCGCGAGCCGCACCACGTACACCCCGGGAGGCAAGGCGGCCACCTCGATGCGCCCGCCCGGCGCCACAGGGCCGCCCCGCAGCACGGCCCGCCCGAGCGCGTCGAACACGGTGTAACGGTCGACGCCCCGGACGCCCGCCACCGTCACGGCGTCCGCGACCGGGTTCGGGTAGAGGGCGACGGCGACGGGCTGGGGCGAGGGCTCCACGCCGACTGTGCCGACGTCGACGACGGCGAGGTCCACCGGGTCGAGCGCCACGGCGAAGGCGTCGAACGAGCCGGCGCTCTCGCCGCCGAGGCTCGCCTCGGTCATGCCGCCGACGAGGACGAGGTCGCCCCGGAGCGCCGCGTAGCCGCGCTCCTCGCCCGCCGTCCCGAACTGGGCCGTGGCGAGCGGGTCGAGGGCGGGGCTGAACTTCTGCACGAGGACGTCGCCGGTGAGGCCCTCGGGGTCGGCGTTCGCGCCCTCGACGCTGCCGTAGGTGGTACCCACGGCGAAGAGGGCGCCGTCGTCGCCGAGCTCTAGCTTGCGGAAGAGGTCCGAGTGTGGCGTGCCGGTTTGGACGAAGCGGGGGTTGGTGAGGTCGGCGTCGAACCGGGCGACGTAGGCGTCGCCGTCCCCCTCGTGCGGCCCGCCCAGAGCGCCGGTGGTGTAGCCGGCGGCGTAGAGGCTGCCGTCGGGGCCGATCGCGTTGTCGAGGACCCAGTCGGCCTCTTGCCCGGCGCTGTTGAGGATGGCGGCGGCCACGCGCTGGGGGGCGTTCGAGTCGATCCCTTCGTAGAGGCTGAGGAAGCCGGCCGCGCCGCCCGCGGTCATAAACCACCCCCCGGCGAGGAGGCGGGCCGGGCGGCCGTCCGTCGGCGGGGCGTAGGAGAGGCCGCCCCACGCCTCGCTCACGAACACGGGCCCGCTCGCCACCGGCGGCTCGACCACCCGCCAGACGTTGTCGAGCGTGGCGGCGTCGTGCTTCGCGACGAGGTAGTCGGGGTCGGTGCCGGCGTCGCCTGCGCTGGAGCCCGCGCCGGAGACGTAGAGGCCGCCGGCCCCGTCGAGCGTGACGTTGCCGTAGCCGTCGAGGCCCGGCGTCCCGTACTGGTCGGCGTCGACGAGGGCGCCGGTGGCGAGGTCGAGCTTGAGGACGATCCCGTCCCAGCGCCCGGCGTTCTCGAAGCCCGGGAGCGCGCCCAGCGTGCGGCCCACGGCGTAGAGGTGCGCGCCGTCGGCCGCGGCGTCGAAGAGGAGCGTCCCGTCGGTGGCTTCGAGCTCGAACGTCCATCCCCGCCCGCCGCCCGCGTCGAACTGCGTCACGAACACGGAGTGCTCGGCGTCCTCGAGCGTCCCGCCCACGCTCCCGCTCGAGGCCCCGAAGACGTAGGCGTTCCCGGCGGCGTCGGCGGTGACCCCCCCGACGATCTCCTTCCCCGGCGTGCCGAACTGGGCGAGGGCCTCGGGCAGCGTCGGGGCCGAGGGATAGGTCGGAGCGAACCGGAAGTTGACGCCGTCGTCGAGGGCGATCCGCCCGTCGTCGTCGCAGAGGAGCTGGTCGTTCTGGGGCGGGTTGCCGCTGACGGGGAGGCCGAGCTCGTCGCACGGCCAGACGAAGGCGACGAGGTCGATGTCGCCGCCGCCGGTGTAGAAGAGGTAGTGGCCCTCGGTGGCGACGCCCTCGGCCTCGGTGGCGTAGATCAGGCCGTAGTCGTCGGCGGTGCCGTGGAGCTGGATAAAGCCGTGGGTGTAGTCGTAGTTCTGGATCACGCCGTAGTCGTCGTCGACGCCGTCGGGGCCCTTGAGGAAGAAGGGAACGGGGACGTCGGCCGTGCCGAGGATGACGCGGTCGCCGGGGGGGCCGCTGTAGGCCGCTTCGAGGTCGAGGTTGTTCACACCGCGGACGAGCTTGACCGTGCCCGTGCCGGGGAAGGGCGCCTCCGGGTCGGCGGGCATGAACGTGTCGAACCCGCCCGTCTCGCCCTCGATGTAGCTGGTGTCGAAGAGGGTGTATTCGAGGTCGTTGAACGGCGTCCCGGAGGCGAAGGTGAAGTCCGCGGGTGGGACGAACGGGCCGAGGAGGTCGGCGGCCTCGCGCGGCATCGGGGGGAACGCCTGCGCGGCTTCGAGGAGTTCGGCGTCGGTCTGCGCCGCCGCGGGCGGAGCGGCGGCAAGCGGGACGGCAGCGAGAACGAGGGAGACGAGGAGGCGGCGCATCGGAGGGGGGATCGGGATGGGAGATGGAGTGTGGGACGGAGAAGCTGCGTCGCTCAATCGGCGAGG
>CAYTJT010000051.1:0-16184 GCA_964438105.1 uncultured Rhodothermales bacterium | reverse complement strand
GCGGCCCACTTGATGTGGGTGTTGCAGAGCACGCACGGGTTCGGCGTGCGCCCGGCGAGGTACTCGCTCGTGAAGCGCTCCACGACCCAATCGCCGAACTCCTCGCGGATGTCGACGATGAAGTGGGGGAAGTCCATCTTCATCGCGACCGAGCGCGCGTCGTTCATCGACTCCAGCGTGCAGCAGCCGACCTCTTTCTGGCCGGGGGTGCGGGGCGCGCTCGTGGCGTAGTCCCACGTCTTCATCGTGATGCCGACGACGTCGTAGCCCTCGTCGCGCAGGAGGGCCGCCGTCACCGACGAGTCGACGCCGCCGCTCATCGCTACGAGTACGCGTCCGTGTGTGCTCATGGGTTGCTGGTCCGTGGTGGTGTATCGAAGCCGACAAATGACGAATGACAAAGGACCGGTGACGGCCCCTCGCGTTCCGGCCTCGCAGAATCTTGAAGCGAAGCGGTTCGGGATAAAGCCGCGGCTCGAACGCTCCGCCGGCTTTGGCCGGAATGCTCTGCCGGCTTTCGCCGGAACTGACTCCCGGCTTTTGCCGGAAACTTCGCTTGTCGCCGGGGCCGGCTCGTGCGAACCTACGCGCTCCCACCCTAAGCCCCTACCCATGCCGCACGCCTCCGTCCGCCGCGAGATCATCAACTCCCCCAACGCCCCCGCGGCGATCGGGCCGTACAGCCAGGCCATCCTCGCCGGCAACACGGTCTACTGCTCGGGCCAGATCCCGTTCATCCCGGAGACGGGCGAGGTGCTCCAGAGCGACATCGAGGAGGAGACGGCGCGGGCGCTGGACAACCTCGGCGCCGTGCTCCAGGCGGCGGGCGTCTCGTTCCGCAACGTCGTCACCTGCACGGTCTACCTCACCGACATGAACGACTACGGGCAGGTCAACGAGGTCTACGCGCGCTACTTCAACGAGTCGCCCCCGGCGCGCGAGACGATCGAGGTGTCGGCGCTGCCGCGCGGGGCGCGCGTCGAGATCGCCTGCACGGCGGTGCGCTGAGGCGGCACGGCGGTGCGCCACAGGGCGAGCGCATGCTAACTCGCTCCCCCCGCCCCGCTTGCGATCGCTCCGCTCCCAGGCCGAGAAGCGGGGGGAGCAGCGGGCCGGCACCGCCTCTCGGTTTAGCATGCGCTCGCCCTGCGGTGCGCCGCGCCGCGACCGCTCGAGTACCGGTTCGGTCGTATCATAACGTCCCGTGCCGACTGCCCTTGCGCTCCGCCATGCGTACCCGCCTCTCGCTCCTGCTCTGCCTCCTCTTCGCCGCCCCCGTCGCGGCGCAATCTCCCGAAGACCTCCCCTTCGAGGTCGAGCTCGTCGAGCGCGACGTCACGGCGATGCCGGGGCTCCACTCGTTCGCGTGGGCCGAGCACGACGGGAAATGGCTCTTCGTCACGGGCCGCGTGGACGGCCTCCACGCCGTCATTACGAACCTGGAGCCGATCGCCTTCCCGGCCGAGCAGTCGAACAACGCGGTGTGGGTCGTGGACGTCGTCGCCGACCAGGCGTGGTCGCGCCCGCTCGACGAGCTCGGCGACGCCCTCGCGGACCCGCTCCGGGTGACGAACCCGCAGTTCCACCAGGAAGGCGAGACGCTCTACGTCATCGGCGGCTACGGGACCGTCTCGGCGACGGGCGAGAAGATCACCTTCCCCACGCTCACCGCCCTCGACGTGCCGGGCCTGATCGAGGCGGTGACGACGGGCGGCGCCCTCGCCCCGCACCTCCGGCAGACCACCGACGAGCGCCTCGCCATCACCGGCGGCGAGTTACGCGGCTACGGCAACGGCGGCTACGTCCTCTTCGGCGGCCACCGCTTCGGCGGGGAGTACGCGTTCCCGGACGATAGCGGGTTCACGCAGGAATACACCGAGCGGATCTCCCTCTTCGCCATCGACGGCGGCGACGACCTCACGATCTCCGACCCCTTCGACCTCGAAGACGACTCCGGGGCGCTGCGCCGCCGCGACATGACCGTCGCCCCGGCGTACTACCGCTACCTCCCCGTCGATGCCGAGGACCCCAACGACACGCGGATCGGCGAGGACTACGCCCTCTACGGCGGCGTCTTCCAGCCCGACGCGAATCTCCCGCACCGCACGCAAATCCAGGTCGCCCCCACCGACATCTACGAGGTTCGCGAGAGCGACTACGAGCAGCAGTTCGCGCACTACACCGCCCCGGCGCTCCCGCTCTGGGACCGCGAGACGGAGACGATGCACACGACGTTCTTCGGCGGGATGGCACAGTTCTACTTCGACGAAGACTCGGGCGAGGTCGTGAACGACCCGCTCGTGCCGTTCACCGACGATGTCGTCACGCTGACGAACGACATCTCGGAGCGCGACCCGGTGACGTCGGAGACGGTGATGGCAGAGACGATGCCCGGCCTGCTCGGCACGAACGCGGTGCTGATCCCCGCCCCCGGCCTCCCCACCTCCGACCTCGGCATCGTCGATCTGCGCGCGGTCGAGGGCCGCACGCTCGTCGGGTGGATCGTCGGCGGGATCGAGTCCGACGCGCCGAACCCCGGCTGGATGGGCCGCGCCGGCCAGGACACGCGCGCGAGCGACCGCGTCTTCGAGGTCTACCTCACCCCCGTCCCCGGCACGCCCACGGAACCGGGCGCCGCGCCCCTCGCCGTCGCGCTCGAAGCGCCGTACCCGAACCCGTTCCGCACCGAGGCTACGGTCGCCTTCGTGCTGGAGCGCGACGCGCACGTCGCCGTCGAGGTGTTCGACGCGCTCGGCCGCCGCGTGGCCGTGCTCCACGACGGGCCGCTCACGGGGCAGCGCCGCCACGGTTTCACGCTCCGCGCCGCCGACCTCCCGTCCGGGGTCTACTACGCCCGCGTCCACGGCGACGGCCTCAGCGAAACGCGCCCGCTCGTGAGGGTTCGCTGATTCCGGACACAGTGCACCGTGTCCCTACATGTGGCGGGTGTCCCTACGTGTGGCGGATCACGACGAGGGTGAGGTCGTCGTCGAGCGGGCCGCCGCCGGTGAACCGTCGCACGTCCTCGCGGACGGCGTCGAGCACGGTTTGAGCGGACTCGGTGCGGCACGCGGTGAGGCGGTCGAGCAGCCGCTCCTCGCCGTACTCGTCGTCGGCGTCGAGCGCGTTCCAGGCTTCGGTGACGCCGTCGGTGAAGAGGGCGAGCGTGTCGCCGGGGCCGAGCGTCGTCGTGCCCTCGGCGTAAGGCATCCCCTGCAGCACGCCGAGGAGCACGCCGCCCGTCTCCAGCCGCTCCACCGCCCCGTCGGCCCTCGCGAGCATCGGGTAGTTGTGCCCGGCGTTGACGTAGTGCACGCGGCCGTCGCGGCGGTCGTAGACCCCCCAGAAGAACGTGATGAACGAGGTCATCCCGGTGTTGTGGTGGATGACCTCGTTGATGCGGGCCGTCGCGTCGGCGAGGCCGAGGAGCCCGTCGGCGATGCTGCCGCGGAGGACGTGGAGGCAGGCCTGGAGGTTCGCCATCAGGAGTGACGCAGGCATCCCCTTGCCCGAGACGTCGGCCACGGCGAAGAGCAGCCGGTCGTCGTCGAGCCGCATGAGGTCGAAGTAGTCCCCGGCGACGAAGCGGCTCGGGAGCGCGAGGGCGGCGAGATCGAGGGTGGGGAACGCGGGGACGGCCTGGGGCAGCAGCCGCTCCTGGATCTCGCGGGCGAGGCGGAGTTCTTCCTCCAATCGTTCCTTCTCGACGAGGGCCGCCACGCCGCGCGCGTTCTCCACCGAGTTCAGCACGAGTGCGCCGAGGGCCGTCAGGAAGTCGATGTCGTCCACCTCGAACGGCGCGCCCGTCCGCCGGGGGCCGAGGAGGAGCACGCCGCGCGTCTCCTCTTTCATCCGCAGCGGGAGCGCGAGGGCAAAGCCCCGCTCCCGAAGCTCGCCCCACTCCCCCGCCTCGTCGTCGATGACGGCGAGCCGCTTCAGCGCGCCGAGCCGGGCGCGCGTCTCCGCGTCGAGCGGTTCGGCTTTGCGGGAGGCGACGGGCTCGAGCCGGCCGCCCTCCTCGCACAGCAGGAACACGTAGCGGCCGACGAGGAGCTGCCCCATGAGCGCGAACGAGAGCAGCTTCACCGCGTGGTCCGCGTCGAGCGTGCGGTTGAACTCCTGCGAGAGGTCGAAGAGGGTGTCGAGCTGCTGGATTTTGTGGCCGAGGTCGCGGTTGGCCTCTTTCAGCTCCTCGACCATCCGCGCGTTGTGGACGGCCGTCGCGGACATGTGGACGAGCGAGTCCACGAACGCGAGCTCGTCGGGCACGAAGTCGCCACCCACCGCCTTCTTCCCCAGCCCGACGAGTCCGATCGCGCGCTCGTGGTAGGCGATGGGGAGCAGGAGCGCGATGCCGTGCTCGCGGAGCGGCGCCGGGATCGCTTCGCCCTGCACGATCGCGTCCGGCACCGCGTCGAGCGCGAGGTGGGCGTTCCGCTGGAGCCCGGTGATGCCCTTGACCGCCTCCACCCGGTGCGCCCCCGCGAGCGGGTCGTCGAGGAGCACGACGCCGCGCGTGACGAACAGCTTGCTCATCGCCGTGAGCAGGAGGTTGCCGAGCACGAAGTCGATCTCCAGCGACGAGCTGAGCAGCCGGCTCGTCTCGAGGAGCGCGCGGAGGTCGAACTTGTCGGTCTGGGTGTGCGGCATGAGGGCAGAGGGCAGAGGGCAGAGGGCAGAGGGCAGAGGGCAGAGGAAACTATGGCCGTTGCGCCACCGCCGCGCTAGCTTTTGCGGTTCCGCTCACCCCCATACCTCCACGCCCTCACCCGTCGAGGTGGACGACTTCGGCCTGCTTTGCCACGCCGCCCTCGACGACGAGGCGGACGCAGGTCTTGACGGTGTGGAACCCCTGCCGACCGGCTGCGCCGGGGTTGAGGTAGAGCATCCCGCCGAGCGACGGCACGCGCTCGATGCGGAGGATGTGGCTGTGGCCGCAGATGAACACGTCGGGCCGCTCGCGCTTCAAGAGGGGCCCGACCCCCTTCGGCCACCGTCCCGGCCGGCCGCCGATGTGCGTCATCAGAAAGCGGAGCCCTTCGGTCCGGAACCGCTGGAACTCCGGCGCGCGGTACTTGACGGCCTGCCCGTCGATGTTGCCGTAGACGGCCCGCACCGGCGCGATCTTTTCCAGCTCGTCCAGCACCTCCGGCGTTCCGACGTCGCCCGCGTGGAGGATGAGGTCCGCATCCGCCAGCGCCTCCGCCAACCCCGGGTGGAAGTAGTTGTGGGTGTCCGAGAGGATGCCGAAGGTCATGAGCGCTGCGCAGAGTCGAGCACGGAAGTAGGCGAGAAGGTAAGGGCCTTCCACCCTCGGCGAGCCGCCCGTTGCTCCTCGCTCAGCGCAGCGTAATCCGCAGGCCGAGCCGCACATTCTGGAGGCGCGGGCCCCACGCGCCTCGCTCGTCCGTCGCGTCCACCCACGCCACCACGGGGACGCTGACGGACGGCGAGATCTGGTACCCCGGCCGGTTCAGCTCGAAGCCGCTCCGCACCCAGCCGACCCCGCCGCGGTAGCTGCGCTGCTCGGGCTCCGCCGATTCGTCGTTCGCCTCTTCGCCCTCGTCGAACGGCCGCGTCGCGATGAGGTCGTAGTCCATCGCCTCGCCGAGGAGCGTGAGGAAGACGTTGCTCCCGGCCGGGTCGAAGTGGAGGCTGTGCCCCCACATGACGTGGATCTCTCGGCCGATGGCCCTCGTCCGCACGAACTCGGGGTCGCTCGACGCGATCTCCGGCCCGAGCGTCCCGTCGCCCTCGTCCACCTGCAGCCGCTCGTACCCCACGCGGGCCTGCCGCAGCCCGATCGCGAAGTCCGACGAGATGAGGGGCGAGAGGTTCGACGTGGAGACGAACGCGATGTCGGTCTGCCGGAAGCCGAGGCCGCCCTCGCTCGCCGGGTCCACGGCGATGCGGACGGCGTAGTCGGTGCGCTCGTTGTGCCAGTACGGCTTCACGACGACCCAGCTCAGCCGGACCGGGCCGCCGCCGAGCTGGCTCACGAGCCCGCCGCTGACGTCGAAGATGGCGCTGACGTCGATCTGCTTCGCCAACGAGTAGTCGATCCGGAACGCGAGGCCGAGGGGGCCCGGCCGCTCGCCCTCGGCAGCCTGCCCGAGGGGGCCGGACGCGCGGTAGTTCACCTCGCCCGAGAGCGCGAACCCGTCGTAGAACGCCCGCCGCGCCGACTCCTCCTGATAGAACGGATCGAGCACATCGAACGGACGCTGAGCCGCTGCCATCTCGGGCAGGAGCAGTGCGAGCGCGAGCGCGAACCATGCGACGCGGCGGCGAGAGGCTCTGCGGAAGGGGAGCACGTCAGCCATTTCGAAGGTCCATCAGGGAACGAGGATGCTACGCCGTTGCAATGTAAGCGTTTCCCCGGTGCCCCGAACGCGCGCCCGGCATCACGTTCCCTTCCCTTTCCACGGGGGATGGCGTGCGCGAGGCTCGCGGCCGAGGAGCTTACTCCGCCAAGATAAGGCGCGTCGCCTCTTCCGGCGAGCCCTTGGCCCGACAGCCGGGGCGCGGCTACCGCGTCAGCGTCACCTTGTGCGCGGCGCGGCCCGACGGCGTCTCGAGCCGAACGAAATAGACCCCGCTCGGTAGCCCGTCCGCCCGGAAGACGTACTCGTGGCGGCCCGCTTGCAGCGTCTCGTCCGCGAGCACCGCGACGCGCGTGCCCGAGACGTCCCACACCGAGAGCCGCACCGGCTGGGCGCGGGCGATGTCGTAGGTGATCGTCGTGGCGCTGCGGAACGGGTTCGGCGAGTTGCCGACGATCGCGACGTCGAGCGCCTCGCCCTCCCCGAGCCCGAGCTTGAGCGCGCCGGAGATGCGCTCGGGGCCGTCCGTGGCCCGCTGGCGGATACGGTAGTAGAGCACCTGCCCGTCCGGCGGCAGGTCCGTGTGCGCGAAGCGCGCCGCTCCGCCGGCCGTCTCCCCAACCCGCTCGGCGGCGCGCACCGTCCCGACCGTCTCGAAGCGCTGCCCGTCGGTCGAGCGTTCCACGAGGAACTCGTCGGCGCGGCGGTCCTTCGTCTGCCACGTCAGCGTCACGATGCCCTGCTCCACGGACGCTTCGAGCGACTCGACCGGGAAGACGAAGGAGAGGTCGGACGGCACGCGGAAGGAGACGGGGGATGTTGCTGCGAGGTCTCGGGGAAGAGGCTCGTCGAAGCTGAGGCGGACGGCGCCCTCGGGCGTGTCCTCGAACGGGACGCGCATCGTGCGCCGGATCGTGGCGGCCGGCCGCGCGATGTCCCACAGACGGACCTCGTCGAGGTACCCCGAAAAGACGCGGCGCGGATCGGTGCCCGGACGTTCGGGGCGGCCGCCGAGGGCGAGCGGCATCGTGTTCATCGTGCCGGCCACCTCCTCGCTGCGGAGCGAGTCCACGGCGATGCCGTCCACCAGCATCCGGGCCCACCCCGCGAACGGATCGTTTACGACGGCGACGTGGTGCCACCGGCCGTCGGCGAGCGGCATCGGGGAGGTCATGGCCTCGTGCCACCCCGGACGGCCTCGGTAGAAGACGAGGTGGCCGCGCCCGTCCACTACGATCTCGAGAGGGTAGGGCCGCTCCTCATCGCCGTCCCACGTCGAGAGCACGACTTCGTCCAACCCGACCGTCTTGACCCACATCTCTAGGGTAAGCGGCTCGCGCGGGTCGAGGCTCGGGAGCGCGGCGCGGCGGAGCGCGACGGGTTGGGCCTCGTCGGTGAGCTGGAACGCCTCGTTCGCTCCGGGCGGCGTGGCCTCCCGCACGTACGCCCTCCACTCCGTCCGGCGGGTGGCTCGAGCTTCGCCTTCCTGAACGGGAGCGAATTGCACCGTTTGGTACCCCAACCGCACTCCGGCCGTGAGCCCGATCACGAGCGACTGCGCGCCTCGGAGCGATAGCGGCGCGGTAGCCTCGTAGCCGCCGGTCGTTTCGGCGAGGCGCAACGCCGTCGGAGTCGTCGAGCCCGCGCCGACGGCGTACACGCTGCGGACGCGCCACCCTTCGGGCACGTCGATGCGGAGGCCGTCGAGCGGTTCGGCACCGCCCCACCGCGCGAACGCGTTGACGGACTGGCGTGCGTCCAGCGGCTCGGCCGGGCGATCCACGCTGAGTTGCCCGAACGCGGTGGGCACCCAGAGGGCAGCGGCTAGGACCAGGCAGGCGGTAACAAAGTGGCGTATAGCGCCCAAAGCATGGGGTGGTAGGTGGAACTCGGCCGCGGTAGATCTCACGTGGAACACGCGACAACCCGCAACGGCGGCCCCAAAAGTAGAGCCACAGGTGCGAGGAAGTCAACCGGGTAACGCCACGGCATCGTTCGTTCGTGCTCCCGCGACGCGGAGACAACGAACTCCCCCCTTATACACGGCAAAGGGGCGAGCGCCGCGAAGGCGCTCGCCCCTCTTCATTCGCACGCAGCCGCCTCACCCCCTCGGGAACGGGCTCTGCGCGGCGGGGCGGCTACCTTGGACTCCCGACCTCTCCGTACGCCCGTTAGCCGTCCGACGCGGTCCGTTCGGGTGAGACAGCCCCTCGGCCTCGGCGGGACGCGGGAGGTACTGCCGGGGGATGCGCGGGACCTCGGCGAAGCGGCCCTTGTCGTTGAGCGGCACCCACTGGCTAGGCATGTCGTAGAGGTAGCGCCCGATCCCGAGCGCGGCGCCCGCGCGCTTGAGCGCGTTCGAGAGCCCGCCCTTTACCGCCTCGACCTCGGTGTTGTCGGCGCCGTCCTCGCGCCAGACCCACTCGCCGTCGTCGTTCTTGAAGTAGATCCGGCAGATCACCCCGCCCTCGGGGCCGGCGCGGAACTCGTTCTTCCAGTTCCCCGGCCCGAACACCTCGTCGAGCCGGTCCTGCACGGCGCGGGCGGTGATGTACGCCATCGCGAGCCCCTTTTTCCGGTCGCGCGTGACGGCGCCGGGCTTCCACTCGATATCCGTTGGGGCGAACGGGTCGCGCAGTCGTTGCCAGTTGGTTTGCATGAGGTCCTCCGTCGGGGTTGGTGTACGGCAACGTACGGGGGACCGGTGACAGCTCCGTGTCACAACGGGTGCACGCGAGAACGCGGGACACATACGCGGGACGCGTGAGGTTCGGGCGCACCCCTTCGTCGCACCAAGCGCACCCCGCTTGCACGTTGCGTATCGAAAGCGCTTCCAGATTTTGACTTAATTATTTTATGCATCGACGTGTTATTGTTATTTAATTTATGACTCTATCGAAATCAACTTCACTATCCACCACCCACGATCCGATGCACTTCATTTTGTTAGCTCTCGCCTTGCTCGCCGCTTCGTCCCCCGCTCTCGCGCGGAGCGCCGAAGCCGCCGCCGTGCAGGTCAACCTGAACTTCGTCTGGGTGCTCCTCGCCGCCATCCTGGTCTTCTTCATGCAGGCCGGCTTCTCGCTCGTCGAGACCGGGCTGACGCGCTCGAAAAACGCCGTCAACATCATCATGAAGAACGTGATGGACTGCGCGGCGGGCGCGCTCGTGTTCTTCGCCGTCGGTTTCGGGCTGATGTTCGGAAGCTCGAACGGGTGGATCGGGACGGACGGGTTTTTCCTCAGCGGCATCGAGGGGCAGGACGAGGCGTGGACCTATGCGTTCTGGCTGTTTCAGGCCGTCTTCGCCGCCACCGCCGCGACGATCGTCTCGGGCGCCGTGGCCGAGCGGACGAAGTTCACCGGCTACCTCATCTTCTCCGTCATCATCACCGGGCTGCTCTACCCCGTCTTCGGGTCGTGGGCGTGGGGCGGGCTGTTCAACGGCTCGGGGTGGCTCGAAGGGCTCGGCTTCATCGACTTCGCGGGGTCGACCGTCGTCCACTCCGTCGGCGGGTGGGCAGCACTCGCGGGCGCGCTCGTCGTCGGGCCGCGCGTCGGGAAGTACGCGGCCGACGGCACGCCGCGCCACCTCGCCGGGCACAGCCTCCCGCTCGCCGCGCTCGGCGTGTTCATCCTGTGGATGGGCTGGTTCGGCTTCAACGCCGGCTCGACCACGGTCGGCGACCCGTCGATCGCCCTCATCGCGATGAACACGTTCCTCTCGGCCGCCGCCGGGGCCGTCCTCGCGATGGCGACGACGTGGCTCCGCAGCGGCAAGCCCGATGCACCGATGACGCTCAACGGCGTGCTCGGCGGGCTCGTCGGGATCACGGCGGGCTGCGCGAACCTCGCGCCCGGGTTCGCGATTCTGACGGGCGCCGTGGCCGGCGTACTCATCGTCTACGCGTCGACGTGGCTGGAGCGCTTCGTGGACGACCCCGTCGGCGCGATCGCGGTGCACGGCGTCTGCGGCGCGTGGGGCACGCTCGCCGCCGGGCTGTTCGACTCGGCCGGGTTCAGCCTCGCCACCGTCGGCGTGCAACTCGTCGGGATTGCGGCGGCGTTCCTGTGGGTCTTCCCGCTCGCCTACGGCCTCTTCACCGCCATCGACCGGGTCGTCGGGCTCCGCGTCGAGGCGCACCCGGAAGCGCTCGGGCTCGACCTGCACGAGCACGCGACGCAGGCCTACCCCGAGTTCGTCGCAGGCGGCGACGGGTTCACCACCGTCCCCGACGACGAGTTCATCCCGGCCGAGGTCTGAGGAAGCCGACCCGTATAGAAGCTGATCCGTATAAACGAGAGCCGCCTCCCCGAATCTGGGAAGGCGGCTCCTCGTGACGCTGAGGGGACACCCCTGCCCCTACAGCGGCCTCCTCACGAGGCTATCGTCGCAGGCCGCCGGTCACGAGCCGGTGGGGCGCAGGCGTTGCGGCCGGGCGACGGCCTCGTCGACGTGCACTTCCCATGCTTCGCTGAAGCGGCGGTCGAAGCGGCGGAGTAGGATAAACGGGTTCGTGCCGTTGGCAGTATGCCAGAGGTGGCGCTCCGAGAAGTATTCCTCTTGCTCGGGGTCGATCTCGTAGGTCACCAGGGCGGCGGCCTGCTCCGGGCGGAGGCGGAGGTTCTTCGCCTCGCGCGTCGCGAGCGTGGTGAGGTTGGTACGCCCGCGTTCGGAAAAGAGGTCCGGGGTCGAAGGGGCAGATTTCTCCCACTGCGCGACGAGGTAGAGGCAGTCCTCCATGTGGTCGAGGAGGTCGGAGCCGCGGAGGCGGTAGAGGGCGTCCACGACGGGCAGCCCGCTGCCGTCCGGGCGGTTCGAGGCGATCAGCGTCGCGTCGCGGCGGAGGCGGCGCTGGTGGTCGCGGAGGTTCCGCTCGCCGCCGCATTCGATGGCGATGCGCCGCGGGCGGATGGGGCCGGGCACCTCGGCCACGAAGTCGACGGTGAAGAACGCGCCGGCCGTTTCGAGTTCGACCTCGCTGCGGAGCGCGGCGTCCTCGCGGAGGTACTTGACGATGTGCCACGCGAACTCGTCTTGCACGACGCCGTCGTACGGCGGCTCGTAGGCGGGGCCGGAGAGGAGGCCCTTCGCGGTGCTGGCGTCGGAGGCGGAGAGTCGGATCATCGGAGTAGGAGTCGATGTCAGGGGGAAGCGCGGCGCGGCGGGATCGCTTTTCGCGCGCGCGTACGTGTAATATGCCACCCCGCGGTGCCACCTCTATGTCATACGCTCCGATAGTAGCGCGGGGACGGTTTTTCGTAAGCCGTGACGGACCGCTATGACGGATCACCTGCCCGCCCTCCTCTCATGGCAGCCTTCTCGCTCGACCTCCGCCAGCGCGTCCTCGACGCCGTCCTCCGCAGTGACGACACCGAGCGGGCCGTCGCCGACCGCTTCTCGGTCAGCCGCCCCTTCGCCCAGAAGCTCAAGCGCCTTGCCCCACCACCGGCTCGATCGCCCCCTCCACGGCCCCACGCGGGCCACGACCGACGCTCTCCGGCGACGACCGCGCCGCGCTCGCAGCGATGGGGGGGATGCTGGAAAAAGACGCTCCGGGCCGACGAACGCGACCGCCCCGACGTCCGAGCCGAGCGGGCAGACGGACCACGCGACCGGCGCGGCGATCGACCTCAACGTGGGGAGCTACGTACCCTGAAATCGCTAGAGCTCACCTCTGTAGTCATCGAGCCTGCGGTCGGGATATACCCAGAGCACACCGCCGAGGGCAGCGACGGCCGTCATGAAGTCTGAGCGGTCGGCGTTGTTGCGGAACCCGATGAGGTAGCTGATCGAGAAGTCTTTGCGCTTCCGCAGTTGCCCACGCCTGTTCACCACGAGCGTGTCGAATGGAGGATGGAAGACGCGCCCGATGGAGTGCGGCTGGAAGGTGGTGAGGGCCTGTGCAAACGCGGGCGACCGAACACTGAGGAACGGGCGCGCCACCAATCCCGTGTCGGGTAACGCCTCGGCATCGACCGGTGCGCCATCGAATGAGCCATCGTAGACCCACACTGTATCGACAGCGGCGTTCGCTTCGTCCTCATCGCTGAAGTCGATGGGCGTGCGCTCGTCGAAGTCGAGACGCTTAATACCGAGCGGCATCGTGAGGATATCGTGAGTGGTCCGGATGCCTACTCGGTACGTCGTGTCGGGGTCAGCCGGCGACTGTGCGGCGACGGGCGCAGCGACCAGCAACAAAACGACGACGAGAGGGAATAGACGTAACATGGGGCGGGATCGAAAGGCAGAAGACATACATTGGAGTCGCAAGTACCAGACATGTTGCTATTCCTATACCCCCCCGCCGATGCAGATCACGAACCCGCACTGGACGCGCTACCACAAGGCCAAAAAACTGGCGTGGGACCCGCAAGCCATCGACCTCGACCCCGACCGCCGCGACTGGGACGCGCTCGACGCCGAGCGCCGCGACGCCACGCTCCGCGCCTGCGCCCTCTTCCTCGGCGGCGAAGAAGCCGTCGCCTCGGACCTTGCGCCGATGCTCATCGCCCTCCGCAACCGGCCCGGCCACGAGGCCGCGTGCGCGTTTCTCGCCTCGCAGATCTGGGAAGAGACGAAGCACGCCGAGTTCTTCCGCCGCTGGATCGACACCGTCGCCGGCGATGTCGATTTGAGCGAGCACACCGGCCCGTCGCACCACGCCTTATTCGAAGAGGCGCTGCCCGCCACGCTCGACGCGCTCCTTACCGACGGCTCCGACGAAACGCTCGTCCGCGCCGTGACGACGTACCACCTCTTCATCGAGGGGACGCTCGCCGAGACGGGCTACCACGGGTTCTACTCCATCTTCGAGCGCCGCGGCATCATGCCCGGGCTCGTCGAGGGCATCCGGCTCGTGCAGCGCGACGAGGCCCGCCACGTCGCCTTCGGCATCGACGTGCTCCGCGAGGCGTTCGAGCGAGACGCCGGCCTGCGCGACGTGATGGACGACGAGGCCGAGGCACTCTTCCCGCTCGTCGTCGGGACGCTCGGCGACTACTTCGCGCCCTACGGCGGCGAGGAGAACCCGTTCGGGCTGACGGCGACGGAGATGCTGGAGTACGCGTCGTCGCAGCTCGGCAAGCGGCAGGCGGCGCTGGAGCGTCCGCTGGAGCGGGGCGAGGCGGTGGAGGCGTGACCCCCTGCTTTTCTCGCGGACCCCCGCCCGTTTCGCGGTCGCTCCGACTCTGCGAGTCTACGCTCCCGGCTTCAACGGGCTATCCCCCTCGTCGAGGGGGACAGCTTTTCCGTTCCTGAGCGCAGGGACTTGTCCCGGAGCGATGAACGGAAAAGCGGGGGGTCACCCGTGCGTCGGCTCTCGCGTGGCCGAGCCCTCGTAGGGCACGGCGTCCACGACGAGGTGCGGGGCGGCATCCGGCGGTGGCTCCTTCTCGACCACCTCATAGAGGTCGAGCCGGCGGTCACGCCACGTCCGGACGGTGCCGTCGATGCGGTTACGGCGGAGCGTCTCGAGGTCGAGGTCGGCCACGACGACGGTCTCGACGTTCGGCTCGCAGAGCCCGGCGATGCCGTCGGGCGGGAACGGGAAGTCGCTGGGCGTGAAGATCCCCGACTGCGCGTAGTGCACGTCCATGTTCTCGACGGAGGGCATATTCCCGATGCACCCGCTCGTCACGACGTAGAGCTGGTTCTCGATGGCGCGGGCCTGGGCGCAGCGCATCACGCGGAGGTGGCCCTGCCGGTTGTCCGTGCAGAACGGGACGAAGAGGATCTGCGCCCCCTTCGCCGTCGCGATCCGGGCGACCTCGGGGAACTCGGTGTCGTAGCAGATCGAGATCGCCACGCGCCCGCGGTCGGTGTCGAAGACGTGGATCTTCCGCCCCGCGCGCGTGCCCCAGAACCGCCGCTCGCTCGGGGTGATGTGGAGCTTGGCCTGCTCGTCGATGCGGCCGTCGCGGTGGAAGAGGGAGGCGACGTTGTAGAGCCCGTCCTCGCGCTCGGTGTAGTGGCTGCCCGCGACGACGTTGACGTTGTACTTCAGCGCGAGCCGCCGCCCCAGCGCCACGAGGTCCGGCGTGAAGTGGGTGAGCTGGCGGACGCCCTGCCCGAGCGGCTTCGGCGGGAGGAACGACAGGAGTTGCAGCGTGAACATCTCCGGGAAGACCACGAAGTCGGCCCGGTAGCCGGCGGCGACGTCGACGAAATACTCGACCTGCCGGGCGAAGTCGTCGAAGTCGGCCACCGGCCGCATCCGGTACTGCACGGTGCAGACGCGGACGGGGAACGTCGCGCGCGTGCGCCGCGACGGGTGCGGCGTGTAGTGGAGGTTCACCCATTCGAGCAGGACGGCGTGCCCGTCGGAGGCGCCGTCCTCGGGGAGGTAGTCGCGCACGATCCGCTTGACGACGAAGCCGTTCGCGAGCTGGAAGGTGAGGACCGGGTCGCGGAGGTCGGCGCGGATGACGGCCTCGACGTACTCCGGCACCGTGAGGGCGTCGGCGTGCGCGGCGTAGCCCGGCAGCCGCCCGCCGACGACGATCCGCCGGAGGTTCAGCCGGCGCGCGAGCGTTTTGCGCGCCTCGTAGAGCCGCCGCCCGATCCGCAGCCCGCGGTACGCGGGGTCCACGACGACCTCGATCCCGTAGAGCGTGTCGCCCGCGCCGTCGTGGTTCGTGATGAGGCCGTTCGCGGTGATGGCGTCCCAGCCGTGCCCCTCGCCGTACTCGTCGAAGTCCACGACGAGGGACGAGGACGAGCCGACGAGCTGCCCCTCGACCTCCACGCCGAGCTGGCCTTCGGGGAAGACCTCGAGGTGGCTGGCGAACTCGCGCGGCGTCCACGCCGTCATCCCGGGGAAGCCCGTCTGCTGGAGGCGGACGACGGCGTCGTAGTCGTCGGGGGTGAGGGGGCGGACGCGGAGGAGGCCGTCGAAGGTGTCGGGGTCGGGCGGGGGCATGGATCGGCAGGGCGGTGGAGAGAGGGGGGCGGTGGTACGGGCGGCCGGGCCGTCGGTGCCCGCCCGCGCCGCAACGCCAGCGGCGACCAGGCCGTAAATTAGCCGCGCCCGAACCTCTCACGCCGCGCCCCATGACCGACGACCGCCGCTATTCCGAAGCCGAGTTGCACGCCATCTTCGAGCGGGCCGCGAAGCGGCAGGAAGAAGCGCAGCGCGCCGAGGCGGCGAGCCGGGGCGCGCTCACCCTCGCCGAGCTGCAAGAGATCGGCGCGGCGTCGGGGATCGACCCGGCGCACGTCGCGGCGGCAGCGGCCGAGCTGAGCGTGCCGCCCCGCGACGACGTGCACACGTTTCTCGGCGCGCCCACCGAGGTCGAGCGCACGCGCGTCATCCCGTCCGACGTGTCCGACGAGGAGTGGGCGCGGATCGTGGCCGAGGTCCGCCGCACGTTCGACGACGACGGGAGCATCGGGCAGATCGGGCAGATGCGCGAGTGGACGGCGGTCAAGCGCACGTCGAACAACGCCGGCACGGCGATGCGGCTCACGCTGGAACCGGCCGAGGGCGGCGGGACGCGCGCCACGCTCCGGCAGTCCGCGCGGGAGACGGCGAAGACGATCGGGATCGTAACGGCCGTCCACGGCGCGATGGCGCTCCTCTTCCTCGCTCTCGGCTTTGCCGCCGACCCCGAGCTGTTCGTCGCCGCCGTGCTGATGGGCGGGGTTGCGCTGGCTTTAGTCGGCGGCGTACGGGGGTGGCTGGGCTACTGGGGGCCGAAGCAGGAGGACCGGTTCGACGGCGTGCTCGACCGGATCGAACTCATCGCCCGCACCACCGAGCCCGAGCCCGAGCGCGCCGCTGCCACCCCCGACGCGTCCCACGCCGCCCCCCTCGGCCTCGACACGCTGCCCGAGGAGGACGAGCGCACGGGCACGCCGGAG
>CAYTJT010000050.1:5612-16259 GCA_964438105.1 uncultured Rhodothermales bacterium | reverse complement strand
ACTGAGGGGTCGGGGCGTCGGGGCGGGAGGGCGTCGAGCGCGGCCTTCAGCGGCGCCAGCGTGGCGGCTTCGGCCTCGGCGGCGTGAGTCGTGAGCGGTCGGGCGTCCTCGTCGTAGACCGCGCGGATCGGCGCGAGCGCGGCGGAGCGTGAAGCCTCTCCCCCTGCCGCGACGACGGCGTCGATGAGCGAGGCGTCAGGGCGCTGCGGCGAGAGGGCATCCAACCCGGCCTTCACCTCGGCGAGGGCACGGGCTTCGTCGCGCGCCGCGTCCGTCCCGAGATCTACCGCTTCGCCGTAGACGGCGCGCACCGGGCCGAGCGCGGCCGTGCGCGCGGCCTCCCCCGCTGCCGCGACGACGGCGTCGACGGCGGCGGGATCGGGCGAGCGAGGCGGGAGGGCGTCCAGCGCCGCCTTCAAGTCGGCCATCGCCCGGAACTCGGCCTGTGCCTCGGGGGAGGTCCCGTCGGGGGGCTCCCCTCCGGGGGCAGGGGCGCCGGGCTCGCCGTAGAGGCGGCGGATGGCGTCGTGGGGGTCGTGCATAGTATCAGTCGGACAGAGGCTAGTCGGTCGGTGCGGGGTGCAAACGGGGGTCAGCGGCTAGCTATTGCGGGCGGCGTCCGGAACGAGGATCTTGCGGAGGTTGATCAGCGCGTAGCGCATCCGCCCGAGGGCGGTGTTGATCGAGACGTCCGTGATCTCGGCGATCTCGCGGAAGGTGAGTTCGGACTCGTGGCGGAGGAGCACGACCTCGCGCTGCTCCGGCGGGAGCTGTTCGATGGCCCCGCGCAGCTCCTCGATGCGCTCGGCGGTGTCGAGCGTGAGGGTGACGTCGGGGCTCTCGTCGGGGAGGCGCTCAAAGAACGAGGTGCCCTCTTCGTCCGCCGAGTCCACGTCCTGCCATTTCTTGCGGGCGCGGAGGTGGTCGAGGGCGGCGTTGCGGGCGATGCGCATCGCCCAGCCGAGCCAGCGGCCCTGCTTTTCGTACGAGCCCCGTCGCTTCTGCATCGCGGCGATCGCGCGGAGGAAGGTTTCCTGGAAGAGGTCGTTCGCGACCTCGCGGTCGCGCACCATCCCCATCAGGAACCCGTAGATCCGGTCTTGATGCCGCTCGACGAGGAGGCGGAAGGCCCGCTCGTCGCCGTGGTCTAGGTATGCTGTGACGAGGTCGCCGTCAGGCAGGTGCTCCATGCTGCGTAGGCTGCGCGGCGCACGCTCGGGTAACGGCAGCCGCGCCGGGGTTATTGTGTGGAAGGCGAAGCGCGGTGAGCCCACCGCGCGGAGGTGCAAAATAGCGGATGTGCACCCTAAACGGACAAGCCGGCCAAATGATCTGATCCCAGCGGGATGCGCCCCACCGGCCGCTGCCCGGAGCCGGTGCCGGAGCAGGCGCGTGCGCTTTCCGGGAACACCTCGGCCGCCATTCCGTCACACCTAAGCACCTCTTTGACATCGCACCTCACGGACACGCCGCGCGCGCTATCAGTGCCCGAGCCAGGTTCTTCCCGCAGACCCTACTCGATCAACCGCACTTCACATCCCCAGCTGCTCGGGCGTCGAAGAGAGCCCAACCCTTCCGGCTCTTGCTCTAAAAAAGGAGACCCGACCGCTCCCCCCAGCGGTCGGGTCTCTTTGTTTACGGACGCGACGTCTTGTTTACGGACGCGACGTCGTTCGTAGGCGCGCCGGGTTCAGAGCACCGCCTCCAGCGCCTGCCCGAGCCGGCCTACCGCCGTCACCTTCATCCCGTCGGGGAACTTCGCGCCGGTTGTTTGGGACAATCGTCGGTGCCAGAACGTACACTCCTCGGACCACCCGTTCCCAGACTGCCGCGCCCATGAGCACGCTGACCGTCGACCTCCCGCTCAGCCTCGACCCGGAGCGCGCCCGCCTCCTCCTCGCCATCCGTCTCTTCGAGGAGGGCGACGTCTCCCTCGGCTACGCCGCCGAAATGGCCGGCTACTCCGTCCGCACGTTCATCGAGCTGCTCGGCAAACGCGGCATCCCCGTCGTGGACTACCCCGAGCGCGACCTCGACCAGGAGCTAGCGGCCTTCGACCGGCTCGACGCACAGAACGCAGCCGACTGACCCTGTGCCCCTCGTCATCGCAGACGCCTCCCCGCTCATCGGCCTCGACCGCGCCGGCCACCTCCGCCTCCTCCCCGGCGTGTTCGCGGACCTGGCCGCGCCGCCTGCGGTGATAGCCGAATTCGGGCGGCGCCCCGACTGGCTACGCGAGGTGCCCGTCGAGCGGCCGAGCGAAGTGGACCTCCTCCGCGCTTTGACGTTCGGGGCCGGAGAGTCCGAGGCGCTGGCCGTCGCGCTGCACACTCCCGGCTCGACGGTGCTGCTGGACGAGAGGCGGGCCCGGCGATTCGCGACCACGCGAGGAATCTCCGTCATCGGCACGGCCGGTGTCCTGCTCCGCGCCAAGCAGCGCGAGCTGATTCCGGCCGTCCGCCCCGCTCTCGACGACCTGCTGCGTACCGGCTTCCGCTTCTCTGATGCCCTCTACCAAGGCGTGCTGGCACGGGCCGACGAAGATTGACCCCGCGCCGGCGCTCGCTCAGAGCACCGCCTCCAGCGCCTGCCCGAGCCGCCCCACCGCCGTCACCTTCAGCCCGTCGGGGAACTTCGCGCCCTTCCGGTTCGACTTCGGGAGGACGACCTGCTCGAAGCCGAGCTTGTGGACTTCGGCCGCCCGCGCTTCGATGCGGCTCACCGCCCGTACCTCGCCGCCCAGCCCGACCTCGCCGACGACGACGCTGCCGGAGTCCGTCGGCACGTCGCGGAAGCTCGACGCGACGGCGAGCGCCACGCCGAGGTCCACGGCGGGCTCGTCGAGGCGGACGCCGCCAGCGACGTTGAGGAACACGTCGTGCTGCGAGAGCCGCATCCCCTCGCGCTTCTCGAGCACGGCGAGGAGCACCTGCAGCCGCTTCGGGTCGAAGCCCGTCGCCGTCCGCTGCGGCGTGCCGTAGGACGCCGGAGAAACCAGCGCTTGAATCTCGACGAGGATCGGCCGCGTCCCCTCGACGGCGCAGACGATCGCCGAGCCGCTCGCGCCGAAAGAGCGTTCGGAGAGGAAGATCTCGCTCGGGTTCTCGACCTCGCGCAGCCCGTTCTCCCGCATCTCGAAGAGCCCGATCTCGCCCGACGCGCCGAAGCGGTTTTTGACGGTGCGGAGGATGCGGTACGCGTGGTGCCGGTCGCCCTCGAAGTAGACGACGGTATCGACCATGTGCTCGAGCACGCGCGGCCCGGCGATGCTGCCCGCCTTCGTGACGTGGCCGACGAGGAACGTCGCCGCCGCCATCTGCTTCGTCAGGCTGAGGAGGGCCGCCGTCGACTCGCGGACCTGGCTGACCGAGCCCGGCGCGCTCGTGAGGTCCGGGCGGTAGATCGTCTGGATCGAGTCGATCACGAGCACGTCCGGGCCGATGTCGTGGACGGCCGCGACGATCTCCTCGACGTTCGTCTCGGCGAGCAAAAAGAACTCGCCCGTGTCGACGCCGAGCCGCTGCGCGCGGAGCTTAACCTGCCGCGCCGACTCCTCGCCCGTGACGTAGAGCACGGTGTGCGCCGGGAGGAACCGGCCGAGCTCGGTCATCAGCGTCGACTTCCCGATGCCGGGGTCGCCCGCGATGAGGGTGAGCGAGCCGAGCATGATCCCGCCGCCCATCACCCGATCGAACTCCGCCAGCCCCGTCACGAGCCGCGGCTGCTCGGCCACCTCGACGTCGGTGATGCGCTGCGCCCTGCTCCCGGTAGTGCCGCGCCCGAACGTCGGGACGACCTGCATCACGGGCGCCTTCACCGCCGAGCGCTCGGTCTCTTCGACGAACGTGTTCCACTCCTCGCACTCGGGGCACTTCCCCATCCAGCGGTGGGCGACGTGGCCGCAGGTCTGGCACGTGAAGATCGTTTTGGGTTTGGCCATTCGGTCGGTCGGGTGGGACCCCGGGCGGGAGTCGTGCGTGGAGGGTGGTTGTGAAAACGAGTACCTTGGGGCCGCGACGGTGCGGGCCGCCGCAGAGACGACGAACGCCCCAGGTGCTCGCCCAGTATACACGCCCCCTGTGACACCCCATGGTCGCGTACCTCTGGTCCCAAACGCACGCCCTCTTCGCCGGCCTCGGCCGGTTCGGGCTGCTCATGGCGAGCGCGTTCGGGCAGGTGGGCCACCTCCGGCTCTACTACCGCAACCTCGTCGAGCAGTTCGTCCGCGTCGGGATCGACTCCCTCCCGATCGTCGCGCTCGCGTCGGCGTTCACGGGGGCCGTCGCGGCGGTGCAGTCGATCTACCAGCTCGAGGGCTCGTTCTACCTCCCGAAGACGGCCGTCGGCTCGTTCGTCACGACGTCCGTCATCCTCGAGCTCGGCGCGCTGATCGCGGCGTTCATCCTCGCCGGGCGCGTCGGCGCGCGGATCGCGGCCGAGCTCGGGACGATGCGCGTGACCGAGCAGATCGACGCGCTGGAGGCGATGGGGCTGAACTCGGCGAGCTACCTCGTCCTCCCGCGGATTCTCGCGGGCGTGCTGATGTTCCCGATCATCTACGTCGTCGCCTGCACGGTCGGCATCGGGATGGGCGTGGTCGTGGGCGAGGCGACGGGGGTGATCTCGTTCCAGACGTTCGTCGACGGCGCGCGCCTGCTGTTCCGCCCGTACGACGTGTTCTTCGGCGTCGTGAAGTCGCTCGCGTTCGGGTTCGCGATCACGAGCGTCTCGTGCTACTTCGGCTACTTCACGACGGGCGGCGCCGAGGGCGTCGGCCAGAGCACGACGCGGGCGACGGTGATGTCGTGCGTGTTCGTGCTGCTGGCGGACTACGTCCTCGCCGTGCTCATGCTGTAGGGTTCGAAGTCGTGGGTTGGAGGTTTGAGGTTCTCTCCTCCCCACCCAATACCTTCGAACCTCCAACCTCCAACCGCTCCATGATCCAGATCGAGCACCTCTCCAAGAGCTTCGCCGGGCGGCCCGTGCTGCGCGACGTCTCGTTGGAAATCCACGAGGGCGAGACGTTCGCCGTGATCGGGCGGAGCGGCTCGGGCAAGAGCGTGCTGCTCAAGCACATCATCGGGCTGCTCGACCCCGACGAGGGCCGCGTGCTCGTCGACGACGTGGACCCCCACGCGCTCCCCTACGACGACCTCCGCCGCCTCCGCCGCAAGTTCGGCGTGCTGTTTCAGGGCGGCGCGCTCTTCGACTCGATGACGGCGCTGGAGAACGTGATGTTTCCCATCTCCACGTTCACTGACCTGACGAAGCCCGAGGCGCGGGACCGCGCGCTCGAATGCCTCCGGATGGTGAACCTCCCGGACGTCGGGCCGAAGAAGCCGAACGAGCTCTCCGGCGGGATGCAGAAGCGCGTCGCGCTCGCCCGCGCGATCGCGCTCGAACCGAAATACATTCTCTACGACGAGCCGACGAGCGGCCTCGACCCGCAGACGTCGGAGACCATCAACGAGCTGATCAACAGCCTCGCCGGCTCGCTCGGCGCGACGAGCATCGTCATCACGCACGACATGCACTCCGTCCTCCGCATCGCCGACCGCGCGGGCTTCCTGCACCAGGGCCGGATGCACTGGACCGGGACGATGGACGACCTCCACTGCTGCGCCGACGAGGCCACGCTCGCCTTCGTCCGCGCCAGCGAGTACACGATCGGGCGCGCGGCGTCCGGCCAGCCCACGACTTAAGCCATGCGCTACGGAAACGAATTCAAAGTGGGCGTCGCCATCGTCCTCACCGCGCTCGTCGCGTTCTTCGGCATCCGCTTCCTCTCGGGCCTCTCCCTCTTCGGCACGGGGTACGAGCTCATCGCCGTCTTCGACGACACCGAGGGGCTGGCGTCAGGCAACTCCGTCGAGGTCAGCGGCGTGCAGATCGGGACGGTGACGGAGGTGGAGCTCCTCCCCGGCGCCCGCGCCGCCGAAGCGACGCTCACCATCACGGGCACGTCCGACCTCCCGCGCGGCTCGGTCGCCCGCATCGGCGGGTTCTCCGCCCTCGGCGACGTCGGCGTGACGATCGTGCCCGGCCCCGTCGGCGCGCCGCCGCTGGGCGACGGCGACACGCTCGTGACGCGGCCCTCGTCGGACATCCTCAACATGGTGCAGGACAACGCCGAGCGGATCTTCGGGAACGTCGACACCCTGCTCATCGGCGCGGCGGGAACGTTCGAGAACGTGGACGGCTTGCTCGGCGACCCCGACAGCGACCTCCGCGCCACGCTGGCCTCGCTCCGCCAGGCCGCCGACGCGACGAACCAGATCCTCGCCTCGCAGCGCGGCCAGATCGCCGCGACGCTCGCGAGCCTGCAAGCCGCCGCCGCAGGCGTGAACGAGTTGACGGCCTCGGCTGGCACCTTCGCCGACGAGAACGCCGACTCCCTCGCCGCGACGATCCAGAACCTCAACCGCACGCTCGCCGCCGTCGACCGGAGCCTCGCCTCATTCGAGACGACATCCGCCGAACTCGACGCCGTGCTCGCCAAGTTGAACGCGGGAGAGGGCACGCTCGGGCTTATGTTGACCGACCCGACGCTCTACAACAACCTCAACACGGCCGCGACGAACCTGAACCAGCTCGTCACCGACTTCCAGTCCGACCCGAAGCGGTACCTCAAGGACCTCCGGCTCGTGGACGTGTTTTGAATGACGAGTGACGCAACCTTCCAGCAATGCTACCACCGATCAATCGGGAGATCAGCGCCGTGCTAAAACGACGCAGCGTGAGCAGCAGCGCTAACCTCGCTGGGTTTGTGATCGACGCTCGTCATTTCCTTGAGGAAGCAGGCCCCTTCGCGAGCGTGGAAGTGAGGAAGACCGGCGATCCTCACTGTGCCATCCTGATTACCTGCTCGGTCGCAGATCCGTCACTTCCTCTCACTGAGATCGCAGCAGCGCTCGAACGAATCTGGCTGAAAGAGCTTGCCTACTTCGGCGGGTCGGAGCGGCACAAGACCGAGATGAAGCAGGATCGTATCGAAATGACGTTTATGAGCGAAGCTGATCCAGAGAACTTGTTCGTGACGGGCAGAATCGTCGTGAGCGCGTCATAGTCGGCAGATGTGAACCTCAGCTTGTTGCGGGAGAGCAATGCCCATACCCTGTTACTCGTCACTCCACGCTCGTCACTCGTCGCTATGCAAGTCCTCCGCACGCCCGACCACCGGTTCCACGACCTCCCCGACTACCCGTTCGCGCCGCACTGGACGGAGGTGGACGGGATGATGCTCCACCACGTCGACGAGGGCGCGGGCGAGCCGGTGCTCCTCCTCCACGGCGAGCCGACGTGGTCGTACCTCTACCGGACGATGATCCCGGTCCTCGCCGATACTGGCCTCCGCGCCGTCGCGCCGGACCTGCCGGGGTTTGGGAAGTCGGACAAGCCCGCCCGCATCGAAGACTTCTCGTACGCCCGCCTCGTCGGGTGGATGGCGGAGTGGCTGGACGCCGTCGATCTGCCGCCCGTGACACTCGTCTGCCAGGACTGGGGCTCGCTGATTGGACTGCGGCTCGTCGCCGAGCACCCCGACCGGTTTGCCCGCGTCGTCGTCGCGAACGGGTTTCTGCCGACGGCGGACCGGCCGCCGCCGCTCGTCTTCAAAATCTGGCAGCTGTTCGCCCGCTACACGCCGATCTTCCCGCACGGGTGGATCGTCCGCGCCGGGTGCGCGCAGCCGCTCGCGCCCGAGGTCCGCGCCGCCTACGACGCACCGTTCCCCGACGCGAGCTACGAGGCCGGGCCGCGCGCCCTCCCCCGTCTCGTCCCGCTCGAAGAGGACGACCCGGCGATCCCCGCCAACCGCGCGGCGTGGGATGTGCTCGGCCGGTTCGACAAGCCGTTCCTCACCGCCTTCGCCACGGGCGATCCCATCTTCCGCGGCGCCGACCGGGCGCTACAGAACCACGTCCCCGGTGCGGCCGGGCAGCCGCACACCCGGCTGAAGGGCGCAGGCCACTTCGTTCAGGAAGACCGCGGCCCCGATCTCGCCCGGATCGTGGCGGACTTCGTCCGGTCGTGAGTTTGAAGTTATGAGTTTGGTGTTGTGTAATCCTGCCCTATGAATGAGCAAGAGTTCTGGAGCCGATTAACCTACCGCGTCAGTTCTGAATTGGCGCAGTTCGAAGACGACCGCCTTCGCTTTTTGTGGTGCGACGGGTTCAAACCGGAAGGAGTTGAGATTCGAGACGGGGTAACGGTTGTGATCGGCTACACTTGGTTCGGAGACACAGGTCAGGAACAGACTCCGTTCACACTACTTATCGGTGGCCCGGAGGCATCTCGGGATGAAGTGGATTGGACCGCGCTGCTACCTAGCGAAGAGGAAACGGGCTGGCTCGGTGTTCGAGAATGGGGACTGGAGATCATTCCACCCGCCATCGATCCCACTCGGCTTAGTCATCGCTAACCCCAAACCCATGACTTCAAACCCCAAACCTTCCTACGACGACGCCCTCGAACTCTTCCATGCGTGGACGGAGACGGACAGCCTCCGCCGCCACGCCTACGCCGTCGAAGCCGCGATGGCAGAGTACGCCCGCCGCACCGGTGCCGACGTCGAGCGCTGGCGGATCGCGGGGTTGCTGCACGATATGGACTACGAAAAGCACCCCGACCCCGCGGAGCACCCGTTCGTCGGTGTCCAAGAGTTAGAGCGGCGCGGCTACGACGAGGAGATCCGCACGGCCATCCTCGGCCACGCGCCCTACTCCGGCGTGCCGCGCGAGTCGGCCCTCGCGAAAACCCTCTTCGCCGTGGACGAGCTCGCCGGGTTCATCACCGCCGTCGGCTACGTCCGACCGAACGGGCTCGACGGGCTCACGCCGCGCTCGGTCAAAAAGAAGCTGAAAGACAAGCGCTTCGCCGCCGCCATCCACCGCGACGACATCCGCCAAGGCGCGGAGGAACTGGGGGTTGATCTCACCGAGCACATCGAAACGGTGATCGCGGGGATGCAGAAGGAAGCCAAACGGCTCGGCTTCGCGTAAGAGCCCCCATGCCCTCTTCCGACCGCCCGTCCCGCCCCGGCGGGAATGCCCCCGACAAGCGCCGCGACGACGGCCCCCGCCGCACCTTCGTCCCCGTCCCCGGCGTAATCGACCCCGACACGCTCGACGCCCTCGACGAGGACGACGAACCCGCAGCGACGCTGCCCTCCGGCGCCACTGAGCCGTCGACGGACGACCCGTCTTCTGACGACGACAGCGAGCACGTCCACTCGATCCCCGAGGCGAAGGCCGTCACCCGGCGGCGCGCGCACGACCTCGGCCTGCTCGTCGCGCGCTACGTCCGCCGCCACCTCCCGAAGCGCCCGCCCGCCACACCCTCGCCCGTTCCCGAACCGCCCCGCCTCCAAGGCCGCCTCGGGCAGGTCCTCCCGGTGCTGCGGCTGATCCCGTGGGTGCTCGGCGTGCTGTTCGCCGTGTCGTTTGCGTGGGACTTCCCCGGCGCCTCCGTCGACCTCTTCGGCCGCGTGCTCCCCGTCGAAGGCCTCCTCCGCATCCTCGCCGTCAGCGGGCTCATCGGGTTCGCGACGAACTGGCTCGCGATCACGATGCTGTTCCAGCCGCGCGAGAAGCGCCCGATCGTGCCGCAGGGGCTGATCCCGGCGCAGCGCGAGCGCGTGATCTTCCGCCTCGCGCAGGCGATCTCGCAGGAGTTGATCAACGAGGAGATCATCAAGCAGAAGATCGAGGAGAGCGGGGCGATCCGGACCTACCGCGAGCAGGCCGTCGGCGTGCTGAAGGCCGTCGTCGAGGACCCCGGGTTCCGCGACGAGTTGAAGGCCCTCACGGCGGCCTACGTCGAGAGCGTGCTCGGCTCCGACGAGATGCGGGCGGAGCTGACGCGTGTCGCGATGGAGAAGATTGAGGACTACGCCGGGCAGGGCCTCCGCGGGCTCGCGCTCAAGGCGTACCGCGCCGTCAACGAGGACGCCTTCCAGCGGAGCATCGAGCGGGCCGTGCGCGAGCTCCCCGGCGCGCTCGACCCCCTCCTCGACCGGATCGACGTCGCGCTCGACAAGGTGCCGGAGAAGGTGGAGGCGCGGAGCGAGCAGATCGAGACGCTCGCGACGAAGACGGTCCTCGGCTTCGTCGAGCGGCTCGACGTGTACGCGATGATCGTCGAGAACGCGCGCGGCTTCGACGAGGCGCAGCTCGAGAACCTCCTGAAGAAGACCTCGAACGAGCAGCTCAACTACATCAAGTACCTCGGCGGGATTCTCGGCGTCATCGGCGGGTTCGTGATCTGGGAGCCGATCCTCGCCCTCGCCGTGCTCGTCGCCTTCGGCCTCGGCCTGTGGGCGCTCGACGAGGCGCTCTTCCGGCTGCGCACAAGCTGACCCTCCCGGACCTACTTCGGGTGGAGCCGGTCGAGGTGCCACCGCAGCGGGTTGTCGCGGATGTATCGGCGGGTGAGGTCGAGCTCGCGCTCGTTGCGGAGGACGCGCTCGTGGTAGTTGCGCTGCCACGCGAAACCGGGCCTCCCTGCCTGCCGGATACGCCGCGTGGCACGCGCCTTGAACGCGCGGACGATTTTGCCCAATGGGACGCCGGGCGCCCTCATCAGAATCCAGCGTTCCGCAGGCGTAGGGGTTTGATTAATCAAACCCCTACTACGGTCGCGTTCACGCCC
>CAYTJT010000050.1:0-5512 GCA_964438105.1 uncultured Rhodothermales bacterium | reverse complement strand
GCCGTCGCGTTCACGCCCGCCGTCGCGTTCACGCCCGCCGTCGCGTTCACGCCCGCCGTCGCGTTCACGCCCGTCGCCGGCCACGATGCCGATGATGCCGTGGACGTGGTTCGGCATCACCACGAACGCATCGAGGACGATGCGGGGGAATTGCTCGGACAGCGCCTCCCAACACGCCACTACGACTTCGCCGGCTGGGCTGAGGCGCACGGCGTCGCCCGTCACCTCGCCGAGAACACACGCCCGGTCGTGGGTGCAGATCGTGACGAAGTACGCGCCGGGCTGCGCGTAGTCGTAGAGCGGCAGGCGGATCGAGCGGCGGCGGTGGCAGGTAGCGTCGAAGGGCATACGCCTTCAGACCCGCGCCCCCCGCCAGCGTAACCCATAGGCGACCGGCTACGGCACGTCGTGCCAGTGGCCGTGCTCCTCGGACCAGACGCGCCCGTCCACGACGCCATCGGCCTCGCTGCCGCGGGCTTCGTCGTCCCCGAAGAGGGTGACGCCCGCGAAGAGCAGCCCGCCGAGGAGGACGAGCGCGACGAGCACCGTCGTCCACATCGATTGGGGAGTGCGCTCTTTCTTCCCGGCGCAGCAGTGCTTGTGCTTCTTGCCGCTCCCGCAGGGGCACGGCTCGTTCCGACCAACGCTCATAGCTCGAAAGGATTGGACCAAAAAGGGTGCTGCCAATATACCGCCGCCCTCACTCCGACCCGAGCGGGAACGCGTACATCACGAACGACTCGCCCACCCCGCCGCCGGATACCTCGTAGAGCCGCCGCGCGGCTTCGTTGTCGAGCTCCGTGCCGACCCACGCCTCGGCGCAACCGAGCGCCCGCCCGTGCTCCAGCAGAAGAGAAACCAGTTGCTTCCCGAGCCCTCGCCGCTGATAGTCCGGCGACACGCCGACCTCGTTGATCCAGAGAGCAGGCGGTTTGTCCGGGCAGTACTCGACAGCCGAAGCCATGCCGACTACCGGACTTCCGTCGAGCGCGACGGCGAGGTGGTGGCCCAGATCGGCGAAGAGGGCGGCGGCCTGCGCCGAATCGATAGCGTGGTCGAAGACACCCGGGACGACCGATTCGAGTACCTCGGCCTCGTCGGCGCGGAGAAGGCGGACGGTCGCCACGGCGCTACACCCCCGCGGCCTCGCGGCTCGGGCGCGGCAGCTTCGCGGCGACGGTCTTCGGCAGCCGCGCCGGCTTGACGGCCTCGCGCACGGCCACCTGCACCTCGGGCTCGTCCTCGCGGAAGTTTAGGAGCACGTCGAGCACGCCGTGCATCTCCTTTTGCTCCATGAGCAGCACCCGGAGCTTGCTCGCGTTGCGCATCCCTTTGAAGTAGCCGCCGTACATCCGCCGCATCTCGAGCACGCCCTTCCGCTCGCCGAGCCACTCGCACTTGAGTTGGAGGTGCTCGGCGACGACGCTCACGCGCTCGTCCCACGACGGCGGGTCGGGGACCTCACCGGTGTCGAGGAAGGCGCGGGCGTCGCGGAAGATCCACGGGTTGCCGATCGCGCCGCGGCCGATCATCACGCCGTCCACGCCCGTCTCGTCGAACATCGCCTTGATGCGCTCGGGGTCGAAGGCATCGCCGTTGCCCCAGAGCGGGATGTCGCGGACGCCCTCCTCTTTGATCCGCCGGAGCCACTCCCAGCGCGCTTCGCCCTTGTACATCTGCGAGCGCGTGCGGGCGTGGACCGCGAGCGCGGCGATGCCCGTCTCTTCGAGCATCCGCGCCACGTCGACGATCTGGATGGACTTGTCGTCCCAGCCGAGGCGGGTCTTGACGGTGACGGGCCGCGTCGCCTCCTCGATCACGGCGGCGGTGATCCGCTGCATCTTGTCGAGGTTGCGGAGGATGCCCGCGCCGCCGTCCTTGCAGACGACCTTTTTGACCGGGCAGCCGAAATTGATGTCGATGAGGTCGGGCCCGGCGGCGTCGGTGATCTTCGCCGCCTCGCGGACTTGCTCGACCTCACCGCCGAAGATCTGGATGCCGAGCGGGCGCTCCTGCTCGTAGAAATCGAGCTTGCGCACGCTGCCCTCGGCGCCGTAGGTGAGCCCGCCGGACGAGATGAACTCGGTGTAGAGCATGTCCGCGCCGAACCGCTTGCACAGGATGCGGAACGGCGGGTCGCTGACGTCCTCCATCGGGGCGAGGAGGAGCGGGCGGTCGGGCAGTTGGATGGGGCCGATGTTCATAGCGCAGGGTGCGGGCCGTCGGGAGCGTGCGAACACGGCTACGGCGGGCGGGCGGTTCCGCCTCCGCTGTAACCTCACGCACGCCGCATCGTATGTCTAGCCCGATCACCGACGCCTCCCGCTATGCTCGCTCTCGCCACCGTCCTCAGCCTCACGGCCCTCGCGACGACCGTCCTTCTCACAGCGCTCGCCGTGCTCAACGGCATCCTCGCGCTCCTCGCGACGATCTCGGTGTGGAAGACGTACCTCGTGATCGGGACGAAGGTGCTGCTGACGCTGCTCATATGCATCCCCATCGTCGGGATTCTGATCTACCTCGTCTGGGGCCAGCGTAAAGTCCGCGACGCCCGCGCCTGACCCTCTCTGCTCACCCACACCCGTCCGACCATGCCGCTCACCCGTCATCTTCGCTCGGCGCTCCCCGTCCTCCCCCTCGCCCTCCTCGCCCTCCTTCTCACCGGGTGCGCCGGCGGCAACCTCATCGAGCTTCTGGGGCGGCCGTGGGCGTGGGGCCCGTGCACGCTCATCATCGTCATCCTCGATATCGTGGCGCTCGTAAACCTCTGGCAAAGCGGCCGCACGACGGGCGACAAGGTGCTGTGGACGCTGCTGATCGTGTTCTTCCCCGTCGGCGGGCTGATCCTCTACTACCTGCTCGCCTAGCGCAGCGCTCCTCTCCCGGCTCTTTCAGGCCGGCGGGCCCAGTGGCTCGCCGGCCTTTTTCGTCCTACGCCACCCACCGCCCGAGCCACAGACCGAGCGCGACGCAGCCGAGCCCGAGCACCACGCTCCCGCCCATATTCACGAGTGCCCAGCCGGCGTGGCCCTCTTCCCACAGCGCGTACGTATCTAGGCTGAAGGTCGAAAACGTGGTAAACGAGCCGAGAAAGCCGATGACGAGCGCGAGGCGCAACCCCTCTGCCGTGCCCCCCTTTGCGACGATGAAGGGCACGGCCACGCCGATCGCGAACGAGCCGAGGAGGTTCACCGCCCACGTCCCGACGGGTAGCCCCGCTCCCCACACCCGAACGGCGAACAGCCCGAGCCCGTAGCGGGCCGCAGCGCCGAGCGCACCGCCGAGCGCGACGAGAAGAAGGTGCGCGGGCATAGGGCCTAGAGATAACGTAGACGTGACGTGCATCGAAGATCAGCCCGCTATCCTGCGGGGCGTAGAGCTCTGTTCGAAGATACCCTGGCTATGAAGATCATTGTCCCGATTACGCTCGCCTCTTTCGCCCTGGCCGTTCTGCTCTTCGGCCTCCGAGCGGGCGGGGTGGACATGTCCCCTCCGCTCGCCGACGCAGCGGCCGACGTGCCAGCGGCAAAGGCCGCCGCCTCCGTGGCATCGCCCGAGCCGGCGTTCGAAAACGCGCCGGTCGCCGTCGTCGAGCTGTTCACGTCCGAGGGCTGCTCCTCCTGCCCCCCCGCCGACCGGCTCCTCTACGACCTCGCTGACCGCGATGACGCGCGCCTCTTCCCCCTCGCCTTCCACGTCGACTACTGGAACCGGCTGGGCTGGACCGACCCGTTCAGCGATGCGGCCCATTCGCAGCGTCAGCGCGCGTACGCTCGGGCCGTCGGCTCGGGCCGCGTCTACACGCCGCAGATGGTCGTCAACGGCGAACGGGAGTTCGTCGGCTCGCGCCGCGCGGCAGCGGAGGGCGCCATCCAGCACGCGCTCAGCGCCCCAGCGCTCGCCACCATCGAGCTGCACGTCGCTCTCGAAGGTTCCGAGGTTCGGATCGATTACGCCGTCACCGATGCGCCGGACGGCGCCGCCCTGCACCTCGCCCTCGTGCAGCGCCGGGCGGAGCAGGCCGTGCCGCGCGGCGAGAACGCAGGCCGGACGCTGCGCCACGCGAACGTCGTCCGCGCCTTCGAGACGGTGGGGGCCGGTGAGGGCTCACAAACGCTCGGCCTCCCCTCGGACCTCGACGCGGAGAACGCCGCCGTCGTGGCGTACGCCCAGGTACCCGATACGAAACAGATCGTCGGCGCGTCGCGGCTGCGGCTCAGTCGCTGACCGGGTCGGCGGGCGGCGGGTTGGACTGGAGGTACGCCGTGCCGCGCCCCTTGACGTCCTCGTCCCACCGCTGCATCCAGTCCGCGCCCTCCTCGGCGAGCCGGTCCCAGTCCACGTCCATCGCGCGGACGTCGCCGCGCATCCACGCGGGCAGCGCCTCGGGTTCGATGTCGGTCCGGACGGGGATGCGGTGGAAGCGCTCGGCCTGCTCGACGACGGCCTCGCGCGAGGTCACGAACTCGTAGAACTGCTTCGCGCGCTCCGGATTCGGCGCGCCGTCCACGAGCGCGATCGCGTCCACGAGCACCGGCGTCCCCTGCTCCGGGATCACCCACGAGAACGGGTAGCCGAGGTCGCGGCTCTGGAGGTAGGCGTCGGGGAGGTTCCACAGCGTGATGTCGCCCTCGCCGCGCGCGAGCGCGAGGTAGAGCTGGGTCGGGTTCGCGGCGTAGGTTTTGGTGTTCTCGTCGAGGCGGGCGAGCCAGCGGAAGCCCTCCTCCACGCTCGGCTGGCGCTGGATCATCGCGCCGAAGATCGTCCGCATCGTGCCGGAGCCGAGCGGGGAGCGCACGATGATGCGGTCGGCGAAGCGACTGTCGAGGAGGTCGTCCCACGTGGTCGGCACCTCGGTCGAGTCGACGGCGTCGTGGTTGTACATGATGACCTCGGGCGTGCGGTACGTCCCGTACCAGCGGTGCTCGGGGTCGCGCGCCTCGGCGGGCACCGCGTCGGACCACGTCGGCTCATAGGGCATGAGGAGGCCTTGGTCGGCCGCCTTCGAGAACATCGTCTGCGGCGCGCCCCACCACACGCTCGCCTGCGGGTTCGTGGCCTCGGTGCGCACGCGGTCGTACGCCTCCTGACTCCCCATGTCGAGCCACTGCACGTCGACCTCCGGGTAGGCCTCTTCGAACGCGTCCTCGTAGGCCCCTAGCAGCTCTTTGCCGTGCGGGGAGTAGACGACGAGCGTCTCGCGCCCGTCGCCGCATCCGGCGAGCAAAAATGCGGTGAGGGCGACGAGCAGAAAGCGGACGGGCATGGCGATGGCGGAGCGGTGGACGGGAAGCGCTCCGAAGATAGCGAGCGGCGAGGCGGTCTTGGACCCCGGCCGCGCCGCAGAAAAAAGCCCGAACGACGCGAGGCCGTCCGGGCGGGTGGGAAACGGGGGCGGCGCGGCTAGCGCCCGAGCGCGGCGAGCACCGTCTGCCGCGCGTACACCTCGACGTCGCCGAGGCGGAGCAGGCGCGACAGCCAGCCGGGGCGGGCGGCGGGGCCCGCCCGCGCG